>NZ_JBEXRO010000007.1:0-251846 GCF_040613095.1 Streptomyces sp. NPDC006309 | reverse complement strand
TACTACGGCGACGAGATCGGCATGGGCGACAACATCTGGCTCGGTGACCGCGACGCGGTCCGCACCCCCATGCAGTGGACCCCCGACCGCAACGCTGGCTTCTCCTCCTGCGACCCGGGCCGCCTCTTCCTGCCCGCGATCATGGACCCGGTCCACGGCTACCAGGTCACCAACGTCGAGGCCTCCATGGCCTCGCCGTCCAGCCTGCTGCACTGGACGCGCCGCATGATCGAGATCCGCAAGCAGAACCCCGCCTTCGGACTGGGGTCCTACACCGAACTGCCGTCCTCGAACCCGGCCGTGCTCGCCTTCCTGCGCGAGGCGCCCCTGTCGGAGGAGGAGGGCGACGACCTCGTGCTGTGCGTGCACAACTTCTCCCGCTTCGCCCAGCCCACGGAGCTGGACCTGAGCCGGTACGAAGGGCGGCATCCCATCGAGCTGTTCGGCGGGGTCCGGTTCCCGGCCATCGGCGAGCTGCCGTACCTGCTCACCCTCCAGGGCCACGGCTTCTACTGGTTCCGGCTGCGCCGGGAGACCGCGTGATGCGGCCGCCTCCGCCCGGGTGGGGTGCCGGGGGCGTTTCCACCGCCCCACCCGGGGCACGCAGTAGTAACACCCCGACGACCCGGGGAAAGGACGTGACGCCCATGGCGGAAACGGTCACCCTCTCTGGCACCACCGATTCCCTCCTCTCCTCGCTCGACCCCTTGCTCCGCACCTGGCTGCCGCGGCAGCGCTGGTTCGCCGGCAAGGGACGCCCGGTGACGGGCTTCACCGCCGTGGCCGTCACCGAACTCCTGCCGCCCGACGGGCGGCTGGGCCTGTATCACCTGATCCTGCGCGTCCACCAGGCGGACGCGCCGGGCGCGCCGCCGCACCCCGGCGACTGCTACCAGCTGCTCATAGGCGTGCGCGAGGCGCTGCCGCCCCGGCTGGCGCCCGCGCTGATCGGTCACGTGGAGGAGGGCCCGCTCGCCGGACGCACGGTGTACGAGGCCCTCTACGACGCCCGGCCCGCCGAGGTGCTGCTGGAGGCCCTGCGCACCCAGGCCCGCGTCGGCGGACTGCGGTTCGAGCGGGATCCGCGGCAGGACATCCGGACGGGCCTGGTGGCCCGGATGATGACCGCCGAGCAGTCCAACTCGTCGGTGGTCTACGGAGATACGTTCATTCTCAAGCTGCTGCGCCGGGTCGTGCCCGGCGTCAACCCGGATCTGGAGATCCCGCTCGCCCTGGCCGGCGAGGCCTGCCCCCGGGTCCCCGCGCCGACGGCCTGGCTGCACGCCGACGTGGACACGGACGCGTACGTCCTGGCCGTGCTCCAGCCGTATGTGAGCGGCGCCGGTGACGGCTGGGAGCTGGCGCTGCGCGAGCTGGCCAAGGGCGAGGACTTCACCGCCGAGGCGCGGGCGCTGGGCCGGGCCACCGCCGAGGTGCACACCGCGCTCGCCCGCGCCCTGCCGACGGTCACCCTCGGCCACACGCAGCTCCGGTCGCTGGTGGACGGCATGAAGGAGCGGCTGACGGCGGCCGTGCAGGCGGTGCCGGCACTGCGGCCGTACGAGCGTGGCCTGTGCTCGGCCTACGAGGCGCTGGCCGACCTGGCCGCCGAGGGCCGTACCTGGACCGCCCAGCGCGTCCACGGCGATCTGCACCTCGGGCAGTGCCTGCGCTCGCCGGCCGGCGAGTGGTCGCTGATCGACTTCGAGGGTGAGCCGGCCCGGCCGCTGGCCGAACGGCGCATGCCGCAGCCGCCGGTGCGGGACATCGCGGGCATGCTCCGCTCCTTCGACTACGCGGCCCACTCGGCGAGCGTGCCCGACCCGGACTGGGCGCACGCCTGCCGCGCCGCCTACTGCTCGGGGTACGCGGAGGTGACCGGCCTCGACCCGCGCACCGACCCGGTGCTGCTGCGGGCCTACGAGACCGACAAGGCGGTGTACGAGGTCGTCTACGAGGCCCGGCACCGGCCCGACTGGCTCCCCGTCCCCCTGTCGGCGATCCGCCGCCTCGCCGCGTCCGACCCGACCTGACCCGATTCTCGCCCGGGAGACCCGCTCGTGACGTCCAAGAAGTCAGCCACGCCGAAGAACGCGAAGAACAAGTCCGGCAGGAGCAGGGCCGCGAAGCAGCCGCAGGAGACGCGGGTGCCCCCGCAGGCACCGGCACCCGTGGTGGAGGCCGCCGTCTCCCCGGCCCTGGACGCCGGAGACCGCGAGCGGCTGCTGCACGGCACCCACCACGCCCCGCACTCCGTGCTGGGCGCGCATCCGGTGCCGGGCGGGACCGCCTTCCGCGCGTTCCGCCCGTACGCGCGGGCGGTCACCGTGGTCTCGGACGAGCTGCGGGCCGAGCTGCACGACGACGGCGACGGCTTCTTCTCCGGCCTGGTGCCGCTCGCGGAGGTCCCCGGGTACCGGCTGCTGGTGACGTACGACGGCACGGTCCAGGAGACCGAGGACGCCTACCGTTTCCTGCCCACGCTCGGCGAGCTGGACCTGCACCTGATCGGCGAGGGCCGGCACGAGCAGCTGTGGCAGGCGCTCGGCGCGCACGTCACCACCCACCAGGGCGTCACCGGCACCCGGTTCGCGGTGTGGGCGCCCAACGCGCTCGGCGTGCGCATCACGGGCACCTTCAACTTCTGGGACGGCACCGCCTTCCCGATGCGTTCGCTCGGCGGCACCGGGATCTGGGAGCTGTTCGTGCCGGGGATCGGCGAGGGCGAGCTGTACAAGTTCGAGATCACCCGCCCGGACGGCTCGCGCACCCAGCGCGCCGACCCGATGGCCCGCCGTACCGAGGCGCCGCCCGCCACCTCCTCGGTCGTGCACGCCTCGCACCACGAGTGGGGTGACGCCGAGTGGATGGCCCACCGGGCGGACACCCCGGTCCACGAGGCGCCCTTCTCCGTCTACGAGGTGCACCTGCCGTCCTGGCGGCCGGGCCTGACCTACCGGCAGCTCGCCGAGCAGCTGCCGGCGTACCTGACCGAGACGGGCTTCACGCACGTCGAGCTGATGCCGGTCGCCGAGCATCCCTTCGGCGGTTCCTGGGGCTACCAGGTCACCGGCTTCTACGCGCCGACCGCCCGGCTGGGCACCCCCGACGACTTCAAGTATCTGGTGGACCGGCTGCACCAGGCCGGCATCGGCGTCCTGATGGACTGGGTGCCCGCGCACTTCCCGCGGGACGAGTGGGCGCTGGCCGCCTTCGACGGGCGCCCGCTGTACGAGCACCACGACCCCCGTCGGGCCGCCCATCCCGACTGGGGCACGCTGGAGTTCGACTTCGGCCGGCGTGAGGTCCGCAACTTCCTGGTGGCGAACGCGGTCTACTGGTGCGAGGAGTTCCACATCGACGGGCTGCGCGTGGACGCGGTCGCCTCGATGCTCTACCTGGACTACTCGCGCGAGCCGGGCCAGTGGGAGCCGAACGAGCACGGCGGCCGGGAGAACCTGGACGCCGTGGCCTTCCTCCAGGAGATGAACGCCACCGTGTACCGGCGCTGCCCGGGAGTGGTCACCATCGCCGAGGAGTCCACGGCCTGGGACGGCGTCACCCGTCCCACCCACCTCACGGGCCCGAGCGGTTTCGGCGGGCTCGGTTTCGGCCTGAAGTGGAACATGGGCTGGATGCACGACTCGCTGGCGTACATGAGCCACGACCCCGTGCACCGCAAGCACCACCACCACGAGATGACGTTCTCGATGGTGTACGCGTACAGCGAGAACTACGTCCTGCCGATCTCCCACGACGAGGTGGTGCACGGCAAGGGGTCGCTGGTGTCGAAGATGCCGGGCGACTGGTGGCAGCGGCGCGCCAACCACCGCGCCTACCTCGGCTTCATGTGGGCCCACCCGGGCAAGCAGCTGCTGTTCATGGGGCAGGAGTTCGCGCAGGGCGCCGAGTGGTCCGAGGTGCACGGCCCCGACTGGTGGCTGCTGGACCCGTCCTACGGCGCGGAGGCCGAGCACCGGGGCGTACGGGACCTCGTGGCGGACCTCAACGCGCAGTACCGGGCGGCTCCGGCGCTGTGGCAGCGGGACACCGACCCGGCGGGCTTCGCGTGGGTCACCGGTGACTCGGCGGACGACAACGTCTTCGCGTTCCTGCGGTACGACGCCGACGGCACCCCGCTGCTCGCGATCTCCCACCTGGCCCCCGTGGTCCGTCCCGACTACCGGATCGGGGTCCCGGAGGAGGTG
Organism: Streptomyces sp. NPDC006309; assembly: GCF_040613095.1. Taxonomy (NCBI): domain Bacteria; kingdom Bacillati; phylum Actinomycetota; class Actinomycetes; order Kitasatosporales; family Streptomycetaceae; genus Streptomyces; species Streptomyces sp. NPDC006309. The sequence goes on along the minus strand of NZ_JBEXRO010000007.1, from coordinate 247,638 downwards.
CCGGCCTGGGTCGAGGTGCTGAACACCGACGCGGCCCGCTACGGCGGCGGCGACGTCACCACCCCGGACGCCGTCAAGCCCGAGGCCCACCCCTGGCACGGCCGCCCGGCGAGCATCCGCCTGACGCTGCCCCCGCTCGCGACGGTGTGGCTGCGCCCCGCCTGACCGTGCGGGGCCCGGGGGCCGGCCGCCCCCGGGCCCGCCGCGTCACTCCCCGTCGGTCAGGCCCGGCGGCAGCGAGCCCGTGTGCAGGACGCCGAGCCGCTGGGTGGCCCGGGTCAGCGCCACGTACAGGTCGCTCGTGCCGTAGGCGGCCGGCTCCACCACGAGGACCGAGTCGAACTCCAGCCCCTTGGCCTGGCGCGGGTCGAGCAGGACGGTCCGGTGCGTCAGGTCGGGTTCCGCGCCGGCCGTGACCCCGTCCAGCCGGGCGGCCAGGGAGCGGTGCAGCGCGCGCGGGGCGATCACCGCGAGGCGGCCCTCGGCGGGGGCGAGTTCCGCGGCCGCCCGGGCGACCGCGCCGGGCAGGTCGCCCGCGGCCCGCCGCACCCAGGGCCGTACCCCGGTGGACCGGACGGAGCTGGGCGGCTCGAAGCCGGGCTCCCGGGCACGGACCACGGCCGCGGCCAGGTCCATGATCTCGGCCGGGGTGCGGTAGTTGACGCCGAGGCGGGCGTGCTCCCAGCGGTCCCCGACATAGGGGGCGAGGATGTCCGCCCAGGACCCGACGCCGGCCGCCTCCGCGGTCTGGGCGGGGTCGCCGACCAGGGTCATCGAGCGGGTCGGGCTGCGCCGCATCAGCAGCCGCCAGGCCATCGGCGACAATTCCTGCGCCTCGTCCACGATGATGTGCCCGAACGCCCAGGTCCGGTCGGCGGCGGCCCGCTCTGCGGCGCTGCGGTGGTCCGCCTCCTCCTGCCGCTCGGCGAACCGCTCGGCGTCGATGATGTCGTGCGCCGACAGCACCTCCGAGGCCTCGGGGTCGCTGTCCTCCTTGTCCTCGAACTCGTAGGTCCGCGAGGCGTACGAGACGTCCAGCACGCCCTGCGCGTAGGCGATCTGCGTCTCGCGCTCGCGGTCCGCCCGGACCCGCGCCAGGCGGTCGTCCTCGCCGAGGAGTTCGGCCGCCTCGTCCAGCAGGGGGACGTCGGCGACGGTCCAGGCGCGGGTCACCGGGCGGCGGACCGCGTCCGCGTCCTCCTTCGGGAGGTAGCCGTCCGGTTCCGCGAGGAAGTCGGCGAGCAGCCGCTGCGGGGTGATCCGGGGCCACAGCCGGTCGACGGCGGACCGGACGCCGGGGTTCTCGGCGAGCTCGTCGCGGATCTGGGTGATGTCGGAGGCGTCGAGCAGGCTGCTGCCGTCGTAGGGGTCGGTGCCCACGCGTTCGGCGTACAGCTCGGTGAGGGTGTTGAGGATGTGGCCCTCGAAGTACTCACGGGCCGCGTTGTGCGGCAGTCTCGTGGCGCGGGTCCGTTCCCGGGCGACGCTCACCAGGCCGTCGTCCAGCATCAGCACCTCGCGGTCGTGCTCGATCGCGGCGACCGGGTCGGGCAGCGTCTGCCGGTCGCGTACGACGGCGGCGAGCACGTCGGCCATGCCGGCGCGGCCCTTCACCGCGGCCGCCGCGGGTGTGTCGGCGGCGGTGGCCCGCACGCCGGGGAACAGCTCGCCGACCGTGGCCAGCAGCACCCCGGTCTCGCCGAGGGAGGGCAGCACCTCGCCGATGTAGCCGAGGAAGGCCGGGTTCGGGCCGACGATGAGGACGGCCCGGCGGGCCAGCAGTTCCCGGTACTCGTAGAGCAGATAGGCCGCCCGGTGCAGGGCGACCGCGGTCTTGCCGGTGCCGGGGCCGCCCTCCACGACGAGTACGCCGCGGTGGAGCGCCCGGATGATCTCGTCCTGCTCGGCCTGGATGGTCTGCACGATGTCGCTCATGCGGCCGGTGCGGGCCGAGTTCAGCGCGGCGAGCAGGACGGCGTCCCCGGTGGGGTCCTCGTGGCCGGTGCGGGTGGCGTCGCCGAGGTCCAGGATCTCGTCGTGCAGGGCGGTGACGGTCCGGCCCTCGGTGGCGATGTGCCGGCGGCGGCGCAGGCCCATCGGGGTGTGGCCGGTGGCCAGGTAGAAGGGGCGGGCGACGTCGGCGCGCCAGTCGACGAGGACCGGGGTGCGTTCGGCGTCGTCCTCGCGCAGTCCGATCCGGCCGATGTGGTGCTTGTGCCCGTCGGTGAGATCGATCCGGCCGAAGCAGAGCGATCCGTCCACGGCGTTCAGCGCGGCGAGGAGCCCCGAGCGCTCGGCGACCAGGATGTCCCGCTCCAGCCGGGCCTGCATGGGCTTGTCGCCCTGCGCGAGAGCGTCGGCCACGGAGGTCTCGGTCTCGCCGCTCAGCACGTCCACGCGCGCGTACAGTCCGTCGATGAATTCCTGCTCGTCGCGCAATTCATCGTCCGGGAATTCACTGTTCGACAACTCCGCGTTTGACAATTCCGCTCCCGCCCGCATACACTGTGCCCACTGGACTTCTCCGCGACTTGTTCTGATGAAAGTCGCGAACCACTGAATATACGCAGCGAAATCCCCCGAGCGCAATTCCTCGGGGGATTTTTCGCACTCCGGGGCGTCTCTACAGCGCGTCCGCCAGGTCCGCCAGCAGCTTGCGCTTGGGCCGCGCGCCGACGATCGAGCGCACCGGCTCACCGTCCCGGAAGAGCAGGAGGGTGGGCGTGGCCATCACGCCGTAGGAGATCGTCGTCTGCGGATTGCGGTCCACGTCGATCTGCACGACCTTCAGCCGGTCGCCCTCCTCGAACGCGATGTCCTTCAGCACCGGCGCGAGCTGCCGGCACGGCCCGCACCACTCGGCCGTGAACTGCACCAGCACCGGCAGGTCCGAGCCGATCACCTCCGCCTCGAAATCGGCGTCCGTCACTTCCGTCAGTCCGCTCACCAAGCTCATCGCGTCAGCGCTCCCAGTTCGCACACGGGTTCCGGGCCCCCCGGAACCAGCGCCTCGGCGGCCAGTTCGTCCCGGGCCCGCTCGGCCCGCTCCAGCTGTCCGGCGACCGTCTCGCGCACGCCCGTCAGCTGCCCGATCAGCGCGTCCAGCTCGGCCAGCTTGCGCCGGTACACCAGCAGCGAGGCCGGGCAGGAGTCGCCGTCCGGGTGCCCGGCGCGCAGGCACTCCACGAACGGCCGCGTCTCCTCCAGGTCGAACCCGAAGTCCTGGAGGGTGCGGATCTGCCGGAGCAGCCTGAGGTCGCCCTCGTCGTACGTGCGGTGTCCGTTGCCGTCGCGCCGGGCCGGCAGCAGTCCCCGCGCCTCGTAGTAGCGCAGGGTGCGTGTCGTGGTCCCGGCCCGCGCGGCCAGCTCGCCGATTCGCATGTCCACGACGGTACGGGTTGACGTCGGCGTCAAGGCAAGGCGGGAACCCCCGCCGATTCCGCCACCTCCATGAGGGAGGCGCTGTGCCGTTCCTCCTCGAACCGGCGGCGTCCGCCGCGCAGGCCGAACAGGCGCTTGGCCAGAGCGATGTAGAGGACCGCGAGGATGTTCAGGACGAGCGTGGCGATCTTCACCCAGCTGATGTGCTCGGTGAGTTCGTAGATCTCCAGCGGCAGGAAGGCGGCCGTCGCGACGACCGTCAGGTACTCCGCCCAGCGCTTGGCGTACCACAGGCCGGCCGCCTCGATCAGTTCGATCAGCGCGTAGGCCAGCAGCAGGGCGGCCACCAGCAGCAGCGTGGAGTGCCGGTAGCCGAAGGCCTTCTGGACGGAGCCGATGACCGGTGAGTGGTCGAGGTCGTAGTGGAAGTGCCGGAACACCGGGCGGAAGACGTTCAGGTACTCGTCGAAGAGCCGGCGCACCGCGTCCCGGCTGTTGCTGAACCTCCAGACCGCCACCGCGACCAGCACGATGAACACCCCGCGCACGGCCCGCTCGACGGCCAGGAAGCGCAGGACGAACAGGTCCCGCAGCACCTTGCCGCGCGGCACGAGCGGCGCCTCGTCGGCCGGCCCGGAGCCGTGCGGCTCGCCGAGTGCGAAGTCTCCGCAGCGCAGACAGCGCCACACGTCCCCGAGCGCGGTCCGGGCGTGCAGCCGTACCCGCAGCCGGGGATCGTCGGGCGCGTAGGTCACATGCCCCTTGCGCGCGCAGGTCCGCCGGTCCCAGTCGATCGTCATCCACGTGCCTCCATACGCGTACAGACGCGGAGCGCGCACGTGCCGTTCCGGATATCACCGGCAAACGGCACGTGCGCGCGTGAGGGGGGCGGGAAGCGGTCAGGCCGCCCGGCTGTCCGCCGGTTCCCGCTCCTCGGTCTCCGCCTCGGGTGCGGGGGACTCGCGCCGGGGCAGCAGGACGGCCACCAGGACCGTGCCGACACCGAGGATGACCGCGCCGACCAGGCTGGTGCGGGCGACCGCGTCGGAGAAGGAGGAGCCCACCGCGTCCGCCATCTGACGGGCGCCGGCGGCCAGCTCGGCGGCCTGCTGCTTGAGCTGCGCGGCCTGCTGCGGGTCCTTCGCGGCCGCCGCCCGCTCGGCCAGCCCGTGCGCCTTCTCGCCGATGCCCTGCGCGACGGCGTACCCGGCGCCGACCGAGTCCCGCGCGGTGTCCAGGGCGCTCGCCGGGAGCTTGCTGCCGGCGGTGGCGTCGGAGAGGTGGTCGCCGTACGAGGTGGCGAGCAGCGAGCCGAGGAGGGCGATGCCGAGCGAGCCGCCCAGTTCCAGCGAGGTGTCGTTGACGGCGCCGCCGACGCCCAGCTCGGACTCCGGGAACGCGCCCATGATGGCGTCGGTGCAGGGCGAGAGCGCGAGGCCGATGGCGAGGCCCAGGATGATCAGGGGGGCCACGAAGTCGCCGTAGCCGGAGCCCGCGTCCACGCGGGTCAGCAGGGCCAGGGCGGTCGTGCCGCCGACCATGCCCGCGCTGACGGTCCACTTCATGCCGACCCGCGGGGTGAGCCAGCCGGTCAGGGCGGAGCCGGCGAAGACGGCGCCGGCCAGCGGCAGCATGCGCACACCGGTCTGGAGGGCGTCGTAGCCGAGGACGAACTGGAGGTGCTGGGTGAGGTAGTAGAAGGCGCCGAAGACGGCCAGGAAGAACAGGGCGACGGCGAGGTTGGAGCCCGCGAACCGGCGGCCGGCGAAGCGGCGCACGTCCAGGATGGGGCGCGGGTGCCGCAGCTCCCACAGGACGAAGGCGACCAGACCGACGCCCGCGAGCACCGCGGCCCCGACGGCCTTGGCGTGCCAGCCGAAGTGCGGCCCCTCGATGATCATGTACACGAGGGCGCCGGTCCAGAGCACCGAGAGCAGTCCGCCGACGTAGTCGATGCGGTCGTGGTGGCCGGCCTTGGACGGTGGGACGAGGACCAGGGCGCCGACGACGGCCACGGCCGCGATGGGCACGTTGATCAGGAACGTCGAGGACCAGCCGTGGTCGCGCAGCAGGGCGCCGGCGACGACCGGGCCGGCGGCGATGGCGAGCCCGGCGGTGGCGGTCCACAGCGTGATCGCCTTGGCCCGCTCGGCGCGCGGGAAGGTCGCGGCGAGCAGCGAGAGCGTGGCCGGCATGATGAGGGCCGCGCCGACACCCATCACGGCCCGGGCCGCGATGACGGTCGTGGAGCTGTCGGCGAGGTAGCCGAAGACGGCGCCGCCGCCGAAGACGGCCAGCCCGAGGACGAGCGCCCCGCGCCGGCTGTACTTGTCGCCGATCGCGCCGAGCAGCAGCATCAGCGCCGCGTAGGGCACGGTGTAGCCGTCGATGACCCACTGGAGGTCGGCGCTGGACAGCCCGAGGTCGCGGGTCATGTCGGGCGCGGCGACCGTGAGCGCGGTGTTCGCCATCACGATGATCAGCAGGCTGAGGCACAGCACCAGCAGCGCCCACCAGCGCCGGGCGTAGGGGCGCTCCGTCGTGTCGACCGGTTCGGTCATGACGAGTCGCATGGCAGGGGGTCTCCTTTCCGGAGCGGCGGCGGACGCGCACATCGGTGTACCGTCACGACTTGCACAGAGGCGTGCAATTGCACAACCATGTGCAATGTACGTGGTTGCACAGCGCCGTGCAAGTCGAGCCGGGGAGGCAGAATGTCCGCCATGACCACGGGTAACACCAGCCGCGCCGACGCCAACCGGCGCCGCATCCTCGACGTCGCCCTCACCGAACTGCTCCGCGATCCCGACGCCTCCATGGACCAGATCGCGCGCGCCGCGGGGGTCGTACGGCGCACGGTGTACGGCCACTTCCCCAACCGGGAGGCACTGATCAGCACCCTCGTGGACGGAGCCGTGGAGGCCCTCGCGGACGCCGACTCGCACGCCCGCGCCGGTGTGTCCGACCCGGCGGAGGCGGTGGCCCGCTCGGTGCTCGCCCTGTGGCCGGTGGCCGACCGCTACCGGCTGCTGATCGCCCTGGCCCAGCGGACGGTCACCGTGCAGGGCATCCGGGAACGCCTCGCGCCCGTGCGCGACGACAAGATCCGCCTCCTCCAGCGCGGACTGGACGAGGGCGTGTTCGTCTCCCCGCTGCCCGCGCCGGCCCTCGCCTATGTGGTGGAGCAGATGCTGTTCGCGGTGACGGAGGCGGTGAACGACGGCCTCCTGGCAGCACAGGAGGCGGGCCGCGCCGCCACGGTCGCCGTGCTGACCGCGGCGGGCGTACCCGCCTCACGGGCCACCGAGCTGGTGGCCGAGGTGTCGTAGAGCCGGGCGGCCGAGGTACGGGGGAGACTCGGCCGCCCGGCGGCGGTGACCGGACGCCCGGCCCGGGTTCAGGCCGGGCCGGACGTCCGGAACTCCAGGAGGATCAGGCCTTGGCCAGCTCCTTCTCGCCGTCCTCGCGCGGCGCGGGAACGTCGCTCACCGCCGGCCGCCCCTCGTCCAGCAGCGTCGTCTCGTCGAACGGCAGCTCGCCGGCCAGCACCCGCCGCACCCGCGCCTTGTCGATCTCCTTGGTCCACGTGCCCACCAGCACGGTCGCCACCGCGTTGCCCGCGAAGTTCGTCAGCGCACGCGCCTCGCTCATGAACCGGTCGATGCCCACGATCAGCCCGACCCCGTCGACCAGCGCCGGCTTGTGCGACTGGAGGCCGCCGGCCAGGGTCGCCAGGCCGGCCCCGCTGACACCGGCCGCGCCCTTCGACGCCAGCAGCAGGAACAGCAGCAGCGGGATCTGCTCGCCGACCGGCATCGGCGTGCCCAGCGCGTCCGCGATGTACAGCGACGCCATGGTCATGTAGATCATCGTGCCGTCGAGGTTGAAGGAGTACCCGGTCGGCACGGTGATGCCGACGACCGGCCGGCTGACGCCCAGGTGCTCCATCTTCGCGATCAGCCGCGGCAGCGCCGACTCGGAGGAGGAGGTGGACAGGATCAGCAGGAACTCCCGCGACAGGTACTTGAACAGGGAGAGGACGTTCAGCCCCGCGACGATCCGGAGCACCGCCCCGAGCACGACGAACACGAACAGGAAGCAGGTGACGTAGAAGCCCAGCATCAGCACGGCGAGGCTCTTGAGCGCGTCGACGCCCGCGGAGCCGACCACGGCCGCGATCGCCCCGAACGCGCCGACCGGCGCGGCCCACATCACCATGGACAGGATGCGGAAGACCAGCCGCTGGATGTGCTCGACGCCCCGCAGCACCGGCTGCCCGGCCGGACCCATGGCCTGGAGCGCGAACCCGGCGAGCAGGGCCACCAGCAGCGTCTGGAGGACCTGGCCCTCGGTGAACGCGGACACGAACGTGGTCGGGATGATCGACAGGACGAAGTCCACCGGCGGCAGCGCGTCGCTGGACACCTGGGCGTGCCCGGTCTGCCGGAGCGCCTCGGTCAGGTGCAGTCCCGCCCCCGGGTGCAGCACGTTGCCGACGACGAGGCCGATGGCGAGCGCGACGAGCGACATCACCAGGAAGTAGCCGAGGGCGATACCGCCGACGGCGCCGACCTTGGCGGCCTTGCGCACGGATCCGATGCCGAGCACGATCGTGCAGAAGATGATCGGCGAGATCATCATCTTGATCAGGTTCACGAATCCGGTGCCCAGCGGCTTCAGCTGCACCGCCGCGTCGGGCCGGATCAGCCCCACGGCGATGCCGAGCGCGACCGCCACGATGACGGCGATGTACAGGTAGTGGGTCCGGTCCCGCGGCACGCGGGGTGCGGCAGGTGCCGTTTCGGGGGTGCTGGCGGCCACGACTGCCCTCCTTGACGTCTTCGTCGGTGAACAACCGGCGTGCGGCTCACGTCCGGGCGTTGTTGGGGGAACGCCGTGACTATCTCCCGGCCGTCCGAAAGCGGTCACCCTTGTGTTCATTGAGTTCGCGCCCGCCGCCCGTTCCCGCCGGGCCCGGCCCGCGAGGCACACTGCTGGCATGCGCCTCCCCACCCTCCCGCGACCCCGCAGCCTGGCGGCCCAGCTGTTCGCCATGCAGGCCGTGCTGGTCGCGGTGGTCGTGGCCGGGTACGCGCTGTTCACCTACGTCAGCGACCAGCGGCAGGCCGAGGACGCCGCCGCACGGCAGGCGACGGCGGTGGCCCGCTCGATCGCCGACTCCCCCTCCGTCCGCACGGCGATCCGCGCGACGGACCCCAGCAGCCGGCTGGAGCCGTACGCCCTCCAGGTCACGCGGGACGCCGACGTCGACTTCGTCACGATCATGAACCCGTCCGGCATCCGCTGGACCCACCCCGACCGGCGGCAGATCGGCAGACGCTTCCTCGGCACCATCGGCCCCGCCAGGCACGGCCGTACCTTCACCGAGACCTACACCGGCACGCTCGGCCCGTCCGTCCGCGCGGTGACCCCCATCACCGACCACGGCCGGGTCATCGGGCTGGTCAGCGCCGGCATCACCGTGCAGACGATCAGCGCCCGGGTCCGGGACCAGCTCACCGCCCTGCTCGGGGTCGCCGGCGCCGTCCTGCTGCTGGGCGCGGTCGGCACCTATGTGATCAACGCGCGGCTGCGCCGCCACACCCACGGCATGAACGCCACCGAGCTGAGCCACATGCACGACTACCACCAGGCGGCGCTGCACGCGGTCCGCGAGGGCCTGCTGATGCTGGACGCGCAGTACCGGGTGGCCCTGATCAACGACGGCGGCCGGGAGCTGCTGGGTGTGGGCGGCGCCGGTGACCCGGACCTGATCGGCCGCTCGGTGGCCGGGCTGGGGCTGCCCGCCCCGCTGACCGGTGCCCTGCTGTCCTCCGAGCCCCGGGTGGACGAGGTGCACCTGACGGCGGACCGGGTGCTGGTGGTGAACACGTCCCCGGTCTCCGGCGGTGAGCGCCGGGGCACGGTCGTCACCCTGCGCGACGTGACCGAACTCCAGTCCCTGATGGGCGAGCTGGACTCGGAGCGCGGCTTCACCCAGGCACTGCGCTCGCAGGCGCACGAGGCGGCGAACCGTCTGCACACCGTCGTCTCCCTGATCGAGCTGGGCCGGGCCGGGGAGGCGGTGGAGTTCGCGACGGCCGAGCTGGAGCTGGCCCAGGCCCTCACCGACCAGGTGGTCGCGGCGGTGAGCGAACCGGTCCTCGCCGCGCTGCTGCTGGGCAAGACCGCGCAGGCGAACGAGCGGGGCGTGGAGCTGGTGGTGTCCCCCGACAGCCGGCTGGACGACGGCCTGCTCCCGGCCGAGCTGTCGGCGCGGGACCTCGTCACCATTCTCGGCAACCTGATCGACAACGCGGTGGACGCGGCGCAGGGGACGGCGCGGGCGCGGGTGACGGTGACGGCGTACGCTTCGGCCGCCGAAGTCGTGCTGCGCGTGTCGGACACCGGTCCCGGTGTCGACCCCGCCCATGCCGGCCTGGTGTTCCAGCGCGGGTTCTCCACCAAGCCGGCCGGGCCCGGCGGGCGGGGGCTGGGGCTGGCCCTGGTCCGGCAGGCGGTGAACCGCCACGAGGGCACGCTGACGGCGGTGGAGTCCGACGAGGAGGGTGAGGGCGGAGCGGTGTTCGAGGTGCGGTTGCCGTTGCGCACGGCCCCGGGCGGTGGCGGATGACCAGCGGACAGCGGCCCATCCGCGTGCTCGTCGTCGAGGACGACCCGGTGGCCGCCGACGCCCACGTGCTGTACGTCGGCCGGGTGCCCGGGTTCGTCGCGGTCGGGAAGGCGCACACGGGAGCCCAGGCGCGGCGCGTCCTGGACCGTACGCCCGTGGACCTGCTGCTGCTGGATCTTCACCTCCCGGACGTGCACGGTCTCCAGTTCGCCCGGTCCCTGCGGGCGGCCGGGCATCACGCGGACGTGATAGCGGTGACGTCGGCACGGGACCTGGCGGTGGTGCGGGAGGGGGTCTCGCTGGGGGTCGTCCAGTACGTCCTGAAGCCGTTCACCTTCGCGACGCTCCGGGACCGACTGGTCCGGTACGCCGAGTTCCGCGCGGCGGTGGGCGAGGCGAGCGGACAGGACGAGGTGGACCGCGCGCTGGCGAGCCTGCGGGCACCCTCGCCCGCGGCGCTGCCGAAGGGGCTGAGCGGGCCGACGCTGGAGCGGGTGACGGGCGCGCTGCGGGAGGCGCCGCAGGGGCTCACGGCGGCGGGGGTCGCCGAGGCCGTGGGCATCTCCCGGATCACCGCGCGCCGGTACCTGGAACACCTGGTGGAGGCGGGCCGGGCCGGACGGAGTCCGCTGTACGGGCAGGTGGGACGGCCGGAGCTGGTGTACCGATGGGGCCCGCCGAGCCGGTGAGCGCGCCGGCGGCCGGGGAGGGGCCAGGGGTTCACCGGCCGGGCCGGTCGCGGTCGGGTGGCACGGGGTGCCGGACCACTCCGCGTGATCACCCCGTACGTTCGTACGATCCGTGATCTCGGTGGAACCGACCGTAGTCAACCGGGCGAACCGGGCCTACGTTGTGCCGGGTGCGCCAACCCTCAGCCCGACCGAACCCGTCGGCTCCCCCGTTCGACGCCCCCGCCGCCCGCAGGCTCCGTGCCGCGCTGGGCATGGGGCCCGAGCACGTCGCCTACGGGATGCGTGCCTCGTACGGGCTGCCGTACGTCACCCCCGACCTCGTGATCGCCTGGGAACGCGGCACGATCACCCCCAGCAACCCCGAACTCACCGCGCTGGCGGGCGCGTTGTGGTGTTCTCCGGGTGAACTCATCGGCCGGCCGCGGACCCTGCGCGAGCATCGCGTCGCCCGGGGCGTGGCACCCGAGGACGTCGCCCGCGCCGTCGGCATGGACCTGCGCGCCTATCTGCGCACGGAGGAGAGCGGGCAGTGGCGGGGCGACGAGCGGCAGTCGGCCGCGCTGGCCCGGGTCCTCGACCTCGCCCTGCCCGACTTCGTCGCCGTCACCGGCCGCGAGACCAAGCTCGCCGAACTGCTGCACAGCGCGGTGACCACCCGCTGGCAGGCCTATGTGGCGCCGGTGCTGCGGCTGGCGCCGCTGGAACGGGGCGTCGTGGAGGCGGTGCTGCAAGGGCTGCACCAGGACTACCAGGGGCACATGACCGCCACGCTCAGCTGGGGCGGTGGCGGCACGGGCGCCAGCGAGTCCGGCCGCGACTTCCTCGACCGGATCGTGGAGCACTTCTGGGACCGCACCGGGACCACCGGCACCGGCTGAGCGGGGCGAACGGCTCTAGAAGACCGACTCGGCCTCGTCCATGCGGTCCTTCGGCACCGTCTTCAGCTCGGTGACCGCCTCCGCGAGCGGCACCATGAGGATGTCGGTGCCGCGCAGCGCGGTCATCCGCCCGAAGTCACCGCGGTGCGCGGCCTCGACGGCGTGCCAGCCGAACCGGGTGGCGAGGACACGGTCGTACGCGGTGGGGACACCGCCGCGCTGGACGTGGCCGAGGATGACCGGCTTGGACTCCTTGCCCAGGCGCCGCTCCAGCTCGTAGGCGAGGGCGGTGCCGATGCCCTGGAAGCGCTCGTGGCCGTACTGGTCGATGGCGCCCTTGCCGTAGTCCATGGTGCCCTCGGCGGGGTGCGCGCCCTCGGCGACGCAGATGACGGCGAACTTCTTGCCGCGGGCGAACCGCTCCTCGACCATCTTGACCAGGTCGGCCGGGTCGAAGGGCCGCTCGGGCAGGCAGATGCCGTGGGCGCCCGCGGCCATGCCGGACTCCAGGGCGATCCAGCCGGCGTGCCGGCCCATGACCTCGACGACCATCACCCGCTGGTGGGACTCGGCGGTGGTCTTCAGCCGGTCCATGGCCTCGGAGGCCACGCCGACGGCGGTGTCGAAGCCGAAGGTGCGGTCGGTGGAGGAGATGTCGTTGTCGATGGTCTTGGGCACGCCGACGACCGGGAGGCCGGCGTCGGAGAGCATGCGGGCCGCCGTCAGGGTGCCCTCGCCGCCGATCGGGATCAGCGCGTCGATGCCGAACTCCTCGACCATGTCGGTGGCCCGCTCGCAGGCCTCGCGCAGCCGGTCGCGCTCCAGGCGGGAGGAGCCGAGGATGGTGCCGCCGCGGACCAGGATGCCGCTGACCGCGTCCAGGTCGAGGGCGCGGTAGTGGCGGTCCAGCAGACCCCGGTAACCGTCCTCGAAACCGATGACCTCGTCGCCGTACTGCGCCACGGCACGGTGCACGACCGACCGGATCACGGCGTTCAGGCCGGGGCAGTCGCCACCTGCGGTGAGAACTCCGATGCGCATCGTGCTGTGTCTCCTGCTCGCTGTCGGTACCGGGGAGCCGATGCCGATTCTTTCACGTCCGCGGGGCAGGAGAGGTCTTGACGGGCGCCTTATCCGGCAGCGGGGGTATTGTCAAGAGGGTTCTGCTCACCTCGGTGAGCGATTTTTATGCCGCCGACTTTTACGCCGACGACGCGACAGACACGGCGGACACGAGAGAAGGAACGGAGTGGACACGTGACGCGCAGCGTGTACGTGACCGGGATCGACCGAGGTGACGGCCGTCAGGTCGTGGAACTGGGGGTCATGGAGCTGCTGACCCGGCAGGTCGACCGGGTGGGCGTGTTCCGTCCGCTCGTCCACGACGGTCCCGACCGTCTCTTCGAGCTGCTGCGGGCGCGCTACCGCCTCACGCAGGACCCGGCGACCGTCTACGGCATGGACTACCCCCGGGCGTCCGCGCTCCAGGCCGAACAGGGCACCGACGAGCTGGTCTCCGCCCTCGTCGACCGCTTCCACCTGGTGGCCCGGGACTACGACGTCGTCCTGGTCCTCGGCACCGACTACGCCGACACCCAGCTGCCGGACGAGCTGTCCCTGAACGCCCGGCTCGCCAACGAGTTCGGCGCCTCGGTGATCCCGGTGGTGGGCGGCCGCCGGCAGCCGGCCGAGGCCGTGCTGGCCGAGACCCGCAACGCCTTCCGCGCCTACGACGGCCTCGGCTGCGACGTCCTCGCCATGGTCGCCAACCGGGTGACCCGCGAGGACCGCGACGGGATCGCCGAGCGGCTCGCCGACCGGCTGCCGGTCCCCACGTACGTGCTCCCCGACGAGCCGGCGCTGTCCGCGCCGACGGTCGCGCAGATCGCCCAGTTCCTCGGCGCCCGGGTGCTGCTCGGTGACGACTCCGGCCTGGCCCGGGACGCGCTGGGCTTCGTCTTCGGCGGCGCGATGCTGCCCAACTTCCTGGGCGCCCTGACCCCGGGCTGCCTGGTCGTCACCCCCGGGGACCGCGCCGACCTGGTCGTCGGCTCGCTGGCCGCGCACAGCGCCGGCACCCCGCCGATAGCCGGCGTGCTGCTCACCCTGAACGAGGTGCCGAGCGACGAGATCCTCACCCTCGCCGCCCGCCTCGCCCCGGGCACCCCGGTGATCTCGGTCTCCGGCAACAGCTTCCCCACCGCCGAGCAGCTGTTCTCCCTGGAGGGCAAGCTGAACGCGGCCACCCCGCGCAAGGCGGAGACCGCGCTCGGTCTGTTCGAACGCTACGCCGACACCGCCGGCCTGGCCCGCCGGGTCTCGGCACCCAGCAGCGACCGGGTCACCCCGATGATGTTCGAGCACAAGCTCCTGGAGCAGGCCCGCTCCGACAAGCGGCGGGTCGTCCTGCCCGAGGGCACCGAGGAGCGGGTGCTGCACGCGGCCGAGGTGCTGCTGCGCCGGGGCGTGTGCGACCTGACCCTGCTCGGCCCGGTCGACCAGATCCGCAAGAAGGCCGCCGACCTCGGCATCGACCTCGGCGACACCCAGCTGATCGACCCCGCCACCTCCGAGCTGCGCGACGCCTTCGCCGAGAAGTACGCGGCGCTGCGCGCCCACAAGGGCGTCACGGTGGAACTGGCCCACGACGTCGTCTCCGACGTCAACTACTTCGGCACCCTCATGGTCCAGGAGGGCCTGGCCGACGGCATGGTCTCCGGCTCGGTGCACTCCACGGCCGCCACCATCCGGCCGGCCTTCGAGATCATCAAGACCCGGCCGGACGCGTCCATCGTCTCGTCGGTGTTCTTCATGTGCCTGGCCGACAAGGTGTTGGTCTACGGCGACTGCGCGGTCAACCCCGACCCGGACGCCGAGCAGCTCGCGGACATCGCCGTCCAGTCGGCCGCCACGGCCGCCCAGTTCGGCGTGGAGCCGCGGATCGCGATGCTGTCGTACTCCACCGGTACGTCCGGTTCGGGCGCCGACGTCGACAAGGTGCGCGCGGCCACCGAGCTGGTCCGCGGCAGGCGGCCCGACCTGAAGACCGAGGGGCCGATCCAGTACGACGCGGCCGTGGAGCCGTCCGTCGCGGCCACCAAGCTGCCGGGTTCCGAGGTCGCCGGGCAGGCCAGCGTGCTGATCTTCCCCGACCTCAACACCGGCAACAACACCTACAAGGCCGTGCAGCGCTCGGCCGGCGCGATCGCCGTCGGCCCGGTGCTCCAGGGCCTGCGCAAGCCGGTCAACGACCTGTCCCGGGGCGCCCTCGTCCAGGACATCGTCACGACCGTCGCCATCACGGCCATCCAGGCCCAGAACCTCGACGAGAAGGCACCCGAGCAGTGAGCAACCCCACCCGCGTCCTCGTCCTGAACTCCGGCTCGTCCTCGGTGAAGTACCAGCTGCTGGACATGCGGGACAGCAGCCGGCTCGCGGCGGGCCTGGTCGAGCGCATCGGCGAGCAGACCTCCCGGCTCCGGCACACCCGCCTCGGCACCGGCGAGACCCGCGAGCACAGCGGCCCGATCGCCGACCACGACGCCGCCCTCAAGGCCGTCGCCGGCGAGCTGAGCCGGGACGGCCTCGGCCTGGACTCCCCCGAGCTGGCCGCGATCGGGCACCGGGTGGTGCACGGCGGTCTGTTCTTCACCGAGCCCACCGTCATCGACGACGAGGTGCTCACCGAGATCGAACGGCTCATCCCGGTCGCCCCGCTGCACAACCCGGCCAACCTCACCGGCATCCGCACCGCGCGGGCCCTGCGCCCCGACCTGCCCCAGGTCGCCGTGTTCGACACCGCGTTCCACACCACGATGCCGGAGTCGGCGGCGCGCTACGCCATCGACCCGAGGATCGCCGACCGCCACCGCATCCGCCGCTACGGCTTCCACGGCACCTCCCACGCCTATGTCTCCCGCCGGACGGCACGGCTGCTGGGCAAGGACCCGTCCGAGGTCAACGTGATCGTGCTGCACCTGGGCAACGGCGCCTCGGCGTCCGCGGTCGAGAAGGGCCGCTGCGTGGACACCTCCATGGGACTGACGCCCTTGGAGGGGCTCGTGATGGGTACGCGATCCGGTGATCTGGACCCGGCCGTCATCTTCCATTTGGCGCGTGTCGGCGGAATGTCCATGGAGGAGATCGACACTCTTCTCAACAAGAGAAGCGGTCTGTTCGGTCTGTGCGGGGACAACGACATGCGGGAGATCCGCCGCCGGATCGACGAGGGCGACGAAGAGGCCGCTCTCGCCTTCGACATTTACATTCACCGGCTCAAGAAGTACATCGGCGCCTATTACGCCGTCCTCGGCACGGTGGACGCGGTGGCGTTCACCGCCGGGGTCGGCGAGAACGCGGCACCGGTGCGCGCGGCGGCGGTGGCGGGCCTGGAGAGCCTGGGCCTGGCCGTCGACCCGGAGCGCAACGCCGTCCGCGGCGACGGGCCGCGGCTGATCTCGCCGGAGTCCGCCCGGGTGGCGGTGGCCGTGGTCCCGACGGACGAGGAACTGGAGATCGCGACGCAGACCTACGCACTGGTCGGAAAGCACAACTGAATAGCACCTGAGCGGTGCCCCACTCATTTGTATCTTCCACCAGACGGAATATTCCGTAGCGAAACAAACCGATAGGATCGCTCCATGCGCCGTTCGAAAATCGTCTGTACTCTCGGCCCCGCGGTCGACTCCCACGAGATGCTCGTCGCCATGATCGAGGCGGGCATGAACGTGGCCCGGTTCAACTTCAGCCACGGCTCCCAGGCCGAGCACCAGGCGCGGTACGACCGCGTCCGGGCCGCGTCCAAGGAGACCGGCCGCCCCATCGGCGTCCTCGCCGACCTCCAGGGCCCCAAGATCCGTCTGGAGACCTTCGCCGAGGGCCCGGTCGAGCTGGAGCGCGGCGACGAGTTCGTCATCACGACCGAGGACGTGCCGGGCGACAAGCACCTGTGCGGCACGACGTACAAGGGGCTGCCGGGCGACGTCTCGCGCGGCGACCAGGTCCTGATCAACGACGGCAACGTCGAGCTGAAGGTCCTGGACGTCGAGGGCCCCCGGGTCCGGACGATCGTCATCGAGGGCGGCGTCGTCTCCGACCACAAGGGCATCAACCTGCCCGGCACGGCCGTCAACGTGCCCGCGCTGAGCGAGAAGGACGTCGAGGACCTGCGCTTCGCCCTCCGCATGGGCTGCGACATGGTCGCCCTGTCCTTCGTCCGGGACGCCAAGGACATCCAGGACGTCCACCGCGTCATGGACGAGGAGGGCCGCCGCGTCCCCGTCATCGCCAAGGTGGAGAAGCCGCAGGCGGTCGAGAACATGGAGGACGTCGTCGCGGCGTTCGACGCCGTGATGGTCGCCCGCGGTGACCTCGCCGTCGAGTACCCGCTCGAGAAGGTCCCCATGGTGCAGAAGCGCCTGATCGAGCTGTGCCGGCGCAACGCCAAGCCGGTGATCGTGGCGACCCAGATGATGGAGTCGATGATCACCAACTCCCGTCCGACCCGCGCCGAGGCCTCCGACGTGGCCAACGCGATCCTGGACGGCGCCGACGCGGTCATGCTGTCCGCCGAGTCCAGCGTGGGCGCGTACCCGGTCGAGACGGTCAAGACCATGTCGAAGATCGTCATGGCGGCCGAGCAGGAACTGCTCTCCAAGGGCCTCCAGCCGCTGGTGCCGGGCAAGAAGCCGCGCACGCAGGGCGGTTCGGTGGCCCGCGCGGCCGCCGAGATCGCCGACTTCCTCGGCGGCAAGGGCCTGGTCGCCTTCACCCAGTCCGGTGACACCGCGCGCCGGCTGTCCCGCTACCGCGCGATCCAGCCGATCATCGCCTTCACCACGGACGAGTCGACCCGCAACCAGCTGACCCTCAGCTGGGGCGTCGAGTCCCACGTCGTGCCGTTCGTGAACACCACCGACGAGATGGTCGACCTGGTGGACCAGGAGGTCGCCAGGCTGGGCCGCTTCGACGCGGGCGACACCGTCATCATCACCGCCGGCTCGCCCCCCGGGGTCCCCGGCACCACCAACATGATCCGCGTCCACCACATCGGCGGCCAGGGCAACTGACCGTCCGGCACGGGCTCGTACGACGCCGGGGGGCGCCTCCTGTTCCAGGGGGCGCCCCCCGGCTTCGTCGGGCCGGGGCGTCGTCACCGAAGGTCGTGGCCCGGCCCTCCGCGAGCGGAGGACCGGGCCACGGTGTTGCGGCTCCCGGATGGGTTCGTGCGACCGCTCAGTCGGTCGTGTACTGGCGCATGCCCGGGATGGTCAGGGTGCCGCCGAACTGGGCCGCCTGAACCACCTTGACGTGGGTGAACAGGATCCACGGGATGTTCAGGGGCGGCGGGTTGTCGGGGGTGAACGTCACGGGGATGAGGCCGAGCAGGTTGCCCGAGATGCTCTCGGTGTACATCGTGGTCTTGCCGCCCTCGATGGTGGACTCGCCACCCTTGGCGCTCTGCACGTGGTACGTCTTGCCCGACTGCTTGTCCTTGACGATCTGGTGAAGGTCCACGATCTTGGTGCCGCCGGAGATGACGTACTTGAGCACCTTCTTCGTGGTTCCGCTCGCCGTCTTCACCTCCACGACGCCCTGGTAGTCGGCGCCGTTCAGCGTCAGAGAACTGGCCTCCAGGTACCAGGGATCGTCCGCCACCAGAATGCCGTTGTCGACACCGCCGACCTTGTCGGTGGCCGCCGGGCAGTCGTCCGGGGACGTGCTGGAGCTGGCGGACGGGCTGGGCGTGGCCGACGCGGTGGCGTCCCCTGCGTTCCTGGCGGCGTCACCGGCCTTGGCGGTCGTGTCCTTGACGGTGTCGGTGGCCTTCTCGGCCGTGTCCTTCACGGGGTCGGTGGCCTTGTCGACCGTGCCCTTCACCGTGTCGGTGGCCTTCTCGGCCGTGTCCTTGACGGTGTCGGTGGCGCTGCCGCCTGCCGGTGAGGACGAACCGGACTCCGATGAACCGGTGTCCGGGGCGGACGACGGGGACGCGGAGGGCGTCGGGGTCGCGGTCGCCGTGCCGGAGTCCTTGTGACCGCCGGTGAGGATGTCACCGACCGTGTCACCGATGGTGCCGAGGACGCCCCCGACGCCGCTCTGCGTCTGCGACGCGGTCGGCGTCGGCGTGTCACCGCCGGAACCGGAACCCGTACCGGAACCGGAGGACGTCGCGGTCGGCTCGGGTGTGGCCTTGTCGCCGGAACCTGAATCCGGCGAAGAGGTCTTGCCCGGGGCCTTCGTGTGGTCCGGCGCCTTCGTGTCCGTCTTGCCGGCGCCGGCGCTCGCGGTGGGGGACGGCGTCGCGGACGTACTCTCCGATGCCGATGCCGATGCGGACGGCGACGGCGACGGCGAGGCGGACGGGTCCTTGGAGTCGCCCAGGACCTTCAGGCAGTCCTTGTAGTCCTCGGCCTGCTGGCTGGTGGACGGGGACGGATGGCCGTTGGCGGCGAGGGCGAGCGAGGACGTGTATCCGAAGCCCATGAGCACCGCGGTCGGCATCGCCACGGACGCTATCGCCTTGCCGGCAGGCATGTGGAACCTGGTGAACAGCGTCCTCTTGGGGGCCGCGTGGCGTGGCCCGGTTCTCTCACGGGACCCGTCCGCGTCGGTCCCGCGGATCACCTCGTCAGCCGGCACTGTGCCTCCCGTTCGCCCCGTTGGCCGGGCTCGTTCCTGACAGGTCGTTCGCCTCGCTGAACCCGTGGGCCGTCTCGGGCGACCCGTGGGCCACCTCCGGCGCCGTCTCCACGGGTGCGTCGTCGTCCGCCTGAGCCGGCGGCTGCGGCCCGGACTTGGCCGGGGCCCAGGCGATCGCCATGGCCCCGCCGAACAGCGAGAGCAGGAAGCCGACGATGAAGCCGCCGAAGTTGGAGACCGGGAGCGACACCAGTGCCAGCAGGATCGCGGCGACACCGGCGAACACCCGGACGTGCTGCTGGAACCACAGGGTCAGACCCAGGACGACGAGGAGCACGCCGATGATCAGGGACCCGGCTCCCGCGGTGGTCGACATCGCCACCGTGAGCGCGCCCAGCTTGAGGTGCGCGTACGGGAAGTACATGATCGGCAGGCCGCCGAGCAAGACGTACAGGCCCGCCCAGAACGGGCGGTTGCCCCGCCAGGCGCGGAACTGCGACCTACGGCGGGTGAACTGGCCGGGGGCGGCAGAAGTCTCGGCGCTCATGGAAAACAGCTCCCTGGTGCGGCGTTGCTCTGGTGATGTGGTGCTGGGTGGAGCGGTCGGGGGTGCGGGCCGAGAGGCCGGGCGGGGAAACCGGTGGCTTCCCCGCCCGCCATCAAGCGCCTAGTAGCACTCGTGTCCCGCGCCGCTGCCCCACTCCAGCCCCATGTGCAGGTTGGACAGGGTGAAGGTGCCGGCGGTGGTCGCCCACGCCGTCTGGCGCACGCCGGTCAGCGTGGCCGTGTCGGCCTGCTGGGCGAACCCGAACGGGCTGGTCTTCTCATCGGCCTTGGGCTTGGGGCCCTTGGCGCTGCCGGCCGCGACGCCGATGTCCATGTTGTCGAACACGGCCTGGTCGGCGTCGAGGTTGGCGACGTCGATGTACAGCTTCGACGCCTCGACGTCCTTGCCCTTGTTGCCCGCGGTGAGCTTGAGGGTGATCTCCTTGTTCAGGAACGGCACCGGAGTGACCACCGACTGACACATGTTGGTGATGCTCGCCGTCTCGAAGGCCGAGACCGCCACCGGGTGCGCCGCGTCCTTGCCGTCGAGGCCCTTACCCGTGTCCAGCGAGCCGTACTGGGTGAAGCCCTGGCCGACGAGCTTGTCGGCGCGCACCTTGAACTCCTGGCCCGACACACTGAACGACGCAGCCAGCGCGCCCTGTGCGAGGGCGACGCCTATCGCTGCCGTAGCGGCGACGCTGGGCACCATGACCACAGCGAACCGCTTCCATCTGGTCCCGCCACGCACCTGGGACTCCATATTTCCTCCTTCTCGGACGTACATCTCCTGGCCCGGCCACGCCCCCGGACGGTGGCTCAGCCAGGCAGGGATGGGAGAAGTGCTACGTCCTCGGAAAGGAGAGCGCCCGCACTCGGAGGCGCGAACCGCGCCCGAATCACCGGCGATCACCCCCGAGCGACAACCACTGGTCGCGCCTGACACGCATCACGCACAACCCTGCTGGACAGGCTTCGCCGACCGGCGAAGACCCCCCTGCCCGAGAGCCGGCGCCACTGCCGCCGGCTCTGCTCGGTGGGGACCCAGAGTCTCCCGTGTCCCGGCCGGATGCCGGGGGTGGGAATGGACCGAGCGTCGCCGATCGTGGTGCATTCTCGGCCCGGGCACAAGGGGGTTCGTTACTGGCTAGTAACGGCTGGATAACCGGAGGACGACCGACCGGTCTCGGACCGCGACACTCGGTGGCGGCCGGGGGACGCGAAAAACCGTTGATCCCTGGACGAACCCAGACAGATCAACGGCCTTGTCTTACTCGGAGTAACAGTGACCGCGATTGCCAAGTTTTGGCAAAGCGCGGTCACTGCGGCGGCTCGTCGGCGAACCTTTGACCCCGGCATCACACGCCGTGGCGTTTAGCGACTGGTCAGAACAGCGCACGCGCCAGCGCGCGGCGCGCCCCGATCACCCGCGGGTCCTCCGGACCCACCACCTCGAACAGCTCGAGCAGCCGGACCCGTGCCGCGTCCCGGTCGTCACCCGCCGTGCGCTGCACGGTCTGGATCAGCCGGCCGAAGGCGTCCTCGACGTGTCCGCCGACCAGATCCAGGTCGGCGGCGGCGATCTGCGCCTGTACGTCCGACGGCCTCTCGGCCGCCTCCTGACGGACCTTCTGCGGATCCATACCCTGCACCCGCTGCAGCAACTCGGCCTGCGCGAGACCGAGCAGGGCCTCGGGGTGGGCCGGGTCGTCGGCCAGCACGTTGCGGTAGGCCTGGACGGCCCCGCCCAGGTCGCCGGCGTCCAGCGCCAGCGCGGCGGCGTTCAGGGCCGCGTCGTACGGCCCCGCCGTGGGAGCCGTCTGCGGGGCACCGCCCGGCTCGGCGTCCGGGTCGACGGTCAGACCGGTCAGGCCGAAGCGCTCCTCGGCGACCGCCACCAGCTGGTCCAGCGTCTGCCGGATCTGCTGCTCGTCGGCCGCCCCCTGGAACAGCGGCAGCGCCTGCCCGGCGACGACCGCGAAGACGGCCGGGACGCCCTGGATCCCGAACTGCTGCATCAGCATCTGGTTGGCGTCGACGTCGATCCGGGCGAGGAGGAAGCGCCCGCTGTACTCGACGGCCAGCCGCTCCAGGACCGGGCTCAGCTGCTTGCAGGGCTGACACCACTCGGCCCAGAAGTCGATGACGACGGGTACTTCGGCGGAGCGCTGGAGGACGTCGCGCTCGAAGCCCGCCTCATCGACGTCGATGACGAGGTCGGCCGGCGAGACGGCCCCCGTCCCGCCCCGTCGGGCGGCTTCGGCGCGCGCCTGCTCGGCCTTGGCCTTGGCCTCTTGGGCCGCCTTCACCGCGGCGAGGTCGACGACTCCGCTCATGGACATGTTCCGTGGCTGCATGCGTCTATCCTCCCCCGATCCCGCGCCGGAACGAAAAATGCGTCGTAGCGGCGCCGGGTCCCCACCCCACGCCCGTGGTCGTCGCCCGTGTACGTCCCGCACGAGCTTTCGCTACGACCCGTAGCGTAATGCCATCGGGGCGGCCGGCGACACCCCGCCCCGGTGATCTCCCTCACGGCACCACAGGATCCGCCGGTTATGGTCGATGACATGCAGAGCCGCACCCCCGCCGGCCGTCCCGGACGCCCGCGCAGCGCCACCGCGGACGCCGCGATCCTGGCCGCGACCCGGGAGGTTCTCGTCGACCTCGGCTGGTCCAAGCTCACGCTGGGGGACGTCGCCACGCGCGCGGGGGTCGCGAAGACCACGCTCTACCGTCGCTGGGCCGGCAAGAACGAACTCGTCGTGGACGCCGTCGCGGAACTCTTCGACGAACTGCGGCTGCCCGACTGCGGCAGCCTCGCCGACGACATCGAGGGCGTCGTCCTCCAGTTCGCGGCCATCCTCGCCCGGCCCGAGGCGAAGAGCGGCCTGATGGCGGTGATCGCCGAGTCCACCCGCGACGACGCCCTGCGCGAACGCATCCGCGCCTCCATCGTGGACCGTCAGATGCGCTTGGTCCTGGAGGGCCGCGCCCGGGCACAGCAGCGCGGCGAACTCCCCCCGGAACCCGATCCGCGGGAGTCCGCCCGCACCGTCGACCTGATTTTCGACGTGGTGGCCGGCGCGGTCGTCCACCGCACCCTGGTGAGCGGCAAACCGGCGGACGGGGAATGGGTCCACAGCTTCACCCGGGTCCTGCTCCACGGCTTGGCGGAGGCCCCGGGGGACGACTAGGCCGTGTCGTCGCCGCGGGCGGATCCCGCGGGCCGGCATCGCGTGCCGACGCCGCACTGCCCGCCGGCTGTCGGGCCGGCGGGCAGTGTGGCGGGAACGGGCTCGTCAGAAGCCCGGGGGCTCCGTGTACACGCCCCACTCGTCGCGCAGTACGCCGCAGATCTCGCCCAGCGTCGCCTCCGCGCGTACGGCGTCCAGCATCGGTTCGATCATGTTGGCGCCGGAGCGGGCGGCGGCCAGCATGCCGTCCAGGGCGCCGCGCACCACCGCCTCGTCGCGCGCGGCCTTGCGTCCGGCGAGCGCCCGCACCTGCTCCCGCTCCACCTCGTGGCTGACGCGCAGGATCTCCAGGTCTCCGGTCACCGAGCCGGTGGCGACGTTGACGCCCACGACCCGCTTGTCGCCCTTCTCCAGGGACTGCTGGTAGCGGAACGCCGACTCGGCGATCTCACCGGTGAACCAGCCGTCCTCGATGCCGCGCAGGATGCCGGAGGTGATCGGGCCGATCGGGTGCCGCCCGTCCGGGTGGGCCCGCAGGCCCCGCTCCCTGATCTGCTCGAAGATCTTCTCCGCGTCCGCCTCGATCCGGTCGGTCAGCTGCTCGACGTACCAGGAGCCGCCCAGCGGGTCGGCCACGTTGGCGACCCCGGTCTCCTCCATCAGCACCTGCTGCGTGCGCAGGGCGATCTCGGCCGCCTGCTCGCTGGGCAGGGCCAGGGTCTCGTCCAGGGCGTTGGTGTGCAGCGAGTTGGTCCCGCCGAGCACGGCGGCCAGCGCCTCCACGGCCGTACGCACCACGTTGTTGTAGGGCTGCTGCGCGGTCAGCGAGACGCCGGCGGTCTGGGTGTGGAAGCGCAGCCACTGCGCCTTGTCGCTCTTCGCGCCGTACACGTCCCGCATCCAGCGCGCCCAGATGCGCCGGGCGGCCCGGAACTTGGCGATCTCCTCGAAGAAGTCGACGTGCGCGTCGAAGAAGAAGGACAGGCCGGGTGCGAAGACGTCGACGTCCAGTCCGCGGCTGAGGCCCAGTTCGACGTACCCGAAGCCGTCCGCGAGCGTGTACGCCAGTTCCTGCGCGGCCGTGGCCCCGGCCTCGCGGATGTGGTAGCCGGAGACGGACAGCGGCTTGTACGCCGGGATGCCCGCCGCGCAGTGCTCCATCAGGTCGCCGATCAGCCGCAGATGGGGCTCCGGCTGGAAGAGCCACTCCTTCTGGGCGATGTACTCCTTGAAGATGTCGGTCTGGAGCGTTCCGTTGAGCACGCCCGGATCGACGCCCTGGCGCTCGGCGGCGACCAGGTACATGCAGAAGACGGGCACGGCGGGCCCGCTGATGGTCATGGAGGTCGTGACGTCCCCGAGCGGGATGTCCTTGAACAGCACCTCCATGTCGGCGGCCGAGTCGATGGCGACCCCGCAGTGCCCGACCTCGCCGAGCGAGCGCGGGTCGTCGGAGTCGCGGCCCATCAGCGTCGGCATGTCGAAGGCGACGGACAGGCCCCCGCCGCCGGCGGCGAGGATCATCTTGTACCGCTCGTTGGTCTGCTGGGCGTTGCCGAACCCGGCGAACTGGCGGATCGTCCAGGTACGGCCGCGGTAGCCGGTCGGGTGGAGCCCGCGCGTGAAGGGGTACTCCCCGGGCCAGCCGATCCGGTCGAAACCCTCGTACGTGTCGCCCGGGCGGGGCCCGTACACCGGCTCCACGGGGTCGCCGGAGAGCGTGGTGAAGTCCGCGTCGCGCTTGCGCGCGGCGTCGTAGCGGGCCTGCCAGCGACGGCGGCCCTCCTCGATGGCGTGAGCGTCCATACCCTTGAATTTACTAGGACGTCCTAGTAAATGTCGATGGCTGGCCGCCGTACGGCAGCCGTACGGCGGTGTGCGCCATGTCTCGGTGCGGGGCGCGCCGCGCCCCGGTGCGCGGGGCGCCACGCCATGGTCCGCGGTGCGCTACGCCTTGGCGACGGCAGGGGCGCGGTCGCCGACCTGGGCGTCCAGCTCGCGGCTGATCTTCCGCTCGACGAAGAAGGCGGCCGTCGGAATGGTGCCCGCGAGCAGCACCCACAGCTGCTTGCCGACCGGCCACTTCGCCTTGGAGCCCAGGTCGAAGGCGAAGATCAGGTAGACGACGTACAGCCAGCCGTGGGCGATGGCGACGACCCGGGTGAAGTCGGCGGCACCGTCGACGCCCAGCCCGTACTTCGCGATCATGCTCAGGCACAGCAGCACCAGCAGGACGCCGGTGGTGTAGGCCATGACGCGGTAGCGGGTCAGCACGCTCTTTTTCATGGAGTCGAGCGTAACCACCCGTTCCGGGAGATCTTGCCCCGGGTCACTCCTCGTCGAAGTCACGCGCCGCGATCCGCAGGGGCCGGAGCATCGCGAAGATCTCCTGGCACTCCTCCGCGTCGTACACGCCGAGTCCGAAGTCCATGGCCATCAGGTCGCGGGTGGCCGCGTCGACCACCTCGCGGCCCTTGTCGGTGATGACGGCGAGGGTCCCGCGGCCGTCGTTGGGGTTGGGCCGCTTGGCGACCAGCCCCGACCGCACCAGCCGGTCGACGGTGTTCGTCACCGACGTGGGGTGCACCATCAGCCGCTCGCCGATCTTGGACATCGGCAGCTCACCGGCCTTGGAGAAGGTGAGCAGTACCAGTGCCTCGTACCGGGCGAACGTCAGCCCGTACGGCTTGACCACCGCGTCCACCTCGGCGAGCAGGATCTGCTGCGCCCGCATGATCGACGTGATCGCGGCCATGGACGGCACGTTTCCCCAGCGCTGCTTCCAGAGCTGGTCGGCGCGGTCGATGGGGTCGAACGGAAGGCTGAGAGGCTTCGGCACGTCGTCAGACCCTACCGGCCGGTCATATGCCGGTCAGCTCCGTCTCGGCTTTCGGTCACCCGGGCCCGGAATGTCGTCTGCGCCTCAGCGTCCGGACCGCCGCAAGCGGTGCCGTACCGCCCGCTGTGCCACCGGCCCGAGGTCCTCCAGCGCGGCCACCAGCGCGCCGAGCTGCTCCAGCGCGCCGAGCGCCGCGTGCGCGCCCTGGTCGTCGACCCCCTCGTACAGCTCGATCCCGACGAAGGACGCCGCGACCGCCCGTGCCAGGCCCGCCGGGTCGACGAACTCGCCTAACGGCGTCGGAGCGAGCAGACGGGTGAGCACCCGCTCGATCTCGGTGATCCACAGCCGCAGCCCGTCGGCGGTGGCCGGTCCCAGCGCGGGGTGCGTCGGCGCCCCGGCCAGCAGCTGGCCGAGCAGGGCCACATGCCCCCCGGCCCGTTCCCGCTCGTGGATCTCCCGCCCGAGAGTGAGCAGCTCGGACAGGGAGGAGACACCGGCGAGCCGTTCCCGGTAGCCGGCCACGGCCTTCTCCGCCCCGTACCGGCAGGCCGCGGCGAGCAGTTCGTCCACCGATCCGAAGTGGTAGAAGACCAGCGCCTGATTGACTCCGGCCGCAGCCGCCACCGTCCGCGCCGACGTCCTGGCGATGCCCTGGTCGGTGAGCGTCCGCAGGGCACCCTCCAGCAGCTTCGACTTGGTCTCCTGCGCCTTCGCCGTCTCCGGGCTCATGCGCGCGCCTCCTCCCGCACCGGCCGCAGCCCGGGCCGCACCCCGTGGACGCGTACATCCGTGTACGACGCCGTGAAGGATCCCTCGTAGCCGAAGAGCGGCCCGGCGTACCGGTTCACCACCCGGACCCGGATGCGGAAGCGGCCGGCCGCCTCGTCGTAGGACTCCCGCACCTCGGCCGTGGCGCCGATGATCTCGGGGACGCGGACGTCCACCGGGCCCTCCCGGAACCGGTGCTCGCCCGAGCGGATGAGCAGCGAACCGTCGGGTTCGGCACGCAGGTGCAGGTCGCTGGCGAGGTGCTGGTGGGTGCCGAGGTAGTCGAGGATCCGGTCGCCCCGGGGGCTCAGCACCATCTGCGCGTCGAAGCGGCGGGTGCGGCCGGGCAGGTCGAAGGTGCGCACGAAGCTCACCGTCTCACGGCCGAAGGTGTCGGCGTAGGGCACGTTCTCGATGACGAACGGGATGTTCCGGCCGGCCCGGGGGACCAGGATGTTGCGTACGGCGCCCAGGGCCAGGAACGGCCGCACGAACGCCGGGCCGTGCCAGATCCGGTCCATCACGCCCCGGCCCGTGCAGGCCTCACCGCTCGCCAGGCCCACCGAGAAGCGGCGGCGCAGCGCGGGGTGGAGGCGGTCGAAGTCGGCGCCCAGCACGCTCTGGAAGATCGACGTCATCCGTGCTTCTCCAGGGTGCGCAGGAGACGGGGTGCCCGGGTGCGCGTGGCGGGGGCGCGCAGGCAGCGCCGGGCGGCCGGGGTCCCGGCGAGCGGGGCCTTGAACAGGGCGAGGGAGACGCCGACGACCAGCAGCAGCGGGCACAGGTAGGCCATGGCGTCCGTGAGGGGGCCGAGCGGGCCGGGGAGGGCGCCCTGCCCGAGTCCGGTCAGGCACAGGGCGAGCAGCAGCGTGCGGACCGTGAGTTCGGCGAGCCAGTGGACGAGGGCGCGCTCGGGGGTGATGCCCCGCTCCAGCCAGAGCCGGAGGCGGTCGAAGGACCAGGCGGTCGCCCAGCCCATGAGCGGACGCAGGAACAGGCGGTCGGCGAGGGTGCCGAGGGCTCCCCAGCGGGGGCGGTAGTCGTAGCCGGTGAGGAAACGGACGCCGTGGGCGTCGGGCACGTAGCGCCAGTAGCCGCTGCCCTCGGCGATCAGTGACAGGGGGTGCGGGGAGGAGAAGCGCAGGGCGGAGGTCCGGGTGCCGTCGGGGCGCTCCCGTTCGCCGGCCGCGACCCCGGTGCCGGAGACGGTGAGGAACGGCAGCACGCGGGTGGCGTAGCGGAAGCGCTGCGGCTCGCCCTCCGTGCGCGGGAGGTGGTGGATCTCGGTGAAGCGCAGGTCCCAGCGCTGGTGAGACGCCGGGTCCTGAGTGCGGGCCCATAGCTCTTCGAGATCGGCGCGGATGTGCGTCTCTAGGTACAGACCCATGTGTTCCCCCACGTCAGCATGGTGTTTGAGCGACCGCTCAAACCGTCTGCCGCTGAACGTACCGCTCTTTGAGCGATCGCTCAAACCCCTGTGCACGAAAAACCCCGGCCGGTGCGGGCCGGGGTGGGTGTGCGCGGGGAGGGCGGGGTTACCGCGCCAGGTGCCGCTCGACGGTCTCGACCTTGGAGGTCAGTCCGTCGGTCACACCGGGCCGGATGTCCGCCTTGAGGACGAGCGAGACGCGCGGCGCGCGCCGCTCGACGGCGGCGACGGCGCGCCTGACGACGTCCATGACCTCGTCCCACTCCCCCTCGACGGAGGTGAACATGGCGTCGGTGCGATGAGGCAGGCCCGAGGCGCGGACCACGCGGACGGCGTCGGCGACGTACTCCCCCACGTCCTCGCCGACACCGAGGGGCGTCACGGAGAAGGCGACGATCATGCGTTCACTCCTTCGCGGCGGGCGCGGGCGGCGATGACGGCGTCCTCGGCCTCGCGGCGCAGCTTGCGCTCGGCGAAGAAGCCGCCGGTGGGCAGCACCGAGAGGACGAAGTAGAGGGCGGCGGTCCCGAGCGGCCACTTGGTGCGGTTCCAGGCGTCCGCCCAGAAGAGGACGTACAGCACGAAGAGGACGCCGTGGATCGCGCCCATGACGGGGACCGCGTTGAAGTCCGTGGTCCGCTTCAGCACCGAGCACAGGAGCAGGACCAGGAAGGACACGGCCTCAGGGGCCGAGACCAGGCGGAGACGGCGGAGGGCGGTGGCGGTCTTGATGTCCACGGGTCACCTTCGATGGGAGTAATCGTTTGTGAACGCACGCACAAGCGTCCCCCCATTGTGGCAAACGGCGCCCCTAGGGGTCCGGCCAGGGTGGGTGTCCACCCATAGGCCCTGTTCGGTCCACCCGCCCGGCGGCTACTTTCGCAGCGTGGCGATGTTCCGGCTCCAGGGGAGCAAGGTGCTCGCCGTCGACATGACCGATGACGCCGTGAAGGCGAAGAACGGCTCGATGGTCGCGTACGACGGGCGGATGACCTTCAAGAAGCTGAGTGGTGGCGGCGAGGGGCTGCGCGGGATGGTGACCCGGCGGCTCACCGGCGAGCAGATGACGGTGATGGAGGTGAGAGGGCACGGGACCTGCTGGCTGGCGGACCGGGCCTCCGAGATCAACCTGGTCGCCCTGCGGGGCGACAAGCTGTACGTCGAGTCGGGCAACCTGCTGGCGACGGACAGCCGGCTGCGGACGGGCACGACCTTCACGGGCCTGCGCGGCGCCTCGCAGGGCACCGGGCTGTTCACGACGACCGTGGAGGGGCACGGCCAGGCGGCGATCCTCTCGGACGGGCCGGCGGTCGTGCTCCGGGTCACCCCGCAGTACCCGCTGGCCGTGGACCCGGGCGCCTACGTCGCCCACCAGGGCGAGTTGCGGCAGTCCTTCCAGTCCGGTGTGACGTTCCGCACCCTCCTCGGGGAGGGCGGCGGCGAAGCCTTCCAGATCCGCTTCGAGGGCGACGGCCTGGTGTACGTGCAGCCGAGCGAGCGCAACACGATCGCGGGGGACCTGTGAGATGACGTTCCGGGAGATCAACTCCAAGATGGTCGAGGCGACCGTGCTGCCGGGGCGGCGGCTGTTCAGCCAGCGCGGGGCGATGCTCGCCTACAAGGGGGACGTGGCCTTCACGCCCAGCGTCCAGGGCGGCCAGGGCGGGGTGATGTCCATGATCGGGCGCCGGGTGGCCGGCGAGGCGACCCCGCTGATGACCGTGGAGGGCAGTGGCACGGTGTTCTTCGGGCACGGCGGTCATCACGTGCACGTCATCGGCCTCACCGGCGACACGCTGTACGTGGAGGCCGACCGGTTGCTCGCCTTCGAGGGCACGCTGCGGCAGGGCACGATGTTCATGGGCGCCCAGGGCGGGGTGATGGGCCTGGTGCGCGGCCAGGTCACCGGGCAGGGCCTGTTCACGACGACCCTCCAGGGGCACGGCTCGGTGGCCGTGATGGCGCACGGCGGCGTCTTCGCGCTCCCGGTCACCCCCGAGCGCCCGGTCCATGTGGACCCGCAGGCCTACGTCGCCCACCACGGCGAGGTCCGCAACAGACTGTCCACCGCGCTCGGCTGGCGCGACATGGTGGGCCGGGGTTCCGGTGAGGCCTTCCAGCTGGAGCTGAGCGGCAGCGGCACGGTCTACGTCCAGGCATCGGAGGAGAAGCTGTGAGCACCCACGCAACGGCGGGCGACGGGCCGGTCGTGTACGACCCGATGACGCTGCCCGCCGACGACAACGTGAACGCGTACACCTTCTGTGTCGAGCTGAAGAGCGGCCAGTGGTTCCTCCAGAAGGGGAAGATGATCGCCTACTACGGGGCGATCGAGTTCGACGGCATCGGGCACGGGCGACTCGACCGGCTTGTCCGTACGTCGTTTCATTCGCCACTGCACGCGAGCGACTGGGTCGTGGCGGCGGGCTCCGGGAAGATGCTGCTGGCCGACCGGGCCTTCGACGTCAACTCCTTCGACCTGGACGACGGGAACTTGACCATTCGCGCGGGCAATCTGCTTGCTTTTCAGCCAACTCTTGCGCTCAAACAATCGATCGTGCCGGGTTTCCTGACCCTTATCGGAACCGGGAAGTTCGTGGCCGCATCTAACGGGCCGGTGGTGTTCATGGAACCTCCGATCCGGGTCGACCCTCAGGCGCTCGTCGGGTGGGCCGACTGCCCGTCTCCGTGCCATCACTACGACCACGGGTATCTGACGGGTGTACTGGGCGGTCTACGTGCGATGACGGGCTTCGGCGGGGTTTCCGGCGAGGAGCACCAGTTCGAGTTCGCCGGCGCGGGGACGGTGTTGCTGCAGTCGACGGAGACCCTCATGGCCGAGGTCGCCACGGGGGCGGTTCCGCCCGATCCGGGGGTCCCCGGAGGTGGCGGAGTGACACCGTCCGGGCACGGTCCGCAATCGTCGGCCGCACCGCGCCTTCCCGGACAGCTCGGAGACCTCCAGCGTCGCTTCGGGCTGTGAGCGGTAGTCTGCGGAGTGTGACATCGAACGCGTGCGCACAGTCACACCATCCGAATTAGTTCGCCATTCAACTTCTTAGGTAGACTTCATTCATGGAGACCGAGACGGCCACGCGCTGGCTGACCGATGCGGAGCAGTGCGCCTGGCGCACCCACCTGGAGGTCAACAGGCTGTTGACGTACCAGCTAGAGAAGGATCTCCAGCCGTTCGGCCTGACAATGAACGACTACGAGATCCTGGTGAACCTGTCCGAGTCGGACGACGTACGGATGCGGATGAGCGACCTCGCCTCCGCGACCCTCCAGTCCAAGAGCCGGCTCTCGCACCAGATCACGCGGATGGAGAACGCGAATCTGGTGCGCCGGGAGAACTGCGAGTCCGACCGGCGGGGACTGTACGCCGTGCTGACCGAGCACGGCATGGAGACGATGCAGAAGGTCGCACCGCACCACGTGTCCTCGGTACGGCGGCACTTCATCGATCTGCTGTCCCAGGATGCCCTGATCGACCTGGACAAGGCGCTCCGGCCGATCGCCGAGCACCTGAGAGGTCAGCGGGGACGCCCCTGAGCCTCCCGGGAGACTCAGGGGGGTGACAGCAGGGCGGAGGGTGGGGTGCGCGGCCCGTTCCTATCGCGGTGCCGCCGCACCCGCTTCCGCGCACCCGCGGACCGCACAGGCGAACCGGCCGCTCCCGCTTCCACCGGACACGTATCCACGCGGCTCGCCGCCACCGGTCCCGCTCCGCCGGACGCGCTGCCGCTGCCCCCGGCCCCGCCGGCCGGGCTGCCGCTGACCCTGGCCCCGCCGGCCGCGCCTCGGCTGATCCCGGCCCCACCGACCCCGCTCCGGCCGACCACGCCTCCGCTGACCCGAGCCCCGCCGATCCCGCTCCGGCCGGACGCGCTGCCGCCGGTCCCGCTCCGACCGGACGCGCTTCGGCCGGACCCGTATCCACGCAACCCGGCCCCGCCGATCCCGTGACACCCGGACCCGCGCCGGACGAACCCGCCTGCGCGGAGCCCACCTCCCCGCAGCGCGCTCTCAGCGAACCCACCTCCGTGGAACCCGTCCCCACGGACACCGGCCCCGCCGATCCCGCTCCGACCGGACCCGTTGCCGCCGATCCCGTTCCCGCCGGACGCGCGCGGAGCCCGCTTCCACCACCCCGCGGCTCGCTCTCAGCGAACCCACCCCCACGGGACCCCACCTCCGCCGGACCCGCGTCAGCCGAACTCGTCTCCACGGACACCGGCCCCGCCGATCCCGCTCCGGCCGAACCCGCCTGCGCCGAGGCCACCTTCACGCAGCCCGCGCCACCTCCCAGCAGCTCGCTCTCACCGAACCCACGTCCGCGGAACCCACCCCCGCCGGACCCGCGTCAGCCGAACCCGTCTCCACGCGCCCCGGCCCCACCGGGCCCGCGACACCCGGACCCGCGCCGGCCGAACCAGCCTGCGCCGAGCCCACCTTCACGCAGCCCGCTTCCACCCTCCCCGCGGCTCACTCTCACCGAACCCACCCCCGCCGGACCCGCGTCAGCCGAACCCGTCTCCACGCGACCCGGCCCCACCGGGCCCGCGACACCCGGACCCGCTGCCGCCCATCCCGTTCCCGCCGGACGCGCCTCCGCCGACCCCGGCCCCGCCGAACCCGCTCCGGCCGATCCCGCTCCGGCCGGACCCGCTGCCGCTGGTCACGCCTCAGCTGATCCCGTCTCCGCCGTGGACGCCTCCGCGCGGCTCGCTCGCGCTGGCGACCTCCCGGCGCAGCGCGCTCGCGTGGAGCCCGCCTCAGCCGGATCCGTACCGGCCGAACCCGTCTCCGCCTCTGCCGGGCCCTCCCTCGCGGAGTCCGTGTCCGTTCCCGCCGCCCAGGTGGCGCGGCCGGTCGCGGCCAGGGCGGACAGGAGGGCGATGACGCCCGCCAGGGCGAAGCACACCGCCGAGGACAGCCGGCCGGCCAGCAGCCCGGCCACCAGCGCTCCCGCCGAACTACCGGCGTTCACGCCCATGTTCACCCATGCCCCGGCCTGGGTGCGAGCGCCCTCGGGGGCCGTTTCGTCGGCCAGGAGGTACGCCGTCGTCAGGGCCGGGGCGACGAACGCGCCCGCGACGAGCATGGCCCCGGTGAGCGTCCACAGGCCCGGCGCCAGACCTGCCGGGACGAGCACCAGGCCGAGGCCCGCCGCGAACCGGCACAGGCGGACGCGGGTGGACGCGCGCCACCGCACCGCCCCGTGGGCCAGTCCGCCCAGCGCGCTTCCCGCGGAGAGCGCGCCCAGCACCCAGGGGACGAGTGCGGTGTCGTAGGAGCGTTCCGTGGCGAAGGCCATTACCAGCAGTTCGACGGCGCTCAGGGAGAGCCCCGTGCCCAGGGCGACGACGACCGGGGGCAGCGCCTGGCGCAGACCGCCGTGCCGACGCCGGCCGGGAGCGGGAGAGGGGCCGGGCAGGGCCGGGGACCTGACGAAGACGCAGGTGCCGGCCACGTTCAGGACCGCGCTGAGCAGGATGCCGGCGGCCGGCGGGGCGAAGCCCACGAGGACGCCGACCAGCGCCGGGCCGGAGACGAACAGCAGTTCCTCGGCGACCCCGTCGAGGCTGTAGGCCCGCCGCAGCAGGTCCCGGTCCTCGACCAGCCGGGACCACAGCGCGCGCATGGTCGGACCGAGCGGGGGCGCGCACGCACCGGCCAGGGCCACGGAGACGGCGATGAGCGGCGCCGGTGCGCCGGGCCGCCAGGTGAGGACCGCGAGGACGCACAGCAGGGCGCCGTACAGCGCCGACATGGGCAGCAGAGCCCGGCGCGGGCCGTGGCGGTCGATCAGCGCGGCCCGCAGCGGCATGAGGAAGACGGTCGTGGCGCCGAAGAGGGCCAGCACGGCGCCGGAGACGGCGTAGGACCCGGTGGCCCGGGTGACGGACAGCAGCAGCGCCAGGCCGACCGTGCCGTAGGACAGGCGGGCGGTCAGGGCGGCGGTGAAGGTGCGGCGCGCATGGGGGACGCGCAGGACGGCGGCGTACGAGGGCCGCGGAGGGTGCGTGGACACGCGGACGTTCCTCCGGAAGAGGCGGAAGAGGGGACACCGAGGGCGGCGGTGGCCGGTGGCCGGTCACCGCGCATCCGGTGCGCTCTACGCCAGGAGGAGGAACGACATGGGGAGCAGGCTAGCGGTTCGGGGGCAGGGGCGGCAGGGGTCAGCCCTGCGTCAGGCCCGCGACCAGCTCGTCCGCCGCCCGGTACGGGTCCAGTTCGCCGGTGACGATCCGCTCGGCGAGGGCGCTGAGACGGCGGTCGCCGTGCAGGTCGCCGATGCGTTCCCGCAGTGCCGTGACGGCGATGGTCTCCACCTCGTGGGCCGCGCGGGCCCGGCGGCGCTCGCCGAGGACGCCGCGTTCCTCCATCCACGCCCGGTGCTTCTCCAGGGCCTGCACGACCTCGTCGACGCCCTCGGCGCGGGCCGCGACCGTCTTGACGATCGGCGGGCGCCAGTCGCCGGGGCCACGGGACTCGCCCAGGCCCAGCATGTGGTTCAGCTCGCGGGCGGTGGCGTCGGCGCCGTCCCGGTCGGCCTTGTTGACGACGTACACGTCACCGATCTCCAGGATGCCGGCCTTCGCCGCCTGGATGCCGTCGCCCATGCCGGGGGCCAGCAGGACGACGGAGGTGTCCGCCTGGGAGGCGATCTCGACCTCCGACTGGCCGACGCCGACGGTCTCGACCAGGACCACGTCGCAGCCCGCCGCGTCCAGCACCCGGATGGCCTGGGGCGCCGCCCAGGCCAGGCCGCCGAGATGGCCGCGGGTCGCCATCGAGCGGATGTAGACGCCGGGGTCGGAGGCGTGCTCCGACATCCGGACCCGGTCGCCGAGCAGCGCGCCGCCGGAGAACGGCGAGGACGGGTCGACGGCCAGGACGCCGACCCGCCTGCCCTGCTTGCGGTACGCGGTGACGAGCGCGGAGGTGGAGGTGGACTTGCCGACGCCCGGTGAGCCCGTCAGGCCCACCACATAGGCGTTGCCGGTCAGCGGCGCCAGGGCCGCCATGACCTCCCTGAGCTGCGGGGACGCCCCCTCCACCAGCGAGATCAGCCGGGCCACGGCCCGCGGCCGGCCCTCTCTCGCCTGGGCGACCAGCGTGGCGACGTCCTGCATCACAGCTCCGTTCACTTCACCGACGTACCGGAACACGGCCCTACCGGACCTCAGGCCCTCGGCACCCGCACGATCAGCGCGTCACCCTGGCCGCCGCCGCCGCACAGCGCCGCCGCGCCGACGCCGCCGCCGCGGCGCTTCAGCTCCAGCGCCAAGTGGAGCACGAGACGGGCGCCCGACATGCCGATCGGGTGGCCGAGCGCGATGGCGCCGCCGTTGACGTTCACCTTTTCCGTGGACACGCCGAGGTCCTTCATTGACTGCACGGCGACCGCGGCGAAGGCCTCGTTGATCTCGATGAGGTCGAGGTCGGAGACGTCCAGGCCCTCCTTCTTCAGGGCGTGGCGGATGGCGTTGGACGGCTGGGACTGGAGGGAGTTGTCCGGGCCGGCCACGTTGCCGTGGGCGCCGATCTCGGCGAGCCACGTGAGGCCCAGCTCCTCCGCCTTGGCCTTGCTCATCACGACCACGGCCGCCGCACCGTCCGAGATCTGCGAGGCGGAGCCGGCGGTGATGGTGCCGTCCTTGGCGAAGGCCGGGCGCAGCCTGCCCAGGGACTCCGCGGTGGTGTCGCCGCGGATGCCCTCGTCCTTGCTGAACAGCACCGGGTCGCCCTTGCGCTGCGGGATCTCCACCGGTGTGATCTCGGCCTCGTACAGGCCGTTCTTCTGCGCGGCGGCGGCCCGCTGGTGGGACAGGGCGGCGATCTCGTCCTGCTCGGCGCGGCCGATGCCGAGCCGGGTGTTGTGCTTCTCGGTGGACTCGCCCATGGCGATTCCCTCGAAGGAGTCGGTCAGGCCGTCGTGGGCCATCGCGTCGAGCATCTCGACGGCGCCGTACTTGAAGCCCTCGCGGGAGTTCGGCAGCAGGTGCGGGGCGTTGGTCATGGACTCCTGGCCGCCGGCGACGACGATGTCGAACTCGCCGGCCCGGATCAGCTGGTCGGCCAGCGCGATCGCGTCGAGGCCGGACAGGCACACCTTGTTGATGGTGAGCGCCGGGACGTTCATCGGGATGCCGGCCTTGACCGCCGCCTGGCGGGCCGGGATCTGGCCCGCGCCGGCTTGCAGCACCTGGCCCATGATCACGTACTGCACCTGGTCGCCGCCGATCCCCGCACGGTCGAGGGCGGCCTTGATCGCGAAGCCGCCCAGGTCGGCTCCGGAGAAGGACTTCAGCGAGCCCAGCAGCCGCCCCATGGGCGTACGTGCGCCCGCGACGATCACCGAGCTGGTCGTTCCAGAAGACATGAGGTGCGATCCCCTTCCAGCTGACGAGCAGCCGAGGAGTGAACGAGGGTTTACTTCGAATGTACTGAGCCGGTGAGCACGCCGTCACCGGCCTGTCGGTGTGATCGCGCGCACGTTGCGTAACCACCCCGGGAGCGCTGCACTGAATCCATGCTGACGCGAATCGACCACATCGGGATCGCCTGCCACGACCTCGACACGACTGTCGAGTTCTACCGGGCCACGTACGGCTTCGAGGTGTTCCACACCGAGGTCAACGAGGAACAGGGCGTGCGCGAGGCCATGCTCAAGATCAACGAGACGTCGGACGGCGGCGCCTCCTACCTCCAGCTGCTGGAGCCGACCCGCGAGGACTCCGCGGTCGGCAAGTGGCTCGCGAAGAACGGGGAGGGCGTCCACCACATCGCTTTCGGTACGGCGGATGTGGACGGCGACGCCGCCGACATCCGCGGCAAGGGCGTACGCGTGCTGTACGAGGAGCCACGACGCGGCTCCATGGGGTCCCGGATCACCTTCCTGCACCCCAAGGACTGCCACGGTGTCCTGACAGAACTGGTCACTTCGGCCCCTGTTGAGTCGCCCGAGCACTGACCCCCGTACATAAGGGCCGGTAGGGTTGGGGGCGGTCGTCCCCGCACCCGGGGGCGACCGCATGCCGGGGTCCGGGTTTCGGGGGACGAGCGTCGGGGCGGCAGCCCGTGCTCCGCCGTTGATCTGACACCATTCCCCGGGGGTCCCGTCCGGCCGATGGACGGGGCTCGTTGCAGAAGCTGACCAGGGGACGGATGGGACCGCGCAGTGCGGGGCTACGAGAGCCAGGAGCGAGAGCCGGCGGCTGACGTCGACCACCTCTCTCGGTTCGAGGCCGAGATGAAGCGGCTGAGGACCGAGCGGGAAAAGGCGATCCAGCACGCCGAGGACCTCGGCTACCAGGTCGAGGTGCTGCGCGCCAAGCTGCACGAGGCGCGCCGCACCCTCATGACCCGGCCCGCCTACGACACGGGCGATCTCGGCTACCAGGCCGAGCAGTTGCTCCGCAATGCCCAGATGCAGGCCGAGCAGCTGCGCCAGGACGCCGAGCGGGAGCTGAGCCAGGCCCGGGCGCAGACCCAGCGCATCCTCCAGGAGCACGCCGAGCAGGCCGCCCGGCTGCAGGCCGAGCTGCACCAGGAGGCGGTGACCCGGCGCCAGCAGCTCGACCAGGAGCTGGCCGAACGCAGGGCCACCGTCGAGTCGCACGTCAACGAGAACGTGGCCTGGGCCGAGCAGTTGCGGGCCCGGACCGAGGCGCAGGCCCGCCGGCTGCTCGACGAGTCCCGCGCGGAGGCCGAGCAGGCCATGGCGACCGCCCGCGCGGAGGCCGAACGGCTGACCCGGGAGGCCCGGGAGCGGCTCCAGAGCGACGCCGAGAGCGCCCGCGCGGAGGCCGAGCAGATCCTGCGCCGCGCCCGCACGGACGCCGAGCGGCTGCTGAACGCCGCCTCCAACCAGGCCCAGGAGGCTACCGAGCACGCCGAGCAGCTGCGCACCGCCACGGTCACCGAGTCGGACAGCGCCCGCCGGCAGGCCGCCGAGCTGAGCCGGGCCGCCGAGGAGCGGATGACGGCGGCCGAGGAGGCGCTGCGCAAGGCGCAGGCCGAGGCCGACAAGGTGGTCACGGAGGCGAAGGAGGCCGCCGCCAAGGCCCTCGCGAGCGCCGAGGCCGCCAACGAGACGCGCACGCGCACCGCCAAGGAGCAGGTCGCCCGGCTGGTCGAGGAGGCCACCAAGGAGGCCGAGCACACCCGGTCCGAGGCCGAGCAGCTGGTCGCCGACGCGCGGGCCCAGGCCGAGAAGCTCGTCGCCGAGGCCGCCGAGAAGGCCCGCTCGATCACCGCCGAGGAGACCGCCACCCAGCTGTCCAAGGCGGCCAGGACCGCCGAGGACGTCCTGAACAAGGCCTCGGAGGACGCCCGGAGGACCACCAGGGCCGCCGCCGAGGAGGCCGAGCGGATCCGCAGCGAGGCCGAGGCCGAGGCGGACCGGCTGCGCGCCGAGGCGCACGACATCGCCGAGCAGCTCAAGGGCGCGGCGAAGGACGACACCAAGGAGTACCGCGCCAAGACGGTCGGGCTCCAGGAGGAGGCCCGCCGGCTGCGCGGCGAGGCCGAGCAGCTGCGCGCCGACGCCGTCACCGAGGGCGAGTCGATCCGCGCCGAGGCCCGCCGCGAGGCGGTCGCGCAGATCGAGGAGGCGGCCAGGACCGCCGAGGAACTGCTGGCCAAGGCCAAGGCGGACGCCGACGAGCTGCGGCAGTCCGCGACCGCCGACAGCGAGAAGGTCCGCACCGAGGCCATCGAGCGTGCCACGGCACTGCGCCGGCAGGCCGAGGAGACCCTGGAGCGTGCCCGCAAGGAGGCCGAGCGGCTGCGCGCCGAGGCCGCCGAGCAGGCCGAGACGGTCGGCGCGGACGCCGAGAAGGCCGCCCGCGAGCTGCGCGAGGAGACCGAGAAGGGCCTGGAGGCCCGCCGTACCGAGGCCGCCGAGGAGCTGGGCCGCCTCCAGACGGAGGCGCAGGAGCGGCTGGCGGGGGCCGAGAAGGCGCTGGCCGACGCCCGCGAGGAGGCCGCCCGGATCCGCCGGGAGGCCGCCGAGGAGGCCGAGCGGCTGCGTACCGAGGCCGCCGAGCGGATCCGTACGCTCCAGCAGCAGGCCGAGGCGGAGGCGGACCGGCTCCGCGACGAGGCCGCGTCCGACGCGTCCGCCTCCCGCGCCGAGGGCGAGGCCATCGCCGTACGGCTGCGTTCCGAGGCCGCCGCCGAGGCCGAGCGGCTGAAGGTGGAGGCCCAGGACACCGCCGACCGGGTGCGCGCGGAGGCGCAGGCCGCCGCCGAGCGGCTGGGCACCGAGGCGTCCGAGACGCTGGCCGCCGCCCAGGAGGAGGCCGCCCGGCGCCGCCGCGAGGCCGAGGAGCTCCTCGGCGCGGCCCGCGAGGAGGCCGGCCAGGAGCGGCAGCGGGCCCGCGAGCAGAGCGAGGAGCTGCTCGCGTCGGCGCGCACGCGGGTCGAGGAGGCCCAGGCGGAGGCGACCCGGCTGGTCGAGGAGGCCGACCGGCGCGCCACCGAGATGGTCGCCGCCGCCGAACAGCACGCCCAGCAGGTACGGGACTCCGTCGCCGGGCTGCACGAGCAGGCGCAGGAGGAGATCGCCGGGCTGCGTTCGGCCGCCGAGCACGTGGCGGACCGTACGAAGCGGGAGGCCCAGGAGGAGGCGGACCGGGTCCGCGCCGACGCCTACGCCGAGCGGGAGCGGGCCGGCGAGGACGCCTCCCGGGTGCGGCGCGAGGCGCACGAGGAGACTCAGGCCGCGAAGGCGCTGGCCGAGCGGACGGTCGCGGAGGCGATCGCGGAGGCCGAGCGGCTGCGCTCGGACGCGGGCGAGTACGCCCAGCGGGCGCGCACCGAGGCGTCGGACGCCCTGGCCGAGGCCGACCAGGCGGCGGCCCGTACCCGGGCGGACGCCCGCGAGGACGCCAACCGCATCCGTTCGGACGCGGCCACCCAGGCGGACACGCTCATCACCGAGGTCCGCAACGAGGCCGAACGGCTCCAGACCGAGACGGCCGCCGAGGCCGAGCGGGTGCGCACCGAGGCGCTGACCGAGGCCGAGCGGCTGCGCACGGAGACGGCCGCCGAGGCCGACCGGGTGCGCACCGAGGCGCTCACGGAGGCGGAGCGGCTGCGCGCCGAGGCCCTCGCCGAGGCCGACCGGGTCCGGTCGGAGGCCGTCGCGGGCGCCGAGCAGCTCATCGGGGACGCCACCGGCGACGCCGAGCGGCTGCGCGCCGAGGCCGCCGAGACCGTCGGTTCCGCGCAGACGCACGCCGAGCGGCTGCGGGCGGAGGCCGAGCGGCTCAGGACGGACGCGGAGACCGAGGCCGAACGGCTCGTCAACTCCGCGCGCGAGGAGGCGGAACGGACTCTGGACGAGGCCCGCGCGGAGGCCAACAAGCGGCGTTCGGAGGCGGCGGAGCAGGTCGACACGCTCATCACGGAGACCGCGGCCGAGGCCGACAAGCTGCTCACCGAGGCGCAGCAGCAGGCGCTGAAGACCACCACGGACGCCGAGTCGCAGGCCGACACGATGGTCGGCGCGGCCCGCAGCGAGGCCGAGCGGATCGTCTCCACGGCGACCGTCGAGGGCAACTCACTGGTGGAGAAGGCCCGTACGGACGCGGACGAGCTGCTGGTCGGCGCCCGCCG
The DNA here is from genome assembly GCF_040613095.1 of Streptomyces sp. NPDC006309. Taxonomy (NCBI): domain Bacteria; kingdom Bacillati; phylum Actinomycetota; class Actinomycetes; order Kitasatosporales; family Streptomycetaceae; genus Streptomyces; species Streptomyces sp. NPDC006309. Next base: position 207,003 of record NZ_JBEXRO010000007.1, on the reverse strand, counting down.
GGACGCCACCGCGATCAGGGAGCGCGCGGAGGAGCTGCGCGACCGCGTCACCACCGAGATCGAGGAACTGCACGAGCGGGCCAGGCGTGAGGCCGCCGAGACGATGAAGTCGACCGGCGACCGCTGCGACGCGCTCATCAAGGCCGCCGAGGAGCAGCTGGCGAAGGCCGAGGCGAAGGCCAAGCAGCTGGTGTCGGACGCCGATTCGGAGGCGGGCAAGGTGCGCATCGCCGCGGTCAGGAAGGCGGAGGGGCTCCTCAAGGAGGCCGAGCAGAAGAAGGCCCGCCTCATCAAGGAGGCCGAGGAGCTGAAGGCGGAGGCGATCCGCGAGGCCCGGCGCACGGTGGAGGAGGGCAAGCGCGAGCTGGAGATCCTGGTGCGCCGGCGCGAGGACATCAACACCGAGATCTCCCGAGTCCAGGACGTCCTGGAGGCGCTGGAGTCCTTCGAGGCCCCGGTGGCCGGCAAGGACGGCGGAGTCAAGGCGGGCGCCACCGTGGGTGCCCCCCGATCGGGTGGCAAGTCGTCGGACGGCTAGCGGGAAGGGTGGATTCCGGTGTCTTCTGGCGGCTTTGCCCGGGTCCTGGGCCGGCCGTACGCCGGTCAGCCACCCGAAAGTGGTGCCATTCTCCAGATCAAAACCGTATCCGCTCGATGACACACCGCTTCGGCCCCTAGGATTCCCCTTATCACCTCACCGGTCTCATTCGACAGGAACCCCATGAGCGACACTTCCCCCTACGGCTTCGAGCTTGTGCGGCGTGGGTACGACCGCGCTCAGGTGGACGAACGTATCTCCAAGCTCGTCTCCGACCGTGACAGCGCTCTCTCCCGTATCACCGCCCTGGAGAAGCGCATCGAGGAGCTCCACCTCGAAACGCAGAACGCCCAGGCCCAGGTCAGCGACGCCGAGCCGTCGTACGCGGGTCTCGGCGCGCGGGTCGAGAAGATCCTGCGCCTGGCCGAGGAAGAGGCCAAGGAGCTGCGTGAGGAGGCCCGGCGCGCGGCCGAGCAGCACCGCGACCTCGCCGAGTCGGCGGCCCAGCAGGTCCGCAACGACGCCGAGTCCTACGCCACCGAGCGCAAGGCCAAGGCCGAGGACGAGGGCGTCCGGATCGTCGAGAAGGCCAAGTCCGACGCCTCCCAGCTGCGTTCCGACGCGCAGAAGGACGCGCAGTCCAAGCGGGAGGAGGCGGACGCCCTCTTCGAGGAGACCCGCGCCAAGGCCGCGCAGGCCGCCGCCGACTTCGAGACGAACCTCGCCAAGCGCCGCGAGCAGTCCGAGCGCGATCTGGCCTCCCGTCAGCAGAAGGCCGAGAAGCGCCTCGCCGAGATCGAGCACCGCGCCGAGCAGCTCCGCCTGGAGGCGGAGAAGCTGCGTACCGACGCCGAGCGCCGCGCCCGCCAGACGGTGGAGACGGCCCAGCGCCAGGCCGAGGACATCGTGGCCGACGCCAACGCCAAGGCCGACCGCATCCGTTCGGAGTCCGAGCGGGAGCTGGCGGCACTCACCAACCGCCGCGACAGCATCAACGCCCAGCTGACGAACGTCCGCGAGATGCTCGCCACGCTGACCGGCGCCGCGGTGGCCGCGGCCGGCACGTCCACCGACGACGAGCCGGTCTCCCGGGGTGTGCCGGCACAGCAGTCCCGTTGAGTCCGGGGGGCCGTACCGCACAGTGAGGCCGTGAGGGGCGGTGGGGACCTTCCCACCGCCCCTTTCGCCTTCCCACCGCCTCTTTCGCCATCCCACCGCCTCTTTCGCCCTCCCACCGCCCCTTTCGCGCTCCCGCGCGCCGTCGCGCGGGTAGCCTGGAGCACGAGGACCGGGCCTCGCGGAAGGGGGCGACGGTATGGCGGTCAGTGAACGCGACCTCGAGGACGCCGTCCGCGGCCTGCTCGACCGCAGGGCCCCGGGGGCGTCCGTCTGCCCCTCGGACGTGGCCCGCGCGGTCCACCCGCGCGCGGACGAGGGATGGCGGGAGCTGATGGAGCCCGTCCGCCGGGCCGCGGCCCGGCTCGCCGCCCGGGGTGAGGTGGAGATCACCCAGCACGGCACGCCCGTCGATCCCGCCCGCGCCCGCGGTCCCGTCCGCATCCGCCGCCCCGCCTGACGGAAGTCGTCCGGCCCGACGGAAGTCGCCCCGACACCGCATCCGGCGTCACCTCCGTCCCCCGCGCCGCCCCTGGCCGGGCGGGACTCGCGGTGGACGCACAGACACCGCGCGTGACGTCCCGGCTTTACCCGCTCTTGAGCGGAACCGTCAGCGCCCCGATATCCTCCTAACCCTTACGGGGGCGTGTGCCCCGCTGTCCTGAACCTTTTGATGGGTGCGGAGCATGATCGAGGCTGTCGGCCTGACCAAGCGCTACGGCGACAAGACCGCCGTGTACAACCTTTCCTTCCAGGTGCGGCCCGGCGCCGTCACCGGCTTCCTCGGCCCCAACGGCTCGGGCAAGTCCACGACGATGCGGATGATCCTCGGTCTGGACAACCCCACGTCCGGTGCGGTGACGATCGGCGGCTATCCCTACCGCAGGCTGCCCAACGCCCCCCGGCAGGTCGGCGCGCTGCTCGACGCCAAGGCCGTGCACGGTGGCCGCAGTGCCCGCAACCATCTGCTGAGCCTCGCCCAGCTGTCGGGCATCCCGGCCCGCCGGGTGGACGAGGTGCTCGGGGTCGTCGGCCTCCAGGACGTGGCCAGGCGGCGCTCCAAGGGCTTCTCGCTCGGCATGGGGCAGCGCCTCGGCATCGCCGCCGCACTGCTCGGCGACCCCCAGGTGCTGCTCTTCGACGAGCCGGTCAACGGCCTCGACCCCGAGGGCATCCTCTGGGTGCGCAACCTGATGCGCGCGCTCGCCGCCGAGGGCCGTACGGTCTTCGTCTCCTCCCATCTGATGAGCGAGATGGCGCTGACCGCCGACCACCTCATCGTCATCGGGCGCGGACAGCTGCTCGCCGACATGAGCGTGCGGGACTTCATCTCGGCCAACTCCGCCGACTTCGCGCGCGTCCGCACCCCCGACACGGACCCCCAGCTGCGCGAGAAGCTGACCTCCGCGCTCACCGGGGCGGGCGGGCACGTCATGCCCGAGCAGGACGGCGCGCTGCGCGTCACCGGGCTGCCACTGCCCCGTATCAGCGACCTGGCCCACGAGACGGACGTACGGCTGTGGGAGCTGTCGCCGCACCAGGCCTCGCTGGAGGAGGCGTACATGCGGATGACGCAGGGCGCCGTGGACTACCGCTCCACGATCGACCAGAAGGCGGGCCTCCAGCAGCCGCTGCCGCCCGGCGCCCAGCCGCCCATGCCGGTCCCCGGCCAGGGCCAGCCCGGCTGGTACGCCCCGCCGCCGCCCCAGCAGGGCGGCCGGCCGTTCGCGCCGGCGGCGTACGGCGCCCCGGGCGCGGGCACCGCCAACCCGTACGCCCAGCAGCCCGCGCAGGCACAGCCGTCCGCGCCGGCCCCGGCGGCCCCGGCCTCGCAGGCCCCGGTCAGCCCGCCCGCGCCGCAGCAGGCGCCCGCCGACGCGGCCCCCGCGCCCGCCGCCGATGCCGCGCCGGCCGCCTCCGTCACCGCCGACCCGACCCAGCCCGAGGACGCCCGATGAGCACCCCGCAGCCCCCGATGCCACAGGCCCCCGCCGCCGTGCCCCACTGGCAGGCGGCGCCCGGTGGGCCGTACCCCGGCTACACCTCGCCCATCCCGGTCGTGCGCACCCACCTCGGACACGCGCTGGCCTCCGAGTGGACGAAGATCAGGTCGGTGCGGTCGACCATGTGGACGCTCGGCGTCTTCGTGCTGCTCGTCCTCGGTATCGGTCTGCTGGCCGGCGCCCTGGTCGACGCCCACTCCGACTCCTCGAGCATGTCCGGCGAGAACCCGCTGTCCTTCGGCCTCTTCGGCCTGCTCCTCGGCAGCATCTGCATCATGACGCTCGGCGTGCTGACCACGGCCTCCGAGTACGGCACCGGCATGATCCGTACGACGATGACCGCGTGCCCCAGCCGGGCCCGGGTGCTCGCCGCCAAGTCGATCGTGTTCTTCACGGTCGCGTTCGTCGTCACCCTGGTCTCGTCCGGCTTCGTGGCCATGGTCCAGGCGTCCATGCTGGCGGACACCGGCGCCCGGTCCCCCTCCGGGGGCGAGTGGTTCAAGGCCACCGTCGGCATCAGCCTCTACATCGCCCTGCTGGGGCTGTTCTCGCTGCTCGTCGGCTCGGTCATCCGGCACTCGGCGGGCGCCGTCACCCTCATGATCGGCGTACTGCTCGCGCCGCTGGTGCTCGCGCTGTTCATGGCGACGGAGTCCCTCAGCAAGGTGCGCGAATGGCTCTTCGAGTACTCGATCCCGAACCAGCTGAGCGTCTTCTACGCCAACTCCCTGAGCGAGTCCGGCCCCTCGGGCTGGGACCCGCTGTGGATCATGCTGGGCCTGACCGCGGTGATGTACGCGGGCGCGTACGCGCTGCTGCGGAGCCGGGACGTGTGAGCCACCGGTATCCGAGACCCAGGGGGCCGAGACCCCCGGCCGACGGGCCGGCCTAGAACCTCGGAGCGTTACGGGACCGCTGCACCCGCGTGGTGCGGCGGTCCTTCGCGTTCCAGCACGCCTTGTGCCAGTGCCGGCGTTCGTCGACGCCCGAATACTCCGGCCAGGCCACCACATGCGGCACCGCGGAGGGGATCAGCTGGTCACAGCCCGGGCAGCGGTACATCTTGCCCTGCGCGCTCGCCCCGGCGACCTGCCGCACGCTCCACTGCTCGCCCTGCCAGTCCTCGCTGGACTGCCAGCCGCCGTACCGGCCGGCGCGGTCGTCCTCGGCGCTCCGGCCCGGTGATCCGGCTGCGTTCGGTCGGTTACGACGCGGAGACACGGGACACCTCTCGGGGCTATACAGGAAGCACGGGCCGCCTCCAGCCTACGCGCCGCCGGGCCGGGTACGCGTAGGGAACCAACCCGTACAAGTCCCCCTCCAGGGCCACCCATTCTAAAGACAATCCGCAAATCTTTCCGCGAGGCCGTGTCCTGCGCACGTGTCAGACGGTTATGCCGGGCGGGGGAGCTCCGGGTCGGAGCCAAGGAAGCAGGAATGCGATGCGCGTAGGTAGTTTTGTGCTGGCGGCCCAGTTCCCGGGCCAGGGCCCCGGGGAGGCCCTGCACCGGGCGGTCCGCTCCGCGGAGGTCGCCGAGCAGGCCGGGCTGGACGCGGTCTGGCTGGCCGAGCACCACTTCGTGCCCTACGGCACATGCCCGTCCGCCGTCACCCTGGCCGCGCTGCTGCTCGGCCGCACCGACCGCATCCAGGTCGGCACAGCGGTCAGCGTACTGCCCACCGCCCACCCCGTCGCCCTCGGCGAACAGGCGGCACTGCTGCACCTGACGAGCGGCGGACGGTTCACGCTCGGCGTCGGACGCGGCGGCCCCTGGGTGGACCTGGAGGTGTTCGGCACGGGCCTCCAGGCGTACGAACACGGGTTCCCGGAGTCCCTCGATCTGCTGCTGCGCTGGCTGACCGAGCCGTCGGTCGGGGCCTCGGGCGCACGGTTCTCCTTCCGCGAGGTGCCGGTCGTCCCCCGCCCCTGCGAGGCCCTGACGGACACCCCCGGCCCCGAGGTCGTCCTCGCCTGCACCTCGCCGGGGAGCGTACGGCTGGCCGCCGAGCGCGGGCTGCCGATGCTCCTCGGCATGCACGTCGGTGACGAGGAGAAGGCCGAGATGGTCGCCCTGTGGCAGCGCTGCGCCCGTGCGGCCGGAAGGACGGGCGAGGAGATCGCGGCCGCCGCCCATGTGTCGGCCGGCGTCTGCCAGCTCGCCGACCGGCGCACGGACGCGGTGGAGACCCTGACGAAGGCGATGCCGGACTGGCTGAGCCAGGGCCTCCAGGCGCACGTGACGGTGGACGGACGGGCGCGCGCGATGCGCGACCCGCACGCCTACACCGAACTGCTCTGCGGGCTGCACCCGGTCGGCACCCCCCGGCTCGCCGCCGACCGGCTCGCGGCCACCTCCGAACGCACCGGCATCTCCCGCTTCGCCCTCCTGACGGAGGGCTCCGGCGATCTCGCGGCCACGGAGGAGAACCTACGGCGCCTCGGCGCCGAGGTGCTGCCCCAGGTGCGCTGAGCCGCTTAGCACGCGCAGGCCACCTGGGGGGCTTGCCGCCCCGGGACGGGAAGGGTGCTCCCGTGGGTGGAGCGGCAAGCGGACGGCTCACCGAAGCGGCCGTACCGAGGCGTGCGTCAGCAGTCCCGGAACTCCGGCGACTGGTTCAGCAACTGGCTGCGTACCGAGGTGAAGCGGGCCAACGTCTCGTCCACCGAGGCGTCCAGCGGGAACACCGCCACCCGGTGGCAGTTCTGGAAGGCCAGCCGCACACCGAAGTGCCGCTGAAGCGCGCCGCGTATGGCATCACTCGCGAGCGCACGCAGCAGCTGACCGCGTGCCCGCTCGTCCGGCGGAGGCGTCTGGTTGTCGGCGAAGGAGCCACCGTCCACCTTCAGCTGGGCCACCAGGGAGCTGATCATCTCCCATGCGTAGGGCAGGGAGGTCCGGACGCAGTCGACGAATGCTGCTTCGTCGACCTCGCCTCGCTCGGCCTGTTCGAGTAGGGCCGGTGAGACGTCGAGCGACATGGGTTCTCCTCTCGCACCCCCGAAGAGCAGGGGTTGCCGGACAGGTAAGGGAGTTCACGATCCGGAACACGCTCAGTACATGCGCCGCGACCTCCCGTTCTCTACGGTAGGCAACGGTCGGTGACCACACCAGCAGAATGCGTATATGGGGCGGTCCCGTTGCGCCCACAATCGGCCAGGGATGAACAAGAGTTTCCAGGGACAAAGGGGACGATCCACTGGGAGCGGGGCGGGTGGATCGCGAGCACCTGCGGGTGTCGAGTAGCGTTGCCGACCATGCGTCTCGTCATTGCCCGATGCTCGGTCGACTACGCCGGCCGGCTCACCGCCCATCTGCCCTCGGCGCCCCGACTCATCCTGGTCAAGGCGGACGGCAGCGTCTCCATCCACGCCGACGACCGGGCCTACAAGCCGCTCAACTGGATGTCGCCGCCCTGCGCCCTGAAGGAGGGCAAGGGCGAGGACGAGGGCGTGTGGACCGTCGTCAACAAGGCGGGCGAGAAACTGATCATCACGATGGAGGAGATCCTCCACGACTCCTCGCACGAACTCGGCGTGGACCCGGGTCTGATCAAGGACGGCGTGGAAGCGCACCTCCAGGAGCTGCTCGCCGACCGCATCGAGACGCTCGGCGAGGGCTACTCGCTCATCCGCCGTGAGTACATGACCGCGATCGGCCCGGTGGACATCCTCTGCCGGGACGCCGACGGGCAGACCGTCGCCGTCGAGATCAAGCGGCGGGGCGAGATCGACGGCGTGGAGCAACTCACGCGGTACCTGGAGCTGTTGAACCGCGACCCGCACCTCGCCCCGGTCCGCGGTGTGTTCGCCGCCCAGGAGATCAAGCCCCAGGCCCGCGTCCTCGCCACCGACCGCGGCATCAACTGCCAGATCCTGGACTACAACGCCCTGCGCGGCATCGAGGACGACAAGCTCCGCCTCTTCTGACCCGGTTCACCCGACTCCGCCGCGCGTCCGCGGCACGCTCCCGCGCCGCCCGCGCTCCGGCGCTACCGCGCGTCTGCGGTCACCGCCCGCGGCGCGTTCCGGCGCGATTGCCGTTGCCCTTGCGGAGGAGGGCCGCCCCTCTCTCCCCGCCGCGACGGCGGGGCGAGAGGCAGCGGCGGGGAGAGGGCGGTGTCCGGCGTCAGATCATCGTGTCGGTCGTCTCCGGTGCGCTTCCCGACGCCGACGCACTGCTCGACGTTCCTCCTGCGGAGCCGCCCGTCGTGCCGCCTCCGCCGCCGCCCGTCGTGCCGCCCCCGGTGGACCCGTCCGTCGAGCCACCGCCGGTCGTACCGCCGTCGGTGCCCGTCGTACCGGTGGAGCCTCCCGTACCGGTGGTGCCGGTGGAACCGGTCGTGCCTGTCGTGCCGCCGGTGGGCGTGCCTCCCGTGGACGTACCGCCCGTGGGGCCACCGGACGTGCTCCCCGTCGTACCGCCGGTCGTGCTCCCGGTCGTACCCCCTGTCGTCCCGCCGGAGGACGGGGCGCTCGAGCCGCCGCCCGGCCGGGGGGACCTGGACGGGGTGCCGGAGGGAGTGCCGGAGCCGGTCGGGTCGGCACTCTCCGACGGCCGGGGGGTGTCCGCCGGCGGCGTGGGGTCGTCGGCGGTGCCGTACGTGCCGTCGGGACCCGGTGACGTGGGCCGGGCGCCGGCCGAGCCGGTGCGGCCGGTGCCGCCGTTCCCGTCGCTGTCCACCGGGTCCGCGACGACCCCGCCGTCGTCGGCGCCCTGGCTCGCGGACGGGTTGACGCCGCCCCTGCCGGCCGGGTCGCGCCCGGTGTCGTCGGGGGACGTCATGCCGAGCGTGACGACCGTGCCGAGGACGGCGGCGAGGAGTGCGCCGGAGCCGGCCGCGACCATGTTGCGGCGGGCCACGCGCTGGAAACGGCCGCCCCGTGGCGCAGGCTGCGGCGCGGGCTGCGGCGCGGGCAGCGCGAGCCGCTGGGTGGCCGAGGCGGCACCGGCGGGGCCGTACGGCGGCCAGGCCGGCTCCCCGCGCTCCGTCTCCGGAGGCTCCGGTGCCGGCGGCCCGGGCACGTCGCCCGTGCGGTCGGCGAGCAGCGCCAGCGCCCGGCGACCGGCGACCGCGCCCCGCTTGTCGGCGAGGGCGCCGCGCAGCCCGCCGGAGGCCTCCAGTTCGGCGCGGGCCCGGTCGAACTGTCCGGTGCAGAGCGCGAGGATGCCCAGCTCGTGGTGGAAATAGGCTTGTTCGGACACCTCGCCGGCCATCCGGGAGGCTTCCGCGCCGGACCGCAGGGCCCGTTCCCAGGCGCTCCAGTGGAGTCCGGCGGCGAAGGCGGGCGCGGCGGTGCGGGCGAGCCGTACGGCGGTGCTCTCCTCCTCCTCGGCGGGCGGGGACGTCTGGGGTACGACGGCGGCGAGCGCGGCCAGCACCGCGTCGGCCTCCGCGCACACCCGCTCCGGGGTGACCGAGGGGTGCCCGGCCCACCAGGCGTAGTGCTGGGCGGCGGTGACGGCCCGGTCGGCGGCGTCGTCGGCGTATCCGGCGGCTTCCAGCTGGGTCTGTAGGCCGGCCGCGAGGCGGTAGCGGGAGCCGGCCGGGGAGACCAGGCCGCAGGCGGCCAGTTCGGCGAGGGCGGCGTCCGCGTGCGTGTCGCCGACCAGGGCGGGCAGGTGCGCCTGGTGCGGCACCTCGCCGCCGAGGGCGACGGCGAAGCGGAGGGCGGCGCGGGCGGAGGTGCCGAGCCGGGAGGCGAGCAGCGGGGCGGGGGCCGCGGCCTCGCCGAGGGACGGCAGGGGTATGTGCTCGTGCTCCGTGTCCGGCTCCGGGTCGGCGGCGGCCCGTACGTCCTCGAAGACGCCGTACTCGTCGACCGCTCCGGTGGCGGCCCGCAGCTGGTCGCGCTGCCTCAGGAGGGCGCCCGCCTGTACGAAGCGCAGGGGCAGTCCCTCGGACTCGAACCAGAGGTCGCCGGCCCAGTTGGCCTCCTCCTCGGTGAGGACCCGGCCGACGGTGCGCTCCAGGATCTCCACGCCGCCGGCGCGGTCGAGGCCGGTGAGGAAGACCTCCTCGATGTCCGACTCGGCGGAGGGCGCGGGCACGTCCGGGGTGGCGCCGAGCAGGAAGGCGCACTCGGGGGTGGCGTCGAGCAGTTCGTCGAGGGCGGCGCCGCCGAACTCGAGGTCGTCCAGGACGACGACCGCGCCGATCTCGCCGACGCAGGCGAGCAGTTCGTCCTGGTCGGGGCGGTGACGGGGGGCGTGGTGGACGGCGTGGAACAGGTCGTGGAGGAGGTCGCCGGCCGTGCGGTGGTGGCCGTTCAGGCGCACCACACCGTCGGGGGCGAGGTCCAGGCAGTCCTCGGCGACCAGGTCGAGCAGGGCGGTGCGGCCGGAGCCGGCCGGGCCGGTGAGGCGGACGGAGCGGCCGCGGGCCAGGAGGCGGACCAGGCGTTCGCGTTCGTCCTGGCGTTCCAGCAGGGAGAGGGGCGGTTCGGCGGGGCCGGGCGGGGCCGGCGGCCGGGCCGCGCGTTCGGTGCCGGCGCGCTCGTCGGCGGTGCGTTTGCGGGGCCGGCCGGGCCGGTCGGCCGGCGGGCAGGGCTCTATCTCGCTGCCGTCGACGGGGTTGACGGTCAGCTGGAGGTCGCCGGTGACGAGTTGGGCCATCCGGGCGGGTGCCGCTGCGCCCGGGGCGAAGTCGGCGGTGAGGGATTCCCGGGGCGGGCGGCGGCTGTGCGCCGCTCCGTGCTCCTCGGGTCCGGGGTTCGTCGGGTCCATGGGTTCAAGCCCCCCAGTAGCGTCGTGCACGTGTCCGGCCCTCCCGGCCGTGTCGCACACCGCGCTGTCGCTTCTGGTCCGGGCCCGCTCGGCCGAGTGTCGCGAGGCAGCGGGCGACCGAACCCTAAACCGTCACCCGGTGTCTCCGACAGGGCGGGGTGCCGTGCGGTCCGAGACGTCACGGTCTCGTGAGGATTGCCCCCGACGGGTGCCGCGGCGGCCGTGTCCGGGTGTCCCCCGTCGGCCGGTTCAATCCCGTGCGCGGCTCACACGCGGGGAAGCGACTCCACTCCGATGCCGCCCTCGATGGCGAGGATGCGGTGCAGCCGGGTGGCCACCAGCAGGCGCTGCATCTGCGGAGGTACGTCCCGCAGCACCAGGCGGCGCCCGCAGCGGCCGGCCCGCCGGTGGGCGCCCATGATCACCCCGAGTCCGGTGGCGTCCCAGGAGTCCAGTTCGGACAGGTCGAGCACCAGGTCGCCGACTCCGTCGTCGACGGCCGAGTGCAGGGCCGTACGGGCGTCCGCCGCGCTGCGGACGTCGAGGCGGCCCCCGACGACCAGCTCGGCGTGGTCGCCCCTGATGAACATATGCGCTCCCCGTTGGCTGCGGTTGGCGTACTTCGTGACGATGCTGTGCAACGTCTGACTGCTTGGGTGGCGGTGCGGTTGCTGCTTGTAAGCGAACCGATACCGAATTCACCCCGGGGAGTGATACTCCCGGGGCGGCTGTGCGTGGGCGGGTGAATCAGTACGTGTAGAAGCCCTGCCCGCTCTTGCGGCCGATGTCACCGGCATCCACCATCCGGCGCATCAGCTCCGGCGGGGCGAACTTCTCGTCCTGGGACTCGGTGTAGATGTTGCTCGTGGCGTGCAGCAGGATGTCCACGCCGGTGAGGTCGGCGGTGGCGAGCGGGCCCATGGCGTGACCGAAGCCCAGCTTGCAGGCGAGGTCGATGTCCTCGGCGGTGGCGACGCCGGACTCGTAGAGCTTGGTCGCCTCGACGACGAGGGCGGAGATCAGCCGGGTGGTGACGAAGCCGGCGACGTCCCGGTTGACGACGATGCAGGTCTTGCCGACGGACTCGGCGAACTCCCGGGCGGTGGCGAGGGTCTCGTCGCTGGTCTTGTAGCCGCGGACGAGTTCGACGAGCTGCATCATCGGCACCGGCGAGAAGAAGTGGACGCCGACGACCCGCTCGGGGTGCTCGGTGGCCGCCGCGATCTTGGTGATCGGGATGGCGGAGGTGTTGGAGGCGAGCACGGTGTCCTCGCGCACGATCTTGTCGAGCGCGCGGAAGATCTCGTGCTTGACCTCCAGCTTCTCGAAGACGGCCTCGACGACGATGTCGGCGTCGGCGGCGGCGTCCAGGTCGGTCGTCGCGGTGATGCGGGCCAGGGCGGCCTCGGCGTCCTGCGCCGCCAGCTTGCCCTTGCCGACGAACTTGTCGTATGAGGCCTTGATGCCGTCGGTGCCACGCCTCAGTGCCTCGTCGGTGACGTCCCGCAGGACGACGTCCCAGCCCGCCTGGGCGGCGACCTGAGCGATGCCCGATCCCATGAGACCGGCCCCGATGACGGCGAGCTTCCGTGCCACTCCGACTCCTCTGAACGCGCTGTAGGTCTGCCTCTCTCCGGCGGACCATAGCGCTCCGACGCCGCTGTGTGACCGGTAAGTAACGCGCGTCACGTCTCATTTGACGGACATCACACCGGCAGGGGTCAGGACGGCCCACGGACGGCGCAGTTGAGGACCTTCTCGTCCAACAGGTCCTCGATGTCGCCCAGGAGGACGAGTACGTCTCGTGACACTTCGGCCGGTTTGTGACCGGCGAGCATGCGGCGGCCGACGGCGTCGAGGACCGTCCGGCGGATCCCGCAGATCTGACCGGCGATCAGGCCGGGCAGCGGGCCGTCGGCGCCGGTCTCCTCACGGCCTCCTCGCGCAGTTCACGCCGCACGGCCCGGACGGCGCACAAGGGGTCCTCCTCGGGGGGAAGCAGTTGTGGACGGTGTTGACGCAGACGTCGGCCACGTCCGCCATGGTGGGCTTCCTCGGCCCCGACGGCGCGGGGACCACCACCCCGCGGATGCTCACCACCCCGCTGAAGCCCACCGGCGCCGCCGCCGTCGCCGGGCACGACCGCCGGCCGCCTGGTGATCGTCGACCGGGGCACGGTCGCCGCCGATGCGGGTGACCCCGGCCAGCCGGCTCGCCCTGCTGCTCGGGCGGGTGCTGCGCGACGCCGCCCCGTGTCGATGCCGTCGATGCTGCTGTGCGGGCTGATGCTCCGAGGTCCCTGGCGCCGGGCCGGCTGGACGTGCTGTCGCACTTCGTGCCTTTCCGCTATCCGGTGGACGCGGTCCGCGACGCCTGCGTCGGCCGGTGCGGCACCGCGCACATGCTCTACGGCGTCTCGGTCGCCGTCGGGTTCTCGGTGCCGGCCGTGACGGTGGGCACACGGGTGTTCCGGACGGCCGGAGCGTAACTACGCTGGCCGCATGGTCAATCTGACACGCATCTACACCAGGACCGGCGACCGGGGCACCACCAGCCTCGGCGACATGAGCCGGGTGCCCAAGACGGACCTCCGCATCTCCGCGTACGCGGACACCAACGAGGCCAACGCGGTCATCGGCACCGCGATCGCCCTGGGAGAGCTGCACGAGGAGATCGTCACGGTCCTCACCCGCGTCCAGAACGACCTGTTCGACGTGGGCGCGGACCTGTCGACACCGGTGGTGGAGAACCCCGCGTTCCCGCCGCTCAGGGTGGAGCAGTTCTACGTCGACAAGCTGGAGGCGGACTGCGACCGCTTCAACGAGCGGCTGGAGAAGCTGCGTTCCTTCATCCTGCCCGGAGGCACGGCGGGTGCCGCCCTGCTCCACCAGGCGTGCACGGTCGTACGGCGGGCCGAGCGCTCCACGTGGGCGGCCCTGGAGGCGCACGGCGAGACGATGAACCCGCTCACCGCGACCTACCTGAACCGCCTCTCGGACCTGCTGTTCATCCTGGCCCGCAGCGCCAACCGGGAGGTCGGCGACGTGCTGTGGGTGCCGGGCGGGGAACGCTAGCCCCCGTGGCCCGGCCGGGCGCCGGTACGGTCAGGAGCCGGTCCGGCCGTCGGCCAGCTCGCGCAGGATGTCGAGGTGGCCGTTGTGCCGGGCCGTCTCCTCGATGAGGTGCAGCACGATCCAGCGCAGGTCGAACACGCTGCCGTCGTCCCGCTTCCGCCGCGCCTTGGTGCCCAGGTCGTGCGCGGCGATCAGCTCGTTGTGCCGCGCGGACTCCTCGGCGTACTCGTCCAGCAGCCGGGACAGCGGGAAGTCGACGGCGATGCGCATCTCGCGGTCCGGGTCCTCGTCGGTCCAGGGGCCCTCGTCCTCCTCCCATAGGAAGATGACCCGGAACCAGTAGTACTCGACCCAGCGCAGATGGTTGATCAGCCCGTTCACGGTCATCAGCGGCGAGCCGGGGAGAGGAGCGTTGCGGGCGTCCTCCTCGGAGAGTTCCTCGCACTTGGCGCGCGCGGTGGCGCGGACGTAGTCGAGGAAGGTGGTCAGCTGGGTGCGCTCGTCCCAGGGGAGGCGTGTCGGTGCGTGTCATCGCCGGAATGATCCACCGGCGTCCTTCTCCGTGTCGACAGGGTTTCCGGCGGCCGGCAACACCCAGAACGCCACCTCGGCGGCGCTCACCAGCGCGACGATCACGGCATGCTTCCCTCGTTCACCCCACCAGGTTCCCGTGCCCGCGGAGGGCGCGGTGAAGACGCACGTCAGCCGGTTGCCGGCCGAACTGGAGCCGAGCAGCCGGGTGCACGCGGCGGTTCTGGCGCGTGAGCGGGGGCTGTGAGGGGACGGCTCCAGAATGGTCCAGACCTATTGACGAGTGGTCCAGACCTTTCTACCCTCGCAGCACTCGGGCATGGAGGCTCAGTCATGCCCCTGACACCCCCGACGACGAGGGAGGCGCAGCATGCGCTTCAGATACAGAGCCGCGGCAGGGTTCGCGACCCTGTTGCTCCCGCTGGCCGGCCTGGTCGGCCTCGCGAGCCCCGCCCAGGCCGCGAGCAACGCCACCGCCACCTACACCAAGTCCAGCGACTGGGGCACCGGCTTCGGTGGTCAGTGGACCATCAAGAACACCGGCAGCTCCAGCATCAGCTCCTGGACCATCGAGTGGGACTTCCCCTCCGGTACGTCCGTCACCTCCTCCTGGGACGCGGACGTCACCAGCTCCGGAACCCACTGGACCGCGAAGAACAAGTCCTACAACGGCAGCATCGCCCCCGGCGCGTCGCTCTCCTTCGGCTTCAACGGCGCGGGCTCCGGCTCCCCGTCGAACTGCAAGCTGAACGGCGACAGCTGCGACGGCACGACGGTCCCCGGTGACGCGGCACCCTCCGCGCCCGGCACCCCCACCGCCTCCTCCGTCACCGACACCTCGGTGAAGCTCGGCTGGAGCGCGGCCACCGACGACAAGGGCGTCAAGAACTACGACGTCCTGCGCGACGGCAAGGTCGTCGGCACGGTCACCACCACGTCGTACAGCGACAGCGGTCTGACCGCCGGCACCGACTACTCCTACACCGTGCAGGCCCGCGACACCGCGAACCAGACCGGTCCGGTCAGCGGCGCCGTCAAGGTGCACACCACCGGCGGCGGCACCACTCCCCCGCCGCCCACCGGTGACAAGGTCAAGCTCGGTTACTTCACCGAGTGGGGCATCTACGGCCGGAACTACAACGTCAAGAACCTGGTGACGTCCGGCTCCGCCGCCAAGATCACGCACATCAACTACGCCTTCGGCAACGTCACCGGCGGCAAGTGCGCCATCGGCGACTCCTACGCCGACTACGACAAGGCCTTCACCGCCGACCAGTCGGTCAGCGGCGTCGCCGACAACTGGGACCAGCCGCTGCGCGGCAACTTCAACCAGCTGCGCGAGCTGAAGGCCAAGTACCCGAACATCAAGGTGCTGTGGTCCTTCGGTGGCTGGACCTGGTCCGGCGGCTTCGCGGACGCGGCCAAGAACCCGGCCGCCTTCGCCCAGTCCTGCTACGACTTGGTCGAGGACCCGCGCTGGGCCGATGTCTTCGACGGCATCGACATCGACTGGGAGTACCCGAACGCCTGCGGTCTGACCTGCGACACCAGCGGGGCGGCGGCCTACAAGAACCTGATGGCCGCCCTGCGTGCCAAGTTCGGCTCGAACAACCTGATCACCGCCGCCACCACCGCCGACGGTTCCGCCGGCGGCAAGATCGAGGCGGCCGACTACGCGGGCGCCGCCCAGTACGTCGACTGGTACAACGTGATGACGTACGACTTCTTCGGTGCCTGGGACGCCAAGGGCCCCACCGCCCCGCACTCCCCGCTCACCTCGTACAACGGCATCCCGAAGGAGGGCTTCACCACCGCGGACGCGCTGGCCAAGTTCAAGGCGATCGGCGTCCCCGCGAAGAAACTGCTCATCGGCATCGGCTTCTACGGCCGCGGCTGGACCGGCGTCACCCAGGACGCCCCGGGCGGCACGGCCACGGGCCCGGCGGCCGGCACCTACGAGCAGGGCATCGAGGACTACAAGGTCCTTAAGTCGTCCTGCCCGGCCACCGGCACCGTCGCCGGCACGGCCTACGCCCACTGCGGCAGCAACTGGTGGTCGTACGACACCCCGGCCACCATCAAGGCGAAGATGGCCTGGGCCAACAGCCAGGGCCTCGGCGGCGCGTTCTTCTGGGAGTTCAGCGGCGACACCAGCGACGGTGAACTGGTGAGCGCCATCAGCAACAACCTGTAACCGTCACACACCAAGCACTAAGCACTGAGCACTAAGCAACGTTGACGCGCTGTCCGGGCGGGGCTGCTTCCAGCCACGCGAGAAAACCGGTCAGCGCGTCTTCGCTCATGGCGAGTTCGAGGTGCGCGTCCCGGTGCGCACAGGCCAGCACCACCGCGTCGGACAGCAGCGCCAGTTCCTCCTCGCCCTCGGGCAGCCGGCGGCCGGCCACCTCGATCTGCGCGCGCTCCAGGACGCGGCGGGGGCGGACGGCATAGGAGAAGACGCGGTACCACTCGATGCGGTCACCGTTGTAACGGGCGACGCCGTAGCTCCAGCCCTTGCCGCCCGCGTCCGGTTTCCCGGGTACAGCCCAGCGCAGCGAACAGTCGAACGTACCGCCGGAGCGCTGGATCAGCCTGCGGCGCAGCCCGAAGAGGAACAATCCCACCGCCACGAGCGCGACCACGATCCCGCACACAGTCAGAGCGAGGATCATCGGCACCGACCTCCTCGTCTCTCAGGCAGTGGCACCGCTGGCGTCACTGAGTAATGAAACGGAAAAAACACCCACATCTGCCTCAGCCGCGACCGGCACCGGATTGCTCCGGGCCGGCCGCGGCTGAGTGACGTCAACGTACAGGGCGGCTGGTTCAGCGCGCCGCCGCCGCGCGCAGTCGGACGTCCGCGCGGCGCTCGGCACCGGCGTCGCCCTCCGCCTTCGCGCGCTCCAGCTCCCGCTCCGTGCGCTGGACATCGATCTCGTCCGACAGCTCGGCGATCTCGGCCAGCAGCGACAGCTTGTCGTCCGCGAACGAGATGAAACCGCCGTGCACCGCGGCGACGACCGTTCCGCCTTCACTGGTACGGATGGTCACCGGGCCCGACTCCAGCACACCGAGCAGCGGCTGGTGACCGGGCATGACGCCGATGTCGCCGGACGTGGTGCGCGCGACGACCAGGGTGGCCTCGCCGGACCAGACCTGTCGGTCGGCGGCGACCAGCTCGACATGCAGCTCAGCAGCCAAGGGTGGCTCCTCGGGTCACCACCCGGCGGTAGTGCCGGGTGTTGGGGTCAATTCTAGTAGGCGTGGGTGAGGGGGCGGGACGCGCCCGCCCCCTCAGCCGAGCACGAGGCTCAGGAGACGCCCAGCTCCTTGGCGTTGGCCTTGAGGTCCTCGAGGCCACCGCACATGAAGAACGCCTGCTCGGGGAAGTGGTCGTAGTCGCCGTCGCAGATCGCGTTGAACGCGGCGATCGACTCGTCGAGCGGCACGTCCGAGCCGTCCACGCCGGTGAACTGCTTGGCGACGTGGGTGTTCTGGGACAGGAAGCGCTCCACACGACGGGCACGGTGGACGACGAGCTTGTCCTCCTCGCCCAGCTCGTCGATACCGAGGATCGCGATGATGTCCTGGAGGTCCTTGTACTTCTGGAGGATCGTCTTCACGCGCATGGCCGCGTTGTAGTGATCCGCCGTGATGTAGCGCGGGTCCAGGATCCGGGACGTGGAGTCCAGCGGGTCCACGGCCGGGTAGATGCCCTTCTCCGAGATCGGACGGGAGAGAACCGTCGTCGCGTCGAGGTGGGCGAAGGTGGTGGCCGGGGCCGGGTCGGTCAGGTCGTCCGCGGGGACGTAGATCGCCTGCATCGAGGTGATCGAGTGACCGCGGGTCGAGGTGATGCGCTCCTGGAGGAGACCCATCTCGTCGGCCAGGTTCGGCTGGTAGCCCACCGCGGACGGCATACGGCCGAGCAGCGTGGAGACCTCGGAACCGGCCTGCGTGAAGCGGAAGATGTTGTCGATGAAGAACAGCACGTCCTGCTTCTGGACGTCACGGAAGTACTCGGCCATGGTCAGGCCGGCCAGCGCGACGCGCAGACGGGTGCCCGGGGGCTCGTCCATCTGACCGAAGACCAGCGCGGTCTTGTCGATGACGCCCGAGTCGGACATCTCCTCGATGAGGTCGTTGCCCTCACGGGTGCGCTCACCGACACCGGCGAACACGGAGACACCGTCGTGGTTGTTGGCGACGCGGTAGATCATCTCCTGGATGAGCACCGTCTTGCCGACGCCGGCACCGCCGAACAGGCCGATCTTGCCGCCCTTGACGTACGGGGTGAGCAGGTCGATGACCTTGACGCCCGTCTCGAACATCTCGGTCTTCGACTCGAGCTCGTCGAAGTTCGGGGCCTTGCGGTGGATCGGCCAGCGCTCGCCGGTGTAGGTCTCGTCGACGTTCAGCACCTCACCGAGGGTGTTGAACACCTTGCCCTTGGTGAAGTCGCCGACCGGGACGGAGATGGCGGAGCCGGTGTCCGTCACGGCGGCCTGGCGCACCAGGCCGTCGGTGGGCTGCATGGAGATGGTGCGGACCAGGCCGTCACCCAGGTGCTGGGCGACCTCCAGGGTCAGCGTCTTCTTCTCGCCCGCGTTCGCCGGGTCGGCGACCTCGACGTGCAGGGCGTTGTAGATCTCCGGCATGGCGTCGACGGGGAACTCCACGTCGACGACCGGGCCGATGACCCGGGCGACGCGGCCCGTAGCCGTCGCGGTCTCAACAGTGGTGGTCATTTATCGGTCACTCCCCGCGGTCGCGTCGGCCAGGGCACTGGCGCCACCGACGATCTCGCTGATTTCCTGGGTGATTTCGGCCTGGCGGGCCGCGTTGGCAAGGCGGGACAGCGTGTTGATCAGCTCGCCCGCGTTGTCGGTGGCCGACTTCATCGCGCGCCGCGTGGCGGCGTGCTTCGAAGCGGCCGACTGGAGCAGCGCGTTGTAGATACGGCTCTCGACGTACCGCGGCAGCAGGGCGTCGAGGACGTCCTCCGCCGACGGCTCGAAGTCGTACAGCGGCAGGATCTCGCCCTGGGGGGCGCTCTCCTGCGCGACCTCGTCGAGACGCAGCGGCAGCAGCCGGGCGTCGAGCGCCGTCTGCGTCATCATCGAGACGAACTCGGTGAAGACGATGTGGAGTTCGTCCACACCACCCTCGGCCGTGTCCTTCTCGATCGCCTCGATCAGAGGCGCCGCCACCTTCTTGGCGTCCGCGTACGTCGGCTCGTCGGTGAACCCGCTCCACGACTCCGCGATCTTGCGCTCACGGAAGTTGTAGTGCGCGACACCGCGCCGGCCGACGATGTACGTGTCGACCTGCTTGCCCTCGCGCTCCAGGCGCTCGGTCAGCTGCTCCGCCGCCTTGATGGCGTTGGAGTTGAAGGCGCCGGCGAGACCGCGGTCACTCGTGAGGAGCAGAACCGCGGCGCGGGCCGGGTTCTCCGCCTCCGTGGTGAGCGGATGCCTGGTGTTCGAACCCGTACCGACCGCCGTGACCGCGCGCGTCAGCTCGGTCGCGTACGGCGTGGAGGCCGCCACCTTGCGCTGCGCCTTGACGACGCGCGAGGCGGCGATCATCTCCATCGCCTTGGTGATCTTCTTGGTCGCGGTGACGGATCGGATGCGACGCTTGTAGACCCGGAGCTGGGCTCCCATGAGTCAGGTCCCTTCCTTACGTCACTTGGCGGCAGCGGCAGGAGTGTCCTCGCCGAGCAGCTTGCCGTCCGAGGTCTCGAACTGCTTCTTGAACTCGGCGATGGCGTCCGCGATGGCCGTGAGCGTGTCGTCGGACATCTTGGCGCCCTCGCGGATGGAGGTCATGAGGCCCTGCTCCTTGCGGTGCAGGTACTCCAGGAGCTCCTTCTCGAAGCGGCGGACGTCGGCGACCGGCACGTCGTCCATCCGGCCGGTGGTGCCGGCCCACACGGAGACGACCTGGTCCTCGGTGGACATCGGCTGGTACTGGTCCTGCTTCAGCAGCTCGACCATGCGCTGACCGCGCTCCAGCTGCGACTTCGAGGCCGCGTCCAGGTCGGAACCGAAGGCGGCGAACGCCTCCAGCTCACGGTACTGGGCGAGGTCGACACGCAGTCGGCCGGAGACCTGCCTCATCGCCTTGTGCTGCGCGGAACCACCGACTCGGGAGACGGAGATACCGACGTTCAGCGCGGGGCGCTGACCGGCGTTGAACAGGTCCGACTCCAGGAAGCACTGGCCGTCGGTGATGGAGATGACGTTGGTCGGGATGAACGCCGAGACGTCGTTGGCCTTCGTCTCGACGATCGGCAGACCGGTCATCGAGCCGGCGCCCTCGTCGTCGGAGAGCTTGGCGCAGCGCTCCAGCAGACGCGAGTGCAGGTAGAAGACGTCACCCGGGTAGGCCTCACGGCCCGGCGGGCGGCGCAGCAGCAGCGACACGGCGCGGTAGGCGTCGGCCTGCTTCGACAGGTCGTCGAAGATGATCAGGACGTGCTTGCCCTGGTACATCCAGTGCTGGCCGATGGCCGAACCGGTGTACGGCGCCAGGTACTTGAAGCCGGCCGGGTCGGACGCCGGGGCGGCGACGATGGTCGTGTACTCCAGCGCGCCGTTCTCCTCCAGCGCGCGGCGCACGCCGGCGATGGTGGAGCCCTTCTGGCCGATGGCGACGTAGATGCAGCGGACCTGCTTCTTCGGGTCGCCCGTGCGCCAGTTGTCGCGCTGGTTGATGATCGTGTCGACGGCCAGGGCGGTCTTGCCGGTCTGGCGGTCGCCGATGATCAGCTGACGCTGACCACGGCCGATCGGGGTCATCGCGTCGACGGCCTTGTAGCCCGTCTCCATCGGCTCGTGCACCGACTTGCGCTGCATGACCGTGGGGGCCTGCAGCTCGAGGGCGCGGCGGCCGTCGGTCTCGATCTCGCCGAGGCCGTCGATCGGGTTGCCGAGCGGGTCGACGACGCGGCCGAGGTAGCCCTCGCCGACCGCCACGGAGAGGATCTCACCGGTGCGGTGCACCGGCTGCCCCTCCTCGATACCGCTGAACTCGCCGAGGACGACCGCACCGATCTCGCGCTCTTCCAGGTTCAGCGCGAGACCGAGGGATCCGTCCTCGAACTTCAGCAGTTCGTTCGCCATGGCCGAGGGCAGGCCCTCGATCTTGGCGATGCCGTCGCCGGCGACGGTGACCGTACCGACCTCCTCGCGCGAGGCCGCGTCCGGCTTGTACGACTGGACGAAGTTCTCCAGCGCGTCCCGGATCTCATCCGGCCGGATCGTGAGCTCCGCCATCTGGGTTCCCTGCTCTCCTTGTTGGGCCCGAAGTTTCACTTTGGGGGGGTGGGGACTCCCCCCAACAGGAGGTGAATCCTCTGCACGGCCCAACCAGGGCCGTAATTACGTTCTGCTTTTCTCGACGTGTTGCCGAGGTGCTGCTAGCTCGCCATGCGGCGGGCGGCCTCGTCCAGCCGGTCCGCGATCGAGCCGTTGATGATCTCGTCACCGACCTGCACCCGGACGCCTCCGACGACCTCGGGGTCGACGTCGAGGTTCAGGTGCATCCGACGCCCGTAGAGCTTGGTCAGGGCGGCGCCGAGGCGCTCCTTCTGCCCGTCGCTCAGGGGCACCGCCGAGGTGACGACGGCGACCATGCGGTTCCGGCGCTCGGCGGCAAGCCTGGACAGGGACTCCAGTCCCGCCTCCAGGCTACGTCCACGCGGCGCGGTGGCGAGGCGCGTCACCAGACGCTCGGTGACCGGCTTGGCCCGGCCGCCGAGGAGCTGGTGCAGCAGCTCGGTCTTGGCCGGGGCGCCGGCGGCGCGGTCGGTGAGCGCGGCACGCAGCCCGGTGGCGGAGGAGACGATCCGACCGAACCGGAACAGCTCGTCCTCGACGTCGTCGAGGGTGCCGGACTTCTCCGCGGCCGTGAGGTCGGCGATGCTCGCCAGCTCCTCGACCGCGTCCACCAGGTCGCGGGACTGCGACCAGCGGGACCGGGCCAGCCCGGACACCAGGTCGGCGGTGCTGCCGCTGACCTGGCCCCCGATCAGACGCTGGACCAGCTGCGCCTTCGCCTCTCCGTCCTTGCCCGGGTCGGTGAGGGCCCGGCGCACGCCGGCCTCGCGGTCGAGCAGCGCGGTGACGGCCGCCAGCTCGTCGGCGAGCTGCGCGGCGTCCACGGCCGTGGAGTCCGTCAGCGCGTCGAGACGCCCACGGGCGGCTGCCAGGGCCTCGCGGCTCGCTCCGTTCATCGCGTGGCCTCGGCCTTCTCCTCGAGCTGGTCGAGGAAGCGGTCGATCACACGGCTCTGCCGGGCGTGGTCCTCGAGGGACTCGCCGACGAGCTTGCCGGCCAGGTCGGTGGCGAGCTTGCCGACGTCCTGGCGCAGCGCGGACGCGGCGGCCTTGCGGTCGGCCTCGATCTGCGCGTGACCGGCGGCGACGATCTCCTCGCGCTGACGCTGGCCCTCGGCCCGCATCTCGGCGATGAGCACGGCACCCTGCTCCTGCGCCTCCTGGCGCAGACGCGCGGCCTCGTGCCGGGCCTCGGCGAGCTGGGCCTTGTACTGCTCGAGGACGCTCTGGGCCTCGGTCTGTGCGGCCTCGGCCTTTTCGATACCGCCCTCGATGGCCTCGCGACGCTCTTCCAGAACCTTGTTGATGTTCGGGAGAAGCTTCTTGGCGAGGAAGCCGAAGACGATGACGAAGGCGATCAGACCGATGACAAGCTCGGGGATCGGCGGGACGAGCGGGTTCTCCGACTCGGCCGCGATCGTGAGCAGCGGGCTCATGTGTGTGCCTTTCGTCTAGTCGGCTGGACGTGAATCAGCTGTTCACTTGCCGTAGACGAACGGCATGACCAGACCGATAAGCGCCAGCGCCTCACAGAAGGCGAAGCCGAGGATCTGGTTGGCGCGGATCAGGCCGGCGGCCTCGGGCTGACGGGCGAGCGCCTGGGTGCCGTTACCGAAGATGATGCCGACGCCGACGCCGGGGCCGATGGCAGCGAGGCCGTAACCGATGGAGCCGAGCGAGCCGGAAACAGCGGCAAGGGTCTGGGACATGCCAGTTCTTCCTTCTTCTTTACGGACCGGTGGGGGTTGGCCACCGGACGATGGGGGTGTGGGACGAGGCGCTCAGTGGTGCTCGGCCAGGGCGCCCTGGATGTAGGTGCACGTCAGAAGAACGAAGACGTACGCCTGAAGAGCCTGGATGAAGAGCTCGAAGGCCGTCATCACGAGGGTCATGATGAAGCTGACGCCGGCGTAGGCGATGCCGATGCCGTTCAGCAGGTACCAGCTGGCGATCGTGAAGAGCAGCAGCAGGGTGTGGCCCGCGAACATGTTCGCGAAGAGTCGCACCGCGTGGGTGAAGGGGCGCACCAGCAGGTTCGAGAAGAACTCGATGAGCATGGCGAGCGGCAGCACCGCACCGAGCGACTTGTCGTAGCCCGTGACGTTCTTGAAGAAGCCGACGAAACCGTGGCGCTTGAAGGTCAACGAGACCCAGAGGACGTAGACGATCAGCGCCAGGACCAGCGGGTAGGAAATGATCGACGTCACCGGGAACTGGGCGATCGGAACGATCGACCAGAGGTTCATCATCCAGATGAAGAAGAACAGCGAGACGACCAGCGGGACGTACTTCTCGCCTTCCTTCTTGCCGATGGTCTCGTAGACGACACCGCGACGGATGAAGTCGTAGCCGGACTCGGCGACCATCTGGAGCTTGCCGGGGACGACCTTCGGCTTACGGAAGGCGGCCCAGAAGAAGCCGACGATGATGATCGAGCCGAGCAGCGCCAGCAGCATCGTCTTGTTGAAGTACACGTTGCTGTCGCCGTCACCCCAGAGGGGCTTGAACAGGAACGAGTGCAGGCCGGGAGCCGGGAAGCCACAGCCGTCGAAGATGTGGCAGTCGGTCTCGAAGGCGAGCACCTGCGTCGGATCAGCACTCACCGCGGGCTCCTTCAGCGTGGCGCATAGGTACGGCAACCTCGTTGTGTCGGCGCGGCGTACGACCGCGGGTCGGCACGGGACTGGTGTTACGGATGTGGGGGCGGCTTGGGGGCATCTCGCCTCGCGAATGAGCAGGCGTCAGCTCAGATGCCCGCGCCCGCGATGCCGCAGTTGGCACCGGACGATAGCAGGAGATCTCGTGCGCCTTTATCCCGGCCCTACCCCTCACGACGAGTGCCCCGACTTGTGGGACTTTCCGTCGCTCGTGGAAACGGTCGATTCGGGTTCGACGTACAGGATCTTGGACTTCATGTGCGCACGCGTCTGCGCGGCGATCCACGCGAGGGTGCCGGCGAGCAGCGTGAGCGCGAAAGCCTTGGGATTGAACAGCGTCGTGTGCTTGAACGCGGCCATGAACACGAACAGCAGCAGGATCTGTGCCGCGTAGAGCATCAGCCCCATGGCCTGGAACAGATGCGGAAGCGATTTGGCGGTGCGCTGGAGTACGTACAGACCGATACCCATGAACAGGATCACGATCACCGTCGCGACGACGGCCCCGATCGCCCCCTTGCCACCCGCGACCACACCGCTGACGACGGCGGCAATCGCGCCGACGGCAACCGTGGGTACGGCGGCCTGGGCCAGGATCCGGGCGTCATTGGACGGCATGGCGGCAACTCCGCTTTCACAGGGGGCAGGTGTCGTCATGGACGAGCGTAGTCCCGGGCCGAGGGGGTCGAGACCTCACACCGACGGACCAACGCACTGGGTCCTTCGGCTCTCTCCGGGGTTCTCGTGAACCGTATCACAAACTATTTGATGAGGTCTTTACCTGCTTGGTGTGCTTGCTGTCACACATGAGAGTGACAGTGCCCGTCTGTGCAAAAACCGAGCCGAGTTGTCTGGTATCGGGGATTTTGCTCCCCCACGACTTGGCAATGCTCTAGTCAGATTCTTACCTTGTCCGTCTCAGCGGCGGTGGGCGAAACGGGACCGGGAACCGATGGCGGTCGCCCCGTTGACGCCCGCGGCACCGGCCACGACGGGGTCCCGTTCCGCGGATTCCCCGGGCTCCCGCACAGGATCGCCGGACCCCTGTGACGCCTCGTGCGAGGCCTCGGCCTCCTGCCCGGACACGGCCGGCTCCTCGCTCCGGCGGCGCCTGCGGTAGCGCGGCGGCACGAACCGCTGGGCCCACACCGGTACCCGCGGGGTGAAGCGCGGGAGGAGCAGCAGGACCAGACCGATCGCGCTGAGGAACACCACGCCCAGCACGATCCACATCGACGCCGAGTTGACCGAGTAGGCGAGAGCGCCGAAGCCGATCAGGGCCGACCAGAAGTACATGATCAGCACGGCCCGGCTGTGCGAGTGGCCGATCTCCAGCAGCCGGTGGTGCAGATGGCCGCGGTCGGCGGCGAACGGCGACTGGCCGCGCCAGGTGCGCCGGACGATCGCCAGCACGAGGTCGGCGGCCGGCACGGCGATGATCGTCAGCGGCAGCAGGAGCGGGATGTAGACCGGCACCGTCTGGTGGACCGCCGCCTTCTCCGACCCCGTGAACAGCGCCAGCGCGTCCGGGTCCACCTGGCCGGTGATGGAGATCGCGCCCGCCGACAGCACCAGGCCGATCAGCATCGAGCCGGAGTCGCCCATGAAGATCCGCGCCGGATGCATGTTGTGCGGCAGGAAGCCCAGGCACATGCCCATCAGGATCGCCGCGAAGAGGGTCGCGGGCGCCGCGGACTCGATGCCGTACGAGTACCAGATCCGGTAGGCGTACAGGAAGAACGCCGCCGCCGCGATGCACACCATGCCGGCCGCGAGACCGTCCAGGCCGTCCACGAAGTTCACCGCGTTGATCGTGATCACGACGAGCGCGACCGTCAGGAGCGTGCCCTGCCACTGGGTCAGGGCGACGTTGCCGACGCCCGGGATGGGCAGCCACAGGATCGTCAGACCCTGCATGACCATCACGCCCGCGGCGATCATCTGACCGCCCAGCTTGATCAGCGCGTCGATCTCGAACTTGTCGTCCAGGACGCCGATCAGCCAGATCAGGGCGGCACCGGAGAGCAGCGCCCGTGGCTCGTTCGACTTGGCGAAGACCTCGTTGAGGTTGGTCAGGTGGTCCGCGACCAGCAGGCCCGCGCACAGCCCGAAGAACATGGCGATACCGCCGAGCCGCGGAGTGGGTTCCCGGTGCACGTCACGGGCCCGGATCTCCGGCATCGCCCCGGCCACGATCGCGAACTTCCGTACCGGCCCTGTCAGCAGATACGTCACCGCGGCCGTGATGCAGAGCGTCAGCAGGTATTCACGCACGGGCTTCCCCACAGGTCTCGCTGGCCATCACAGCCTCACACCCTAGCGACGGACGCATACGGTTGAGGACTTCCGGGTAGCGACGATGGTTGCACGGGTGGCTGTGTGCCACGGTCCACAGGGGTCCACACCGGGAGGTACGGGACGGTGCCGGGCCCCGTTCAGCCGGGATACGGCGGGAACTCGCCGGTGAGGGCGCGCACCTCCTCCCGGGCCGCGGCCGGCTCCGTACCGCTCCGCAGCACGGCCGCCAGCAGCGCCGCGATCCGCACCATCTCCGGCTCGCCCATGCCCTGCGTGGTCACGGCGGCCGTCCCCAGGCGCAGGCCGCGGCCGTCGTCGTGCGGCAGCGCGCAGCAGTCCAGGACCAGGCCGGCCGCCAGCAGGCGGCCACGCGCGGTGCGGCCGTCCACGCCGAGCGGGGCCGGGTCCGCGGTGATCAGGTGGGTGTCCGTGCCGCCGGTGGTGACGGCCAGCCCCTCCGCGGCCAGGTGCCCGGCGAGCACGCGCGCGTTGGCGACGACCTGAC
This sequence comes from Streptomyces sp. NPDC006309, assembly GCF_040613095.1. Taxonomy (NCBI): domain Bacteria; kingdom Bacillati; phylum Actinomycetota; class Actinomycetes; order Kitasatosporales; family Streptomycetaceae; genus Streptomyces; species Streptomyces sp. NPDC006309. Next base: position 180,214 of record NZ_JBEXRO010000007.1, on the reverse strand, counting down.
GGGCGTACGCCGCGAACGCCGGTGTCGCCGCCTCACCGAACGCGACGGCCTTGGCGGCGATGGTGTGCATCTGGGCGCCGCCCTGGGTGAAGGGGAAGACGGCCCGGTCCACGCGCTGGGCCAGCTCGGCACCGCACAGGAGCATCCCGCCGCGCGGGCCGCGCAGCACCTTGTGGGTGGTCGCGCACACGATGTCCGCGTACGGCACCGGGTTCGGCGCCGCGCCGCCGGCGACCAGCCCGATCGGATGCGCGGCGTCGGCGATCAGATAGGCCCCGACCTCGTCGGCGACCTCACGGAAGAAGGCGTAGTCGATGTGACGGGGGTAGGAGATGGAACCGCACACGATGGCCTTGGGGCGGTGGTTGCGGGCCAGGTGGCGCACCTGGTCGTGGTCGATCAGACCGGTCTCGGCGTCGACGCCGTAGCCGACGAAATCGAACCAGCGGCCGGAGAAGTTCGCCGGTGAGCCGTGGGTGAGGTGGCCGCCGTGGGGCAGGCCCAGGGCGAGGACCGTGTCGCCGGGGCGCAGCAGGGCCGCGTAGGCGGCCAGCACGGCCGAAGAGCCGGAGTGGGACTGCACGTTGGCGTGCTCGGCGCCGAACAGGGCCCTGGCCCGGTCGACGGCGGCGCGTTCGGCGACGTCGACGATCTCGCAGCCGCCGTGGTGCCGGGCCCCGGGATACCCCTCGGCGTACTTGTTGGCGAGCGGCGAGCCGAGGGCGGCCAGCACGGCCGGTGAGCAGAAGTTCTCGGCGGCGATCAGCTGGAGCGTCGTCGACTGCCGCTGAAGCTCCCCCAGCAGGATCTCGGCCATCGCCGGATCCTGCCGCCGCAGGGCATCGGTCTCATGGACGGTGGTGACCGACATGACGGACTCCGGGCGGTCGACGGTGACGTATCCCCAATGTAGGCCCGCCCCCCGGCGAACGCGCGACCGTCACGCCCGCACGGTGCGCCTGTGTACGAGCGGGTACTCCCGTCAGCGCAATCGGTGGCCGGCCGCGCACCGCAGCCGCACGCACAACGCGGGCGGGACCCCTCCCCGGCGCGTCTCGCGCGCGCTCGGCCCTGGCGGGCCTGCCGGCTTCCAGACGCTGCGGCGGACTCCGTCCACCGGGTCACCGCACGTGGCCGTCACGCGCGCGCCGGGACCCCTGTCAGCGCGGTGACGACCGGGTCCAGGGCGTCCCGTATCTCGTCGCCGATCGAACGGAAGAACGTCAGGGGCGCGCCGTAAGGGTCGTAGACCTCGTCCGCCTCCGCCGTCGGGGCCAGCAGCCAGCCCCGCAGCGCCGCAGCCGCCCGCACCAACGCCCGCGCCCGCATCACCACCCCGTCCTCCAGCGGCGGCAGCGTGGTGGGGTCTATGGCGCGGACCAGGCGGGTGAACTCCTTGAGGGTGAAGGTGCGCAGCCCCGCGGAATGGCCCATGGAGATGACCTGGGCGCGGTGGTCGCGGGTGGCGGTCAGGACCAGGTCGGCCATGATCACGTGTTCGTCCAGCAGCTCCCGGCCGACGAAGCCGGAGGTGTCCGCGCCGAACTCGGCCAGCACGGTCTCCGCGTGGGACTCCATGGACGCGCCCTCGTGGCCCCAGGTGCCCGCGCTCTCCACGATCAGCCCGCCGCCCAGCACGCCGAGCCGCTCCGCGACGAAGTGGCGGGTCAGCCGCTCGGTGATGGGTGAGCGGCACACGTTGCCGGTGCTGACGTGGAGGATGCGGAAGGTGTCGCGCGGAAACCCGAACGTCGTCGTCTCCTCCGCGCTGTAACCCCCGCCGCCTATGCCACGCCCCGCTTCAGGGGCCGTCAATTCGCCACCTCGAGATCGGGTACCACCTTGCGCAGCTCGTCAGGGGAGATCGCGCCCTCGCGCAGCAGCAGCGGCACCTCACGGGAGACGTCCACGATGGACGACGGCACGATGCCCGGGGTGGGCCCGCCGTCGAGGTAGACGGAGACGGAGTCGCCGAGCATCTGCTGGGCGGCGTCGCAGTTCTCGGGCGCCGGGTGACCGGTGAGGTTGGCGGAGGACACGGCCATCGGACCGACCTCGGTGAGCAGCTCGATGGCGACCGGGTGCAGCGGCATGCGCACGGCGACCGTGCCGCGGGTGTCACCGAGGTCCCACTGGAGGGACGGCTGGTGCCTGGCGACGAGCGTCAGGGCGCCCGGCCAGAACGCGTCGACCAGTTCCCAGGCCAGCTCGGAGAAGTCCGTGACGAGGCCGTGCAGGGTGTTCGGGGAGCCGATGAGGACGGGGGTGGGCATGTTGCGGCCCCGGCCCTTGGCGGCGAGCAGGTCGCTGACGGCCTCCGAGGAGAACGCGTCGGCGCCGATCCCGTACACCGTGTCGGTCGGCAGCACCACCAGCTCGCCCCGGCGGACGGCGGACGCCGCCTCGCGCAGACCCGTCACGCGGTCGGTCGCGTCGTTGGTGTCGTATCGCCGTGCCATGACTAACTGGCCTCCTCGTACACGTACTGCGGGGTGGGGGTCTGCGGGGTGCTCACGGCAGCGCCTTGCGGGCCGTCGCGAAGCGGGGGCGGTTGTTGAGATCGGGGTGGTCGGCCGCGTCGGCCCAGCCCCGCTCCTCGGTGAAGATCCACGGCACCTGGCCGCCCTGGGTGTCGGCGTGCTCGATGACGACGACACCGCCGGGGCGCAGCAGCCGGTGCGCGGTGCGTTCGATGCCCCGGATGAGGTCGAGTCCGTCCTCACCGGAGAACAGGGCCAGCTCCGGGTCGTAGTCGCGGGCCTCCGGGGCGACGTACTCCCATTCGGTGAGCGGGATGTACGGCGGGTTGGAGATGACCAGGTCCACCTGGCCGTCGAGGTCGGGGAAGGCCGTGAGGGCGTCACCCTGGCGCAGGTCGACCCGCGACCCGGACACGTTCTTGCGCGTCCACACCAGGGCGTCCTCGGACAGTTCCACGGCGTGGACGCGGGAGCGCGGCACCTCCTGCGCGAGGGCCAGCGCGATGGCGCCGGAGCCGGTGCACAGGTCGACGATGCACGGCTCCACGACGTCCATGGCGCGTACGGCGTCTATGGCCCAGCCGACCACGGACTCCGTCTCGGGCCGGGGCACGAACACGCCCGGCCCGACCTGGAGCTCCAGGTACCGGAAGTACGCCCGCCCGGTGATGTGCTGGAGCGGCTCGCGCTGCTCGCGCCGGGCGATGACCTCCCAGTACCGGGCGTCGAAGTCGGTGTCCTTCACGGAGTGGAGTCCGCCGCGCTTCACGCCGTGCACGAAGGCGGCCAGCTCCTCCGCGTCGTTGCGCGGCGAGGGCACGCCGGCGTCGGCCAGCCGCTGGGTGGCCTGGGCCACCTCTGCGAGCAGCAGGTTCACGCGAGTCCTCCGTGTCGTACTCGTGCGGGCGTACGGGTCTTACGCGGCGGCGAGCTTCGCCGCCGAGTCTGCGTCGACACAGGCCTGGATGACCGCGTCGAGGTCGCCGTCCAGGACCTGGTCCAGGTTGTACGCCTTGAAGCCGACGCGGTGGTCGGAGATCCGGTTCTCCGGGTAGTTGTAGGTGCGGATCTTCTCGGAGCGGTCGACGGTGCGGACCTGGCTGCGGCGGGCGTCGGCGGCCTCCCGCTCGGCCTCCTCCTGCGCCGCCGCGAGCAGCCTGGAACGCAGGATACGCAGCGCCTGCTCCTTGTTCTGGAGCTGGCTCTTCTCGTTCTGGCAGGAGGCGACGACCCCGGTCGGCAGGTGCGTGATCCGCACGGCGGAGTCGGTGGTGTTGACGGACTGGCCGCCCGGGCCGGAGGACCGGTACACGTCGATGCGGAGGTCGTTGGGGTTGATCTCGACGTCGACCTCCTCGGCCTCCGGCGTGACGAGCACACCGGCGGCGGAGGTGTGGATGCGGCCCTGGGACTCGGTGGCCGGCACCCGCTGCACGCGGTGCACCCCGCCCTCGTACTTCAGCCGGGCCCACACGCCCTGACCGGGCTCGGTCGCGCCCTGGCCGCCCTTGGTCTTCACCGCGACCTGGACGTCCTTGTAGCCGCCCAGCTCGGACTCGGTGGCGTCGATGATCTCGGTCTTCCAGCCGACGCGCTCGGCGTAGCGCAGGTACATGCGCAGCAGGTCACCGGCGAACAGGGCCGACTCGTCACCGCCGGCGCCCGCCTTGATCTCCAGAATGACGTCCTTGTCGTCACTCGGGTCACGCGGGACGAGCAGCAGCCGCAGTTTCTCGGTCAGCTCCCCGCGCTGCTTCTCCAGGTCCTTGACCTCGGCGGCGAACTCGGGCTCGGCGGCCGCGTACTCGCGCGCGGTCTCCACGTCCTCGCCGGTCTGCTTCCAGGAGCGGTACGTGGCGACGATCGGGGTCAGCTCGGCGTAGCGCTTGTTCAGCTTGCGCGCGTGCGCCTGGTCGGAGTGGACCGACGGGTCGGCGAGCTTCTTCTCCAGGTCGGCGTGCTCGACGACGAGTTCCTCGACGGCCTCGAACATTCTGGGCTCCTGTACTGCGGTGAAGGAAAGGGCGGGCGACCAAAAACGCCGGTCCCGGGCACACCCCGCGAGTGGGCGTGACCGTGGACCGGCGATATGGGGCTCGCTACTTCTTGGAGCCGGCGGCAGCCTTGCCGAAGCGGGCCTCGAAGCGGGCCACACGGCCACCGGTGTCGAGGATCTTCTGCTTGCCCGTGTAGAACGGGTGGCACTCGGAGCAGACGTCGGCCCGGATGGCACCGGACTCGATGGTGCTGCGGGTGGTGAACGACGCGCCACAGGTGCAGCTGACCTGCGTCTCGACGTACTGGGGGTGGATGTCGCGCTTCAAGGTGTCTCCTAGGTATCGGGAGGGCGCCGGGTCGCCGCCACGGGATGCGGGAGCGTGAACCGGAGCCGACGTACCAGTCTGCCAGGACTGGGGCCATCCACCCAAACCGGGGGTGCGGTTGTTCTATTCCGGGAGCCGCCGCACAACCCCCCGCGGCGCTACGCCTAGCCGGTCACCACGCCCGTGGCCTCGCCCGTCGCCGTGCCTTCCGTGGCCGCCCGGGGGATCGGCCGGTCGTTCTTCAGGGCGTTCCACACCAGCGCGGCCTTGCTCCGCTCCAGGAGGACCCGGTTGGGGTTGGCCGGGTCGTACCGCACGGGCATCGTGACCATCTTCATGTGCGACGAGCCGATGCCCTTGAGGCCGCCCGCGAAGTCCATCAGGGAGTTGACGGAGCCGAGGTCGGAGTCGGTGGTTACGGCCTTGGTGGCGGTGTCGGCGAGGTCGAACAGCTTCTTGGGGTTCGTGAAGACGCCGACGTGCTTGACCTGGTCGATCAGTGCCTTGACGAAGGCCTGCTGGAGCTGGATGCGGCCCAGGTCGGAGCCGTCGCCCACACCGTGCCGGGTGCGGACCAGGCCGAGGGCCTGCTCGCCGTCCAGGGTGTGCGCGCCGGCTTTGAGGCGCAGGTGGCTCCGCGGGTCGTCGATGGCCTTGGTGGTCGTCACCCGGACCCCGCCGAGGTCGTCGATGAGTCTCTGGAAGCCCTCGAAGTCGACCTCCAGGTAGTGGTCCATGCGGATCCCGCTGATCGACTCGACGGTCTTCACCGCGCAGGCCGCGCCCCCGGTGGAGTACGCCTCGTTGAACATCACGCCGGACGCGACGGGGTGGGCGGTGCCCTTGGCGTCGGTGCATTCGGGCCGGTCGACGAGGGTGTCCCGGGGGATGGAGACCACGCTGGCCCGCTGGTGGCCCTCGTACACGTGGACGATCATCGCCGTGTCGGAGCGGGCGCTGCCGTCGTCGGCGCCGCCGCCGAGCTTCCTGTTCTTGCCGGCCCGGGTGTCCGAGCCGAGGACCAGGATGTTCTCGGAACCGTTGTCGATCTTCGTGGGCCGGTCGCTGCCGAGAGCCTGGTTGATGTCGACACTGCGGATGTTGCCGTTGAGCTTGACGTACACGAGCCCGGCGCCTGCGCCGCCCAGCACGACCACGCCCGCGGCCGTCCAGGCCGTCACGAGCAGGGCCTTGCGGTGCGTGCCACGGGCCTTGCGGCGGCGGCCCTTGCCTCCGCGGCGGGGTCCGGTCGTGCCCTGCCCGGTTATGGCGGGCTCGGGCGTGCTCTCGGCGGCCACAGCGCTCCTCGGTCTCGTCGGTCGGCTACCCCCTGCTGTCAGGGTCAGGCGCGGTTCTCACCGCTCCATCGTCGCTCCGCCGGGTCAGACGGAGAAACCGGGAAAAGGGTTGCACGACGCAGAGTGCACGACGCGTGCGGAAAAAGTCACCAAGTGTAGTCGCCTGTTCCCGGCCGACCGCCTTCACCTGCGGTTTCGCCGCCTGAGGCCGTGCGTCCGGACTTCGGTGCCCGTCCGGATTCCTGTGGCGAAGATCCCGGGTCGCAGGCCTTCCCCTCCCCCGGCGCAACGAGCCCGCCCCCCGTCCACAAGGGGACGGGGGGCGGGCTCGTGCGGTTCAGGGACGCGGGGACGTTCAGTCACCGTTTCCCGGCGTCGGCGTCGTCTTCTGGATCTGCATCAGGAACTCGCCGTTCGACTTGGTCTGCTTCATCTTGTCCAGCAGCAGCTCGATGGCCTGCTGCTGGTCGAGCGCGTGCAGCACCCGGCGCAGCTTCCAGGTGACGGCCAGCTCATCGCTGCCGAGCAGGATCTCTTCCTTACGGGTACCGGACGCGTCGACGTCCACCGCCGGGAAGATGCGCTTGTCGGCGAGCTTGCGGTCGAGCTTGAGCTCCGCGTTGCCGGTGCCCTTGAACTCCTCGAAGATCACCTCGTCCATGCGGGACCCGGTGTCCACCAGCGCGGTGGCGAGGATGGTGAGCGAGCCGCCGTCCTCGATGTTCCGCGCCGCGCCGAAGAAGCGCTTCGGCGGGTACAGCGCGGTCGAGTCGACACCACCGGACAGGATGCGGCCGGAGGCCGGGGCCGCCAGGTTGTAGGCACGGCCCAGACGCGTGATCGAGTCGAGCAGCACGACGACGTCGTGACCCAGCTCCACAAGGCGCTTGGCGCGCTCGATGGCCAGCTCGGCGACCGTGGTGTGGTCCTCGGCCGGGCGGTCGAAGGTCGAGGAGATGACCTCGCCCTTCACCGACCGCTGCATGTCGGTGACCTCTTCCGGACGCTCGTCGACCAGGACGACCATCAGGTGGCACTCGGGGTTGTTGTGCGTGATCGCGTTGGCGATCGCCTGCATGATCATGGTCTTGCCGGTCTTCGGCGGGGCCACGATCAGACCGCGCTGGCCCTTGCCGATCGGCGCGACGAGGTCGATGATCCGGGTCGTCAGCACGCCCGGGTCGGTCTCCAGGCGGAGGCGGTCCTGCGGGTAGAGCGGGGTCAGCTTGTTGAACTCCGGTCGGCCGCGGCCGTGTTCGGGCGCCATGCCGTTGACGGAGTCGAGGCGGACCAGCGCGTTGAACTTCTCGCGGCGCTCGCCCTCCTTGGGCTGGCGGACCGCGCCGGTGAGGTGGTCACCCTTGCGCAGACCGTTCTTGCGGACCTGGGCGAGGGAGACGTACACGTCGTTCGGACCGGGCAGGTAGCCGGAGGTCCGGATGAACGCGTAGTTGTCCAGGATGTCCAGGATGCCCGCGACGGGGATCAGGACGTCGTCGTCGGTGACCTGCGGCTCGGCGATCTCGTCGCGGCCACGACGGCCACGGCGGTCGCGGTAGCGGCCCCGACGGCCGCGGCGGCCGCCCTCGAAGTCGTCGTCGTCCTGCTGCTGCTGGCGGTCGCGGTCCTGGCGGCCCCCGCCCTGCTGCTGGCCCTGCTGCTGACGGTCCTGACGGCCGCCGCCCTGGCCCTGCTGCTCGTCGCCCTTGCCACGGCGGTCGCCACGGTCAGCGCGGTCGCCGCGGTCGCGGTCCCGGCCGCGCTCACGGCGGTCGCGGCGGCCACGGCCCTCGCCGTCACCCGCGTCGCCCCTGGCCTCACCCTGCTGCTGCGACTGCTGCGCGGGCGTCTCGGCCTTGGGCTCGCTCTTGGCCTCGGCGGCGACGGTGTCGGCACCGCTCCCGGCCGGGCTGCCCGCATCGGCGGTGGCACGGCGGCGACGGCGCTCGACCGGGGCGTCGTCTCCCCCGCGCTCGGCCTCTCCCCCACGCTCGGCTGCGCTCGCGCGGGAGGTGCCCCCATCACGGGAGGGGCCCCCGGCGGGCTGGCCGGGGATCTCGATCTGCTGCTGGGCCACGGCCTTGTCGGCGGGCGCCTCGGACCGGGTCCCGGCGTCCTTCTCCGCACCCTCGGCGGAGTCGCCGGTGCGGGCCTTGGAGGTGGCCCGGCGCTTCGGCTTGGTCTCGGTGGCGGTCTCGGCCTTGGGGGCGGCGCCCCCGGAAGCCTGCGCCTCCTTGATGACCTCGATCAGCTGGCTCTTGCGCATCCGCGCGGTGCCCCTGATACCGAGGCCCGAGGCGACCTGCTGAAGCTCGGCCAGCACCATGCCCTCGAGGCCGGTACCGCGGCGCCGCCGGGAGCCGGCACCGGTGGCAGGCGCGGAGGCGTCCGTGGAGGGCGCGGCAGCGGTCTCCTCGACACGTGCGCCCATCAGATCGGTGGTGTCGCTCACGAAGGGTCCTTCCCTGGAGCGGACGTCGGCCTGTCTGGCTCGGCGACCGGTTGTGCTGTCCGGCTACGGTCCTGTCTTCTGTGAACCGTGCCGGGGCGGTGGTCCGCCAAAGCGGCGGAAGAAAATGTGCGGTGATGGCGCTTCCGCGAGCCGTGGCACCCTGTGTCACGTGGCGTGGTAGCACCGGTTCCGGAGATCCCCTAGAGGGGGTACCCCCACCGGCGGCCCGCTCAGCGCTCGCATACGACGTACTGCCCAGGTACGGCGCAAGGAACACGGAGTGGCGCGGGAGGCTCCCGGAAGAATGTCTGTCCCCGACGGGGACACGAGGCACCTCGCCATGGTGAGGTCGGGTGCAGACTTGAGATTAACACTACCGGATCCAACAAACATTCCCCCTCTCCAAATCCGGCAACCGCGTGTCAGGGCGCAAGCGGCAGCACGCTCGCTCCCTGTACGTCGAGGTCCAGCCGGTTGGCGGCCCACTCGGCGCCGGCCAGGGCTTCCACCTTGTCGGCGGTGCCGGCGTCGGCGAGGGCCATGACGGTGGGTCCGGCGCCGGAGATGACGGCCGGGACGCCGTCGGCGCGCAACCGCTCCACCAGCGCCGCGCTCTCCGGCATGGCCGGGGCGCGGTACTCCTGGTGCAGACGGTCCTCGGTGGCGGGCAGCAGCAGCTCGGGGCGCCTGGTCAGCGCCTCGACGAGCAGGGCGGCGCGGCCCGCGTTGGCGGCGGCGTCGACGTGCGGCACGGAGCGCGGGAGCAGGCCGCGCGCGGTCTCGGTGAGGACCGGCTTCCCGGGCACGAAAACCACCGGAACGATGGAATGGTGGGGCTCCATCCTGATGGCCCGGGCGGCGCCGGCCTCCATCCAGGACAGGGTGAAGCCGCCGAGCAGACACGCGGCCACGTTGTCGGGGTGGCCCTCGATCTCGGTGGCCAGCTCCAGCAGCGCGGCGTCGTCCAGGCGGGGCTCGCCGCCTATGGTCACCGCGCGGGCGGCGACGATGCCGGCGCAGATGGCGGCGGATGAGGAGCCGAGGCCCCGGCCGTGCGGGATGCGGTTGGCGCAGACGATCTCCAGGCCCCGGGGCTGGCCGCCCAGCAGGTCGAAGGCCGTGCGCAGGGAGCGGACGAGGAGGTGGCTCTCGTCCCGCGGGAGGGTCTCGCTGCCCTCGCCCGCGATGTCGATGTGCAGCCCGGTGTCGGCCACCCGGACGACCACGTCGTCGTAGAGCCCCAGCGCGAGACCCAGGGCGTCGAAGCCGGGGCCGAGGTTGGCGCTGGTGGCGGGAACGCGCACCCGGACGGCGGCGGCGCGGAACGCTGGACCGGCCATCGCTCGTTGACTCTCCTTGAGCTGCGTGACTGTCGGATGACGCTCGATGGTTTCGAGGGTCGTCCGGTGGACTGCCGATGACTTGCGTACGAAGACCCGTCGGGCCGCGGAGACGGCGCGGCGCCCTGCCACACGCGGGGGCATATGCGGTGGGCGGGTTGGATACAGCCTATCGAAGGAAGGTTCCGTGGCGACATAGGGCGCACAGGAGGCGCACGATGCGTGTCGGAAGCCGCCTGTGCCCCGGTCAGGGACGGTCCCGGAAGAGGGACGCCCGGGCCCGGGACCCGGAGCCGGAACACCCGGCCCCGGGCGCCCGGACGGGGTGCCGTGGCCCGGGGGGCCATGGCCGGGGTGCGGCGCGCAGGCGGCGGCGCGCCCCGGGCCGTGACCGTCGGACGAGGCCCTGACCGCCGGACGAGGCCCTGACCGCCGGACGAGGCTGTCAGGCGAGGCCGAGGCGCTCGGCCGCGGTGGCCGCGTCGACCGGGACGGTGACCGGCTGCGGGGCGCCGGCGACGGCCCAGTCGGGGTCCTTCAGGCCGTTGCCGGTGACGGTGCACACGATGCGCTGCCCCGGGTCGACCTTGCCCTGTTCGGCGGCCTTCAGCAGACCGGCCACGGAGGCGGCGGAGGCGGGCTCCACGAAAACACCCTCCTGCGCGGCCAATAGCCGGTAGGCGCGCAGGATTTCACGGTCCGTCACCTCGTCGATGACACCGCCGGACTCGTCCCGCGCGGCCAGGGCGTACTGCCAGGAGGCGGGGTTGCCGATGCGGATGGCCGTGGCGATGGTGGACGGGTCCTTGACGACCTCGCCGCGCACGATCGGGGCGCTGCCGGAGGCCTGGAAGCCCCACATGCGGGGGGTCCCGGTGGCGATGCCGTCGGCGGCGTACTCCCGGTAGCCCTTCCAGTAGGCGGTGATGTTGCCCGCGTTGCCGACCGGCAGGACATGGATGTCCGGCGCGTCGCCGAGCATGTCGACGATCTCGAAGGCGGCCGTCTTCTGGCCCTCGATGCGCACCGGGTTGACCGAATTCACCAGCGCCACGGGGTAGTTCTCGCTCAGTGCGCGGGCGAGGGTGAGGCAGTCGTCGAAGTTGCCGTCCACCTGGAGGATCTTCGCGCCGTGCACGAGGGCCTGGCCCATCTTGCCGAGCGCGATCTTGCCCTGCGGCACGAGGACCGCGGACACCATGCCGGCGCGTACGGCGTACGCGGCCGCGGAGGCGGAGGTGTTGCCGGTGGAGGCGCAGATGACCGCCTTGGCCCCCTCCTCCTTGGCCTTGCTGATGGCCATGGTCATGCCGCGGTCCTTGAAGGACCCGGTGGGGTTGGCTCCCTCCACCTTCAGGTGGACCTCGCAGCCCGTGCGCTCGGAGAGCACCTGCGCGGGCACGAGGGGCGTGCCGCCCTCGCGGAGCGTCACGACCGGCGTGCTGTCGGAGACCGGAAGCCTGTCCCGGTACTCCTCGATGATTCCGCGCCACTGGTGGGTCATTGCTGGTTACTCTCCTTCAACCCGCATGATGCTGGCGACACCCCGCACGGTGTCGAGCTTGCGCAGTGCCTCGACGGTCCCGGTGAGGGAGGCGTCGGAGGCCCGGTGGGTGACGACGACGAGGGAGGCCTCGCCGTCCTTGCCCTGCTGCCGAACGGTGTCGATGGAGACGCCGTGTTCGGCGAAGACGGTGGCGACCTGGGCGAGCACGCCCGGTTTGTCGGCCACGTCGAGGCTGATGTGGTACCGGGTGACGACCTCGCCCATCGAGGAGACGGTCAGGTCGGCGTACGCCGACTCGCCGGGCCCGGTGGTGCCGGTGAGCCGGTTGCGGCAGACGGCGACCAGGTCACCGAGGACGGCCGAGGCGGTCGGGGCACCGCCGGCGCCGGGGCCGTAGAACATCAGCTGCCCGGCCGCGTCCGACTCCACGAAGACGGCGTTGTACGCGCCGCGCACCGAGGCGAGCGGGTGGCTGAGCGGGATCATCGCCGGATGCACGCGCGCGGTGACCGACGCCCCGTCCTTGGCGCGCTCGCAGATGGCGAGCAGCTTGATGGTGCAGCCCATCTCGCCGGCCGAGCGGAAGTCGGCGGCGGTGACCTCGGTCATGCCCTCGCGGTAGACGTCGTCGAGGCGCACGCGCGTGTGGAAGGCGATGCCGGCGAGGATCGCGGCCTTGGCGGCGGCGTCGAAGCCCTCGACGTCGGCGGTCGGGTCGGCCTCCGCGTACCCGAGGGCGGTGGCCTCGTCCAGGGCCTCCTGGTAGCCCGCCCCCGTGGAGTCCATCTTGTCGAGGATGAAGTTGGTGGTGCCGTTGACGATGCCGAGCACGCGGTTGACCTTGTCGCCGGCGAGGGACTCGCGCAGCGGCCGGATCAGCGGGATGGCGCCGGCGACGGCGGCCTCGTAGTAGAGGTCCTTGCCGTGCTGCCCGGCGGCGGCGTGCAGCGCGGCCCCGTCCTGGGCGAGCAGCGCCTTGTTGGCCGAGACGACGGAGGCGCCGTGCTCGAAGGCGGTGGTGATGAGGGTGCGCGCGGGCTCGATCCCGCCGATGACCTCGACGACCACGTCGATGTCGCCGCGTTTGACGAGGGCGGTGGCGTCGGTGGTGACGAGGGCCGGATCGATGCCCTCCCGGACCTTGGAGGGCCGCCGGACGGCGACCCCCGCGAGCTCCACCGGGGCGCCGATCCGGGCGGCGAGGTCGTCGGCGTGCGTCGTCATGATGCGCGCCACCTCTGAGCCGACCACTCCACAGCCCAGCAGCGCCACCTTCAGCGGACGCGTACGCATCATCCGACCTCGTTTCCTCATACCGTCTACGGTTGGACCAGTCTCACTCACCGGACGACAGTTTCTACCCTTCGTCCGGATCGTGAGACATCTATTTCATTTGTACGGGGGCGCGGGACCGCAGATCTTCCACCCCCGGTCACACCCCCGCGATCTCCGTGGACCCGGTCACCCCACGTCGAGACGCAGGAGGTCCTCCTCCGTCTCGCGCCGGACGATCACCCGGGCCTCGCCGTCCCGTACGGCGACGACGGGCGGCCGGAGCACGTGGTTGTAGTTGCTGGCCATGGACCGGCAGTACGCGCCCGTCGCCGGTACGGCGATCAGGTCGCCCGGCGCCAGGTCGGCGGGCAGGAACGCGTCCTTGACCACGATGTCCCCGCTCTCGCAGTGCTTGCCGACGACGCGGGTGAGGACGGGCTCGGCGTCCGAGGCCCGCGACACCAGCGCGACGCTGTACTCGGCGTCGTACAGCGCGGTCCGGATGTTGTCGGACATGCCGCCGTCGACGGAGACGTACGTCCGCAGCCCCTCCAGCGGCTTCACGGTGCCGACCTCGTAGAGCGTGAAGGCGGTCGGCCCGACGATGGCCCGCCCCGGCTCGACGGAGATCCGCGGGGTCCGCAGCCCCGCCGCATCGCACTCGCGCGTGACGATCTCGTTGAGCGCCTTGGCGATCTCGTGCGGCTCACGGGGATCGTCGTCGCTGGTGTAGGCGATACCGAGCCCGCCGCCCAGGTCGATCTCGGGCAGCTCGACCCCGTGCTCGTCCCGGACGTCCCGCAACAGCCCGACCACGCGGTGGGCGGCGACCTCGAAACCGGACATGTCGAAGATCTGCGACCCGATGTGGGAGTGGATCCCGATCAGCTCCAGCCCGTCGAGGTGCAGCGCCCGCCGTACGGCCTCCGCGGCCTGCCCCCCGGCGAGCGGGATCCCGAACTTCTGGTCCTCGTGGGCGGTGGCGATGAACTCGTGGGTGTGCGCCTCCACACCCACGGTGATCCGGATCTGGACCGGCTGGCGCCTGCCCAGCGACTGCGCGATGTGCGCGACCCGCGCGATCTCCTGGAAGGAGTCCAGGACGATGCGTCCGACGCCGGCCTCGACGGCCCGGGTGATCTCCGCGACGGACTTGTTGTTGCCGTGCAGGGCGATCCGCTCGGCGGGCATGCCGGCGCTCAGGGCGGTGGCCAGTTCCCCGCCCGAGCAGACGTCGAGATTGAGCCCCTCCTCGTGCAGCCACCGCACGACGGCCCGGGACAGGAAGGCCTTCCCGGCGTAGAACACGTCGGCGTCCGGGCCGAACGCGCTGCGCCAGGCGCGGGCGCGGGCCCGGAAGTCGGCCTCGTCGAGGATGTAGGCGGGCGTGCCGAACTCCTCGGCGAGGCGGGTGGCGGTGATCCCGCCGACGGTGAGGACACCGTCGTCGTCACGGCCGACGGTCCGGGCCCACACCTTGGGGTCGAGGGCGTTGAGGTCGGCGGGCGGCGCGGAGTAGTGCCCCTCGGGCAGGACGTCGGCGTGACGGGGCCCGGCGGGATGGGCGGAACGGCTCATGACGTGACTCTCAGACTCTCTGTCTCTCTCCGGGACGCATTCGCTCTCGGCGCCTCAGAGATGTTCGGGTGCGTCGATGCCGAGCAGGGACAGGCCGCCGGCCAGCACCGTCCCGGCAGCTTCGGCGAGGGCCAGCCGGGCACGGTGGGCGGCCGAGGGTTTCTCGTCCCCGCGGGGAAGCACGCAGGGCAGAAAGGGCAGCACGGCATCGGCAACGGTCACGAGATGCCGGGCGACCCGGTCCGGGGCACGGTGGGTGGCGGCCGCGGCGAGGATACGGGGGTGGTCGGCGAGGGGGGTCAGAAGCGGGCGGAGGGTGGTGCCGGCGTCGGGGTGCGGGGCGGGGTGCGGGAGGGCGCCCGGCTGGGTGGGGGCGGCGGGTCCAGGCTCGACGGGTCCAGGCTCGACGGGTCCGGGCTCGGCGGGTCCGGGTTCGGCGGGTCCGGGTTCGGCGGGTCCGGGTTCGGCGGGTCCGGGTTCGGCGGTGAAGCCCAGGCGGGCGGCGTCGGGGTGGGCGGCACCGGCGTTCGGGGCGCAGTCGCCGTGACGGGCGGCACCGGTGGTCGTGACGTGGTGGCCGAGGTGGGGGGCCGCGACGGGTCCGGGCTCGGCGGTGAAGCCCAGGCGGGCGGCGTTACGGCTGAGGGACCGGATGCGGGCGTGGGCGTACCGGACACGGAAGAGGGGATTGCTCTCACGCTGCACCAGATGGTCGGCGCTGATCCGGGGCCGGTCGTGCAGGGCCGGGTGGAGCAGGGCCCACCGGGCGGCGTCGGGACCGAGCGGGGCGGGATCCTCCGGCGCGGGCACGGGCCGCAGGTCCGCGGGCTCGCCGTGCTCGACGGTGGCCCTGCCGCCCTGCGCCCCCACGAGCCGTACGACCACGTCGGCGACGACCTCGGCCCGCACCTCGTACGGCACGCGCAGTGCCACGACCTGGCCGGCGAGGGCGTGTCCATGCCCGTACCGGTCGCCCTTGTCCCGGATCTCCCGCACGAGCCCGCTGACGGGATCGGCCTGCGCGGCGAGGGTGATGTTGAGGAACCCGGGCCCGGTGACGACGACGTCCTGGATGCCGGCGGCGTCGGCGAGGCGGGGCCGCAGTATCTCGGCGACCCGCCGCGGGGGCTGCCCGGCCGGCCGGGCGAGCTGGAGCGCGATGTTGGTGGCGTAGTCCCCGCAACCACCGGGCCCCGGTTCACCCACCACGGCCCGCTCGGGCACGGTCACGCTCAGCTCACCGTCGTCGACAGCACGACGCACCGCGCGCAGCACGGTACGGGAGAGCTCGACGGGTGTCACGGGACAAGCGTAGGGGAGGAGGGGGGTGGGTGAGCGAGGCGGTTATCCACCGGCCCTGCCTTCTGACGGTCCCCGCCGGTCCACCTTCCAGCGGAATCCGCGGGCCTTCCTCGTGCGGTACTCGCCGGCCTACCCCCTGCGGCCTCAGGCCGCCATACCCTCCTGCTCTACCCGCCGCCTTACCCCCTGCGTCCTCAGCCGCCCTGTCCTGACCCCGGCCGCCCTACCCTCCGCGGGCCATCCCGCCAGGGACACCGTCGGAGATGCCGTCGCCACCCGGGGAGGCATCACGGTCGGGACTCGAGCCGCCCCCGGAATCACGGTGCGGACCGGAAGTCCCACCCTCACCGGCCCCGGCAACACCACCGTCCCCCGGCGCTCGGCCTCCCCCGCTGCCGCCGCTTCCTCCGGCACCGCCGCCGTCTCCCCCGCCTTCGTCTCCTCCGCCCCCGTGGGCCTCTCCCCCGTGCCCGTCGTGTCCGGTGCGGCGATCGATGAGGTCCATGACGAGCCGCACCAGCTCGGCGGGCTCGAAGGGCTTGGCGAGGAAGGCGTCCACACCGACGTCGAGACCCGCCTCGACGTCGTACTGCGTACACGCGCTGATGATGGCGAGGGGCAGATGAGACGTGCGGGGATCGGCACGGAGGCGGGCGGCGGTGCGCAGCCCGTCCAGCCGGGGCATGACGACGTCGAGCGTCACGACGTCGGGCTGCACCTGATGCACCACGTCCAGACACTCGGCACCATCGGCCGCGGTCACGACCTCGAGCCCTTCCAGCTCGAGATTGACCCTGATCAGCTGCCGGATGACCTTGTTGTCGTCCACAACAAGCACCCGCCCCGAAGCGCCTGGCACACGTCGAGAGTAGGTCCGCTCCGGCCACCGCGTCCGGGTTTTCCCCACTTCCACCCCCTACCGGGGACGCGCCCACCCCGCACCCCGGGAACGGGTTCCTGATCACCCCCGCGGACCTGCTAGTGTTCTACCCGTCGCCGCGAGCGAGAAGCTCAACGCCAGACACGCCCCCGTAGCTCAGGGGATAGAGCAACGGCCTCCGGAGCCGTGTGCGCAGGTTCGAATCCTGCCGGGGGCACCCAGCATGAGGTGCCCAAAGACCCCGTCACCAGCGGAAACGCTGAGGCCGGGGTCTTCGCGTTTGTGCAGCCGTATTGAGTGTTGCCCGGCCCCAGGGCGGGGTTGGGTCGGTGGGGTACTCGCGGACAGGGTCTTGGGGCAGTCGCCCTGGTCCGTCCTGGGGTTGCCGAGTGGTCGTCAGCCGACGTCCGGCCATTGCTCGGGTGGTGGCCGCGGTTCATCCCGTTCCGCCCGCCGCACGTTCTCCCCTCGCAGGGCCGTCAGCCACGGCCACAGATCCGGCAGTGACTGCGCCGGACAGGCCAGGCGGTGCTCGATACGGCACCGCTGGAACTGATCCGGCGGACAGACCCCGTAGACGGTCACCCGTCCATCAGACGTCTCGATCCACCGGTGCTCCGCCGGCACCGTGTGGGCCGGCGGAGCCATGTCCGGTTCCAACATCACCCAGTCATACTCAAGCGTCGCCACCCGATCTTGCGGTAAGCCGCAGTACGGGCAGCGCGACTGTCCGCCACCCAGTCGGCGCGGTGTCTCCTCCAAAGCCCCCATAAGGCGAGGGTCGGCACCTCGGCGACCTGAGCGTAGAGCGCGAACCGGACGGAACGCCTGGGGCAGTCGGACGCTGATGAAAGGGAAAACGGCGCGGCAGGTGCACCTTGCAACCACCGGCCGAGGAAACGCGGCCGAGACACGGCCGGCCCCCGGCCCGAAAGCCGAGTGCTGACGCCCAGGCACCGATCGCTCTCATTCATTGACGGGCGATAGCGGCCCCCGGTGAGGGGTGGGAGAAGCCGAAGTTCCCGCCGACGGCCGGTGCTCAGGGGGTGGCAGTCCTGTTGCCTCGGCATGCATCCGGTGAGGTGTTGGGCAAAGATAGTGGTGAGAGCTGTCTGTGTTCGACCGGGCGGAAACCGGCAGGCGGAGATGGGTGATGCCGCAGGTCACGTGGTTGCCGGACGCTACCGACTACTGAGCAGCCTGGGCGCCGGTGGAATGGGTCGTGTGTGGCGCGCCCACGACCAGGAGCTCGACTGCGAGGTCGTGCTCAAGGAACTTTCGGTACCGCCCGGTCTGCCCGACCCCGAGCTGAGCACACGCATCGCCAGAGCCCACAGTGAGGCACGGCACTCGGCCCGGCTCCGTGGTAATCCCCATGTGGTCACCGTCTACGACTGCGTCCTTCACGAGGGCTTGCCGTGGATCGTCATGGAGTACGTGCCCGGGGCTCGAGATCTTGAGGCGGTGGTCTGCGAAGAGGGTCCGGTCCCCAGGGCCGCTGCGGCTCACATGGGCCGCTCGCTGCTCGATGCTCTGGCCGCCGGGCACCGGTCGCGGATTCTGCACCGGGACGTCAAACCGAGCAACGTGCTCGTGACCAGCACCGACCCCCACGAACTCGGCAGCGCAGGGAGCGGGCGGGTACTGCTGACCGACTACGGCATCTCACTCCGGGAGGACGCCGGCGAGCCACGCCTGACCACTGTCTCGGGGTTCGTCGGAACACCTGGATACCTGGCTCCGGAACGCGCCCGCGGTGAGCAGCCGACACCCGCGTCGGACTTGTTCTCGCTGGGAGCGACCCTCTACTTCGCCGTGGAAGGCCACGGCCCCTTCGATCGGGGCTCCCCCGTGGGCACCCTTGCGGCGCTGCTCACCGAGGAGCCCGTGCCGCCCCGCCGGGCGGGAGACCTCACACCTGTCCTTCTCGGCCTGCTGGCCAAGGATCCGGATCGGCGGCTACGGTCCGACGCGGCAGCAGACCTGCTCGCCCGGCTCACCGGTGAAGGCCCGCGAACGCAGCAGGCGACCGTCACGCAGGTGAGCCGTCCACCGGTGAAAGGATCGTCCCCCGAACGCGGGCAGCGGCTCGAACCGCGTCCAGACGGACCGCGCGTCCGGAAGCCGGGCCGGCCGCGCCGGCAGCGTGGATCGGCTGAGCGTGGTTCCGGTGGGGCGAAGACGCGCACGTTCCGACGCGTGATCGTCGCGACCGCCGCAGCACTGGCCGCGGGTCTCGTTCCGTGGTTGGTGGTGACGCATCTCGGTGCGACGGCGAAGACGCCGGTCTCCGGCGCCTCCGAGCACCCGTCCGCGACCGGCTCCGTGGAACCGTACGGTGCCGCCGTAGGCCTTTCCCGGGAACTGCGCCGCGGGGATTGCGTCACGGCCCGCTGGACGGGCACCAGGTTCGCCACCGAGCCACCACAGCTGACTTTGGTGGACTGCGCGAATGACACCCCGGACGGCCAGGTCGTCGCTTCCGACGCCGCGATGTCCCTCGCGGACGCGCAAGTCAATGGTCACGACCGGTGCGTGTCGGAAGCGATGAGCACGTTGAGCGCGATGGCCGACGCCGAGGTTTATTCGCTGTCTCCGAGCGAGCAAGGGTGGAAGAGCGGCGTGCACGACTCCGTGTGCCTCGTCTTCAACAGGACGAGCAATATCTATGGGGCGGTGGGCGCCTTCCGGAAGACTGGCGACCAAATCGGGCCGCAGAATGCTGAGACAGGCGACTGCTACAGGGCCACGGAGACAAAGGACGCATATTATCTGTATCTAGCACGATGCGATGCGGCACATGATGCGCAAATGGCGGGTTTCTGGAAGGCGCCTTCTGGCAGGAGCTACTCGGCCGAGCAGTCCGCGCGAACCGACGATTGCACCAAGAAATACGGAACCTCTTATGACGCCAGTACATATCAGGTCGAGACGATTTTGCCCGATGAGAACACCTGGAAACAGGGATTCCACTACGTGATGTGCATTGTCGATCGGTCCGACAGCCAGAAACTCACCTCACCGCTCACCCCCACTTCGCAGCCGTGATCCGGAGCGCCGAGGGCGCGGAGGATCAGCGGGAGGAGCGGGTCACGCCGGTGGCGCGGGGGTTTCCGGTTTCGGCTCCGGGTGGGTGCTCGTGAGCCGAGATGCCCGCCCGGTCGGCCACCCGTGGTTCTCCGGACCGGCACGCGTCCGGAGGGCCGCCGCACCGGCCGGCCGGCGTCCCGTGATCCACGGCTAGGGGTGTGGAGGGGCGACGTATCATTCGGGGCGTGATCACCGGTGACATCAAGGCCAGGATCGACCGCGTCTGGGACACGTTCTGGTCGGGCGGAATCTCCAATCCCACGGACGTGATCGAGCAGATCACCTACCTGCTGTTCATCCGCCGCCTGGACGACCTGCACACCGCCGCGCTCCAGCGTGCTCAGGTGCTCGGCCGGCCCGTTACCGGCGCCATCTTTCCCGAGGGCACCGACGACCAGGGCCGGGACTGGAACGACCTGCGCTGGTCGGTGTTCCGCAACCTGGCTCCCGACCGTATGTACGAGGTCGTGGACAGGAGGGTCTTCCCGTTCCTCCAGACCCTCGGTGTGGACGGTTCCACGTTCTCCCAGCACATGGAACACGCCCGGCTGACCGTCCCGAACGCGTACATGCTCGACAAGGTCGTCGGGCTGTTGTCGGACATCCCGATGCAGAACCGGGACACCAACGGCGACCTGTACGAATACATGCTCGGCAAGCTGTCCACCTCGGGGACCAACGGCCAGTTCCGTACGCCGCGGCACATCATCGAGCTGATGGTCAACATGACGGCTCCCCGCCCGGACGACGTCATCATCGACCCGGCCTGCGGCACCGCCGGCTTCCTGGTCGTGGCCGAGGAGTACGTACGCAGGCACCACGCGCAGACGTTGCGGACCGAGGAAGGGCGCCGGCACTTCCATCACGACATGTTCCACGGCTTCGACACCGACCCGCACATGCTGCGCATCGGCTCGATGAACATGCTGCTGCACGGCATCGAGAACCCCGACATCCAGCACCGAGACTCCCTGTCCCAGCAGGCGGGCCACGACGAGGACAAGTACTCGCTGGTCCTGGCCAATCCGCCGTTCGCCGGGTCGCTGGACTACGAGCAGGTCAGCAAGGACCTGCTCAGGGACCTCAAGACCAGGAAGACCGAGCTGCTGTTCCTGGCGTTGTTCCTGCGGCTGCTCAAGCCGGGCGGCCGGGCGGCGGTGGTCGTGCCGGACGGTGTGCTGTTCGGTTCCTCGGCGGCGCACCGGAAGCTTCGCAGGACGCTGGTGGAGGACCACCATCTGTCGGGGATCGTCAAGCTGCCCTCCGGGGTCTTCAAGCCGTACGCGGGCGTCTCCACCGCGATCCTGTTCTTCAGCAGGACCGGCGTGGGCGGCACGGACGACGTGTGGTTCTACGACGTGAAGTCCGACGGGATGAGTCTCGACGACAAGCGCACGATGCTGGTGCCGGCGGACCGGTTCGGCCCGGTGCCCGCCGGTGGATTCGTGGAGGCCGACCACGAGCGGAACAACCTGCCCGACGTCCTGCGCCGCTGGACCGAGCGCGAGACGTCCGAGAGGTCACGCCCGCGCACGGAGCAGTCCTTCACGGTCCCCAGGGCCGAGATAGCGGCGAACGACTACGACCTCTCCATCAACCGGTACAGGGAAGTGGTGCACGAGGAGGTCGAGTATCCCGAGCCCGCCGACCTCATCGAGAACCTGAAGAAGCTCGACGCCCAGATCCGTGCGGGTCTCGAGGAGCTGGAAGGGATGCTGGCGTGAGCGCCCCCTCGGCCGGGTCCGGCGGCACCACCGCGCTGCGGGTGGGGGACGCCCTGGAGGAGTTCACCGAGACACTCGGGGCCGCCGAGGAGCCCCCGGTCCTCACCCTCACCGAGCGGAACGGATTCGTCCGGCAGGACGAGCGCTTCCACAAGCGGCTGGCCACCACCGACGTCTCCAAGTACAAGGTCATCCGGGAGAACGACTTCGCCTTCAACCCCTACCTGCTGTGGGCGGGGGCGCTGGCGCTCAACTCGCGGTTCGAGTCCGGGGTGATCTCGCCGCTGTACCCGACCTTCAGGGTGCGGGACGGATACGATCCCGCGTACCTGCGGTACGTCCTTCTGTCCGGTCCGATGATCCAGAAGTACGACTCGATCGCGTTCGGCTCGGTACCGCGGCGCCGGCGTTCCTCGGTGGAGGACTTCCTCGGTCTGACGCTTCCCGCGGTGCCGCCCGAGGCGGAACAGCGGCGGATCGCCCGCATCCTCGATCACGCCGACGGTCTCCGGGCGAAGCGGCGGGCCTCGATCGCCCTCCTGGACGACTTCGTCGTCGCCGCGTACCAGAAGGAGTTCGCGGCGGACCGGCACATCGCCCGGAGCACGCTCGAGCACGTCCTCGTGGACGGTCTCTCCAACGGGCTGTCCCCCGCGACCTCGGGGAACATCACCGCTCGCGTGCTGACGTTGTCGGCGGTGACGAGCGGTGTGTACCGGCCTGCGGAGTCCAGGGTGGCGGAGTTCGCCAAGGAGGCTTCCACGGCCCAGCTCGTCGCGGAGAACTCGTTCCTCATCTCCCGCGGTAACGGCAACCCGGAACTGGTCGGAGTGGGGGTGGTGGGGCGGCCCGACGCCGACGGGCGTCCCGTGATCTTCCCCGACACCGTGATCGGCGGTGTCATAGACACCCGGCGAGCTGTTCCCGAGTTCCTTGCCGTGGCGTGGCGGACACCTGACGTGCGGGCACAGATCAGGGCGGTGGCCAGAACGACCAACGGCACCTACAAGGTGAACCAGAAGGGCCTCGGCGCGATCACGTTCCCGCTTCCGGACCCGGACGACCAGGAGCGGTTCGCGGCCAAGGTGCGGCAGGTAGACACCGTACGCCGTCGGTACCAGGCGCACCTGGCGGAGCTGGACACGCTGTTCGCCTCCCTCCAGGTCCGCGCGTTCCGCGGTGCCCTCTGACGGTCGCCGTGTCCGCGGACGGCGCGCCGGCGGCGCTCGCTCACGATCATGGTCCGGCGGGCCTGGCGTGTGTGGCGTGGGGGCTGGTTGACTGATCCCGGCAACGCCAAGTGGACGCGGGAGCGGGGGAGTTCCAGGGGTGGACACGTTCGAGTTCGTCAAGGCCGAGTGGCCTGATCTGTACGAGTTGGCCGGCCGTGCCGAGCAGTACGCCCGCTTCGACCCGTACGCGTCCGGCATCTACTCCCGCCGCGCCCTGGAGGCCGCGGTCGGCTGGCTCTACGCCTACGACGGCACGCTGGGCCGGCCGTACCGGGACGATCTCAACGGCCGCCTGTCCGAGCCGGCGTTCGGGGCCCTGGTCGGCCCCGATCTGCTGGACAAGATGCACCTGGTGCGCCGGACCGGGAACCGCGCGGCGCACGACACCACGATGACGAAGGTGACGGTGCAGCACGCGGTGGCCTCGCTGCGCGCGCTGTTCCACAGCCTGTACTGGCTGGCCCGCACCTACACCGGGCACCCCGGCTCGGTGCCGTCCTCTCTGACGTTCGACCCCGCCGCGCTGCCGGCGCCCGGTGCCGCGGCCGGGACGCAGGACCTGGCCCGCAGGACGCGCGCGCAGATCGAGGCCCTGGACGCGGAACTGGCGGCCGGGGCCGAGGCTTTGGAGGCGGAGCGGGCCCGGAACTCCGAGCTGGAGGCCGAGCTGGCCAGGGCGCTGGCGCAGGCGGCCAAGGAGGCCAACTCCAGGCTGGCGGACACGCACGACTACGACGAGGCGACCACCCGCAGGGATCTGGTCGACGATCTGCTGGCCGAGGCCGGCTGGCCCCTGACCGAGGACCGTGACCGGGAGTTCCCGGTGCCCGGCGCGGCTGCGGACGGTGGCACGGGGTACGCCGACTACGTGCTGTGGGGCGACGACGGGCTGCCGTTGGCCGTCGTGGAGGCCAAGCGCACCGGCCGGGACCCGATGGACGGTCTCAAGCAGGCCGAGATGTACGCCGACGGTCTGGAGAGGATGTACGGGCGCCGCCCGGTCGTCTTCACCACCAACGGCCATGAGCACCGCATCTACGACGACGGCGGCTACCGGCACGGGCCCGGGTACCCGCCGCGGACGGTCGCGGGCTTCTACACCCGCGACGAGCTGGAGTGGATGCAGCAGCGCCGCCGGAACCGGCGGGCGATCCACGGCGTGCCGCTGCCCGGGCGAGCCGCGGACATCGCCGGCCGCGACTACCAGAGCCGTGCCATCCGCGCGGTCGCCGAGGAATTCGACGACCGGGCGCAGCGCGGGGCGCTGCTGGTCATGGCCACCGGGACGGGCAAGACCCGCACGGTGATCGGCCTGGTGGAGACCCTCCTGAAGGCCGGGTGGGCGCGTCGCGTGCTGTTCCTGGCCGACCGGAACGCGCTGGTGCGTCAGACGGTGCGCGCGTTCGGCAGGAACCTGCCGGACGTGCCGGCCGTGGACCTGCGGGAGGCGGACCAGACCGACAAGGCCCGCGTCTACGTGTCCACGTACTCGAAGATGATGTTCGAGATCGACAGGTTCGACGACGACGGGACCCGCAGGTTCGGGCCGGGCTTCTTCGACCTCGTCGTCGTCGACGAGGCCCACCGGTCGGTGTACCGGCAGTACCGGCACATCTTCCGGTGGTTCGACGCGCTGCTGGTGGGCCTGACCGCCACTCCCAAGGACGAGGTGGACCGCAACACCTACTCGCTGTTCGGGCTCGAACAGGGCGTCCCCACCGATTTCTACCCATTGCACCAGGCCATCGAGGACCAGTGGCTCGTGCCCCCGCGGGTCATCGACGTGCCGCTGAAGTTCCCCCGGCAGGGCGTGCATTACGAGCAGCTCTCGGACGAGGAGAAGGACCAGTGGGACGCGCTGGACTGGGGTGAGGGGGCCGAGCCGCCCGAGGACGTGGACGGTGAGGCCCTGAACGACTGGCTGTTCAACACGGACACCATCGACAAGGCCCTGAAGTTCCTGATGGAGAAGGGTCACCGGGTCGAGGCCGGTGACCGGATCGCCAAGACGATCGTCTTCGCGAAGAACCAGCGGCACGCCCGGTACATCGTGGAGCGGTTCGACCATGCCTACCCCCACCTGGCCGGCAAGGCCGCGCGCGTGATCATCTCCTCGGACGACCGCGCCCAGACGACCCTGGACGAGTTCTCCGACCCGGCCGGGCAGCCCGACATCGCCGTGTCCGTCGACATGCTCGACACCGGCGTGGACGTGCCCGAGGTCGCCAACCTGGTCTTCTTCAAGCGGGTGTTCACCTCCTCGAAGTTCTGGCAGATGATCGGCCGCGGCACCCGTCTGCGCCCTGAGCTGTACGGGCCCGGCCGGGACAAGGAGGACTTCTTCGTATTCGACCTGCTCGGCAACGCGGAGTGGTTCAACCAGGACCTGCCGCGCGCCGAGGGACGAGTGGCCAGGTCGCTGCGCTCTCGGACGTTCGCCGCCCGCGTGGACCTGCTGCGCACCATCGACCTGCTGGACGATCCCGGTGCGGAGCTGACCGGCTTGCGCGACGCCGTCGCCGCACGGCTGCACCAGACCGTGGCCGGGATGAATCTGGACAACTTCATCGTCCGCGACCACCGCTCCTGGGCGGAGACCTACGCCGACCGCGGGGCCTGGTCACGCGAGCGGATCCGGGCCGCCGACCCGCAGGACCTGGGTGACCTCGTCGAGAACCTGGGCGACCTGCCCACCGCCGACCGCGGGGACGGCACCGACGAGAAGGCCAAGCGCTTCGACCTGATGATGCTCACCCTCCAACTGGGCACCCTGCGAACGGACATCGACGTGTCACGGGTGCGGGAGAACGTGCGGACCATCGCATCGGCGCTGCTGGAGAACCGGGACGCGACCCAGATCGCGGCCCAGGTCGCGCTGCTGGACGACGTGGCCGGCGAGGAGTGGTGGCAGGACGTCACCGCGGCCATGGTGGAGGTCGCGCGCCTGCGGATGCGCGGCCTGGTCGGGCTGATCACCGGGACGCCGCGGAGAATCGTCTACACCGATCTGGCCGAGGAGTTGGGCGAGGTACGGGAGATCGAGCTGACCGCTGCGGCCAAGGGCGTCAACGCCAAGCGGTTCCGGCAGAAGGCCCAGGCGTATCTGGCCGGGAACCTGAACCACGTGACCCTGCAGAAGCTCCGCCGGAACAGGACGCTGACCCAGCAGGACCTGGACGAGCTGGGCCGGATGCTCGTGGATGCCCGGATCGGTACGGAGGACGACGTGCACGCCGCCGCCGAACGGGCTCATGGTCTCGGGAGGTTCATCCGTTCCCTCGTCGGTCTGGAACGCGAGGCCGTCGAGGAGGCGTTCGCCGCGTTCCTCCAGGATGCGGGGGCCACCCGGGCCCAGCAGGACTTCGTGCGCCTGGTCATCGACCATCTGACCGACAACGGTGCGCTCGACCCCGGTCTGCTGTGGGAGGACCCGTTCAACCGGGACGACCCGTCCGGGGTCTCGGGGGTGTTCCCCGACCCGGTCCCGCTGGTCGAGGTCATCCACCGGTTCAACAGCGGGGCCGACCTGCCGTCGTCCGCGACGGCCTGAGCCGGCCGGGAACGACGGCCGGCCGAGCGGTCCGCCCGGAGGGCCGGGGTCCGCTCCGGTGCCGGTGCCGGTGGTCCGCCCCGTCGGTGCCCGGAGGGTTCCTTCAGGCGGACCGCTTCCGGGACGGCGTCTTCTTCGGGGCGGTCTTCTTCGCCGTACTCGTCGCCGTGTTCGTGGCCGTGTCCTTCGGCGTGCTCGTGGCCGTGTCCTTCGTGGTGCTTCTCGCTGTGGCCGTCGTCTTCTTCGCCGTGCTCTTCGCGGACGCCGCCGTCTTCTTGGTGTCCTGCCCCGCCCCGGACGTCGACTTCCGTGCCGTGGCCGGCTTGCCGGCGGTGGCCTTCGTCGTCTTCTTGCCCCCGGTCTCCTTGGGCGCCGCCCCTCCCCGCAGCGGTGTGACCTCGGCCTCGCCGGTGGGGGTCGCGCGGGACTCGCGGGCCGCTCGGACGCTGTTCTCCAGCGCGGCCATGAGGTCCAGTACCTTGCCGCCGGTGGCGGGGGCCGGGGCCTCGGGCGGGGTCTCGCCTGCGGCCTTGGCCGCGATGACCTCCTCCAGGGCCTCGCGGTACTCGTCGTGCAGGTCCTTCAGGTCGACCTCACCGAGTGTTTCCATGAGGGCGTCCGCCAGGTCGAGTTCCTTGTCGCGGATGGTCACGTCGGCGTCGGGGGCGATGCCCTCGGGAGCCCGTACCTCGTCGGGCCACAGCAGGCCGTGCATGGCGATGGCGTCCCCCACGACCCGCAGCATGCCGAGACGCTCCCGGCCGCGCAGCGCGTACTTGGCGATGGCGACCTTGTTGCTGCGCTTGAGGGCCTCGCGCAGGAGGGTGTACGGCTTGGCGGCGGGCGTTCCGCCGGCCGCGAGGTAGTACGCCGAGCCCATCTGGAGGGGGTCGATCCGGTCGGCCGACACGAAGGCCACGATCTCGATGGTGCGGGCGGTCGGCATGGGCAGGTGGGAGAGGTCCTCGTCGGTGATCGGGATGATCGAGCCGTCGGCGTCCTCGTACGCCTTGCCGATCTCGTCCTGGCTGACCTCGCGGTCCTCCAGTTCGCACACCTTGCGGTAGCGGATGCGGCCACTGTCCTCGGTGTGGATCTGGCGGAAGGAGATGGCGTGGTTCTCCGTGGCGTTCACCAGTTTGACCGGGATGGTGACGAGACCGAAGGAGATGGCGCCGTTCCAGATCGATCGCACGTACCGCACCCTGCCTTTCCCGATTTCCCCGGTTCGTCTGGGATTGTCATCTTATGACGCCTATCACAGAGGTGGAGGGGCGCCGGGTCGCGCTCAGCAACCTGGAGAAGGTGCTGTATCCGGAGACCGGCTTCACCAAAGCGGAGCTGCTGCACTACTACGCGACCACCGCCGGGGCCCTGCTGCCGCATCTGCGCGACCGCGCGGTGTCCTTCCTGCGTTATCCGGACGGCCCCGACGGACAACTGTTCTTCGCCAAGAACGTGCCGCCGGGTACGCCCGAGTGGGTCACGACCGCGAAGGTGCCGCGCTCGTCGGCGGACGGTCCGGCCCGGATGGTGGTGGTGCAGGACCTGCCCAGCCTGGTCTGGGCGGCCAACCTGGTCACCGAGTTCCACACCCACCAGTGGCTGGTGCAGACCCCGGACGAGGCCGACCGGCTGGTCTTCGACCTCGATCCGGGTGCGCCCGCGCACATCGTGCACTGCTGCGAGGTCGCTCTGTGGCTGCGTGAGCGGCTCGCCGCCGACGGGATCGAGGCGTACCCGAAGACGGCCGGGTCGAAGGGGCTGCACCTGCTGGCCGCGGTGCGCGGGAGTTCCTCCGAGCGGACGTCCGAGTACGCGAAGGCGCTGGCCGTGGAGGCGGAGCGGGCGATGCCCCGGCTGGTGGTGCACCGGATGAACAAGAGCCTGCGGCCCGGGAAGGTGTTCGTCGACTGGAGTCAGAACGCGGCCCGCAAGACCACGGCCACCCCGTACACCGTGCGCGCCCGCCGGGCCCCGCTGGTGTCCGCACCGGTGACCTGGGAGGAGGTCGCCGGCTGCCGCAGCCCGGCACAGCTGGAGTTCCGGGCCGGGGACATCGCCGCCCGGCTCCAGGACCTCGGTGACCTCATGGCCCCGCTGACGGACCCGGCCAAGGCCGCACCCCTGCCCTGACCTGCTTCTGTGCCCGCGCCCGCGCTAGACCCTCCCCCAGGTGTTCCGGTCCCGGGCCATCCCGTGCAGGGCCTCCACGTCCGCCGGTTTGAGGACCCCGCCCAGCCGGGCCAGGTCCGCCAGCTCGGTGTCCCGCAGGATCCGTACCCGGCGCGGCTGCGCGGTCACGGTCACCTCGGCCGGGTCGGTGAGGACCAGCACCGCCCGGACCTCCGCGGTCAGCGCGTACGAGGCGCGGTCGGCGTCGGCGCGCAGGCGGCGCAGCAGCGGCTCGGCGGCGCGGCGGCCCAGGCTGATCATGGGGTCGGCGACCAGGACGCGCGTCCTGCGGGCGTACAGGGCGTGGACGGCGAACAGACCGCCGGGGCCGATCACCAGGTGGTGGATGCGGCCGCCGCCGGGCAACGGTACGGAGTGCAGGGTGTGCCAGCCGGCGCCCTCCAGCCCGTCCAGTGCCTCACCGGCGCCCTGCTCGGCGGCCAGGGCGCGCCGGCGGGGGTCGGGGCGCAGCCGGTGGGCGGGGCCGGGGTCGCGGTCGAGGGCGACGAGCAGGGCCTCGCCGGGGCGGTTGGGGGCCAGGTCGTCGTCCGGGTGCAGGGTCAGCCGGGCGTACTCGGCGGGGGTCGGGACCGGGGGCGGCCCCACAGTGACCGGGCCGGTGAGGAAGGGCCGCAGCGCGTGCAGCACGGCGTCCCCGCTGTCCTCGCCGAGCAGGTTCACCCGGCCTGTCTCACGGTCGTACCAGGCGACGCTGCTTCCGTCCGCGCGGCAGACGTACAGCCGTTCCCTGCCGTGCCGGCCGGCCGGCACCACGCGCAGTCCGCTCATGTGCCATCACCCCTCGACCATGGGAACAGGCGGGGTGCTCCCGGGGCAAGACCGGTTACCGTGGAGGACGGCCCTCGCGCGAGGGAGTTGGGGAGGCGCCGGTGCGGACCCACGGAAAGCAGCCCGACGTACCGGCTCCGGAGAGCCCGTGGAACGAGATCCTGCCCGGCCTGTGGATGGGCGGGCACGAGTTCCGCGGCCGTTCCGGACGCCTGGAGTCCGCCGTCGTACGCGACGAGTTCGACGTGGTCCAGACCCTGCTGCGGCTACCAGGGTACGGGCCCGCTCCGGGCGTGGAGCACCATGTGTGGCCGATCCCCGACGGGCCGCTGGACGGGACGCAGCTCGCCGGGGTCATGCGGCTGGCGCGGGCGGTGGACGAGGCGCTGGACGCCGGCCGCCGGGTGCTGGTGCGCTGCTGTCACGGGTACAACCGGTCGGGGCTGGTCATCGGGCACGCCCTGGTGCGGCGGGGTGAGCGCGCCGACGAGGCGATCCGGCTGATCCGGGCCCGGCGCTCGGCGTGGGCGCTGCACAACGAGCTGTTCGTGGCGTACCTGCGGGCGGGCCTGGCGACCGTGCGGCTGCTGGAGGAGCTGGCCGAGGCCGAGTAGCGCTCCTCCGGCGGTGGTGTCCGGCTGGTCCCGGCAGTCTTGTCCCCGGCAGTGTTGTCCCTACCGCCCCTGGCGGCCCATGTCCGCCCGGCGGCCGTACCGCCCAGCCGGGCACGGCGCCCCTCCCCGGTGCCCCGTGCCGTGCGCGGGACGGGTGGTCGGCTCAGGCTGGGCACATGCCCCGGCGCACCCACGAATTAAGGTGGACGGGATCGAACCCGACGCCCAGGAGCACCGTGCCAGCCCGTCGTCCCGCGCGTACCGCCCTCGCCGTGACCGCCGTCGCCCTGCTCGCGGCGACGGCTGCGGCCTGCGGGGACACCGGCGGGCTGCGGGGCGCCGGGTCGACCCCGGCCGCCGCGAGCCCCGTGAGGCTCTGGCCCGGACTGCGGCCGGCGGCCAGCCCGGCCTACCCGTACGACGTGGCGACCAGGGAGACGGTGAAGGGGGTCACCGTGCCCGGGGACGACATCCGGAAGGTGGATCCGGTGGACGTCGTCGAGGCGGAGCTGAAAGCGCACCCGGCCGACTACGGGCCGAAGGGCACCTACCACGCCACCGTCGGCCGGATGAAGGAGTGCCGTCCGGGGGGTGACCGGGCCCGGTGTCCGCTGCTGGAGCCGTACTACCGGGACCTCACCGGGGACGGCCGGCCCGATCTCACACTCGGTTTCCGGCTGTATCCGACGAACCAGACGGGCGTTCGGGTCTACACCGTCGAGAAGCACGGGCTGGTGCAGGTGCTGGCCGACAACGACGCGATCACCGGGGTGGAACTGGCCGGCCGGGCGCTGATCGAACGTTCACCGGCCGACATCTCGGGCTACGAGTACCGCACCACCTGGGTGTGGGACCCGGGTCAGCGGGCGATGGTGTTCTCCCGCGACGAGTACCTGCACGTCGGTGACGGGCGGCACGGCAGGACGCCGTCCGCGACTCCGTCCGTCTCTGTGTCTCCGTCCGCCTCCGTGTCGTCTTCCACCTCCGTGTCGCCTTCAGCGTCACCGTCCGTCTCGCCTTCCGCGAGCGGGCGATGAGGCTCGCGCTGCCCCACTGGGCCGGGACGCTCGCCGTCAAGGCCGCCGCGTTCATCACGGTGATGTGCTGTGCGCTGGCCGCGCTGCTCGGCGTGCTGGTCCACGTGTCGGTGACCAACCAGACCGTCGGGCAGGCCCGTGACCTGGCGCTGTCCCGGCTGACCGACGCCACCCGGGCGTACGAGGCCGGGGACACCCTGCTGCCGGGCGCCGCGGTGGACCCCGCCGGGCTGCCCACGCCGCTGCGGACCCTGGCGGTGACCGGGGAGCGCGGCACGATGGTCTCGACGCACCGGGGACGCCCGACCATGTGGGCGGCGGGACCGGTGGCCGGGCGCCGGGCGCTGGCCGTGGAGGTCGACTACTCGCAGCAGTCCCGCACCATCGCCGGCCTCGACCAGTCGATCCTGTGGTCGTCGGGGCTCGCCATCGGGGCGACCGTGCTGGTCGGCGCGTTCGCGGTGACCCGGGTGACCAGGCGGCTGCACGGCACCGCGCGGGTGGCCCGGCGCATCAGCGCGGGCGACCTGGACGCCCGGGTGGAGGATCCGCGGACGAAGGATCCGACCCGGGCGCAGGACGAGGTGGCGGCGGTG
Organism: Streptomyces sp. NPDC006309; assembly: GCF_040613095.1. Classification (NCBI taxonomy): domain Bacteria; kingdom Bacillati; phylum Actinomycetota; class Actinomycetes; order Kitasatosporales; family Streptomycetaceae; genus Streptomyces; species Streptomyces sp. NPDC006309. The sequence continues at coordinate 148,971 of NZ_JBEXRO010000007.1, read as the reverse complement.
GCCGCGGCCCTGGACTCGATGGCCGCGTCGTTGCAGGGCAAGCTGCTGAGCGAGCAACGGTTCACCGCGGACGTGGCGCACGAGCTGCGTACCCCGCTCACCGGGCTGCACGCGGCGGCGGAGCTGCTGCCGCCGGGCCGGCCGACGGAGCTGGTGCGGGACCGGGTGGCGGCGCTGCGCACACTCACCGAGGACCTGCTGGAGATCTCCCGGCTGGACACCGGGCGGGAGCGGCTGGAGGCCGACACGGAGGAGCTGGGCGCGCTGGCCGGGCGGGTGGTGCGGGCGTCGGGGACGGAGACGGAGGTGCGGGTCCTGCGGGACGCGCGGGTGGAGACCGACCGGCGGCGGCTGGAGCGGGTGCTGGGGAACCTGGTGGCCAACGCGCACCTGCACGGTCGCCCTCCGGTGGTCCTGACGGTGGACGGGCCGGTGGTGACGGTGCGGGACCACGGTGGCGGGTTCCCGGAGTGCCTGGTGGAGCACGGGCCGCAGCGGTTCCGTACGGAGGGCGGGGCCAGGGGCCACGGGCTCGGGCTGACCATCGCCTCGGGGCAGGCGGAGGTACTGGGGGCCCGGCTCTCGTTCGCCAACGCGGTGGACGGCGGCGCGGTCGCCACGCTGACGTTGCCGGGCGAGGGGTAGCGCTGGGAGCGGGGGCCGGGGCCCGGGTGACGGCGCTGCCCGTCCCCCGGCCCCCGTCCCCGTCCCCCTCGCCCGTCCCCCGGCCCCGTCCCCCTTGCCCGCGCGCCGTCCGTCGGGCCCAGCAAAAAAGGTCACCCCCGAGGGGCCTCCTGATGTGGCGATTGGTCACGTTCCACCCCCTTTTTCTGGAGGCGACCCCATGCGCCTACGCCGCTCCCCGCCCCGGTGCCTCGCCGTGGCCGTCGCCACCGGGGCGCCGGCCGCCGGTGTCGCGGCCGCACCGGCCGTGGCCGGCACCTGGGCCTGGGGCCCGGCCACCTGCATCCGGAACGTCGGCCCCGCGCCACGCTGGTGCTGACGCGGCCGTCGAACAACACCCACAAGTCGTCCCGTTTCGGTAGGTTCCGGGCATGACGAAGGCCGGAACCACCGTGGCGGCGGCCCCCGCTCCCCCGCGCGCTCCCCGCCTCCCCCGGCGCCGGGGCATCGAAGCGGCCCTGATCGTGCTGGCCGTCCTGCTGTCCGTGTACGGCTACTGCGCGGTGGGGCTGGCGCGCACCGGCTCCGTCCCGCCCGGTGCCGCCGGCTACGGCGCCGGACTCGGCGTGCTCGCCCTGTTCGCGCATCTCGCGGTGCGGATCCGGGCGCCGTACGCCGATCCGCTGCCGCTGCCCATCGGGGTGCTGCTCAACGGGCTCGGGCTGGTGCTGATCTACCGGCTGGACCTGGAGACGCCCGGCGACCGGGCGGCCCCGACCCAGCTGGTGTGGTCGACGTTCGGGATCGGGCTGTTCATCGGCGTCGTCCTGGTGCTGCGCGACCACCGGGTGCTCCAGCGGTACGCGTACGTGTGCGTGGTGGCCGCCCTGGTGCTGCTGGCGCTGCCGATCCTGTTCCCCGCGGTCAACGGCGCCCGGATCTGGATCCGGATCGCCGGGTTCTCCATCCAGCCGGGCGAGTTCGCGAAGGTGCTGCTCGCGGTGTTCTTCGCCGCCTATCTGGCCGCCAACCGCAGCGCCCTCGCGTTCACCGGCCGCCGGCTGTGGCGCATGCAGTTCCCGACCGGCCGGGTCCTCGGGCCGATCGTCACGATCTGGGTGGTGAGCGTGGGGGTACTGGTGCTGGAGCGGGACCTCGGGACCTCGCTGCTGTTCTTCGGGCTGTTCGTGGTGCTGCTGTACGTCGCCACCGGGCGGACCGGCTGGATCGCGGTCGGGCTGCTGCTGGCCGTGGTCGGCGCGGTCGCCGTGGGGCGGCTGGAGCCGCATGTCAACGGGCGGATCGAGGACTGGCTGCACCCGTTCGCCACGATCCAGGCCGGACAGGGACCCAACCAGCTCGTGCAGTCCCTGTTCGCCTTCGCCGCCGGCGGGATCCTGGGCACCGGGCTGGGGCTCGGGCACTCGATCCTGATCGGCTTCGCCACCAAGTCGGACTTCATCCTGGCGACCGCCGGGGAGGAGCTGGGCCTCGCGGGTCTCGCGGCGATCGTGCTGCTGTACGCCCTGCTGGTGGAGCGCGGCTACCGGGCGGGCCTGGCGCTGCGCGAGCCCTTCGGCCGGCTCCTCGCGGTCGGGCTGGCCTCGATCATGGCGTTGCAGGTGTTCGTGATCGCGGGCGGGGTCACCGGGCTGATCCCGCTGACCGGGATGGCGATGCCGTTCCTCGCCCAGGGCGGTTCCTCGGTGGTCACCAACTGGGCGATCGTGGCGCTGCTGATCCGGGTCAGCGACTCGGCGCGCAGTCAGTACGACGGCCGGGAGGCGCCGTGACCGAGTACGGGGGGCTGCCCGAGAACGGGCGCCCGATGGCGAAGTACATCCGGCACGCCAGCGCGTTCTGCGCCCTGCTGCTGGCGGCCCTGCTGGGCAACGCGGCCCGCGTGCAGGTCGTGCAGTCCGGGGAGTACGCCAACAGCCCGGCCAACCGCCGGGCCACGATCGCCCGTTACCAGCAGCCGCGCGGCGACATCCTGGTGGGCGGCGTGCCGGTCACCGGCTCCGTGGACACCGGCGAGCAGCTGCGCTTCGAACGCGGCTACCTGGACGGGCCGTTGTACGCGCCGGTCACCGGCTTCGCCTCGCAGAGGTACGGCACCACGTTCCTGGAGCACGCCGAGGACGGGGTGCTCTCCGGTACCGACCCGATGCTGGCACCGCTGCCGGTGTGGAACGACGTGACGCGCGCGCCGAACCGCGGCGGGGACGTCGTGACGACCCTGAACCGCAAGGCGCAGGAGGCCGCGTACCGGGGGCTGGCGGGCCGCAAGGGCGCGGTGGCCGCGCTGGACCCGGCCACGGGCCGCGTCCTGGCGCTGGTGACCAGCCCGTCGTACGATCCCGCCGAACTGTCCGGCAACAGCGAGGCGGTGACGTCGGCGTGGTCCCGGCTCAACAGTGACCCGGAGAAGCCGATGCTCAACCGGGCGGTACGGCAGACCTATCCGCCGGGGTCGACGTTCAAGGTGGTCACCGCGGCGGCGGCGCTGGACGCGGGTGTGGTCACGGACCTGGACGCGCCCACCGACTCCCCCGACCCCTACCGGCTGCCCGGCACCACGACCCGGCTGACCAACGAGGGCGAGGGCTGCGTGGACACCTCGGTGCGGGACGCCTTCGAGTGGTCCTGCAACACGGTGTTCGCCAAGCTGGGCGTGGACGTGGGCGTGCGGGACATGGCGGACACGGCACAGGCGTTCGGGTTCAACGACCGAGATCTACGCATCCCGTTCTCCGTGGCGCCCAGCACCTTCGACAACCGGGTGGACCGGGCACAGCTGGCGCTGTCCTCGATCGGGCAGTACAACACCCGGGCCACGCCGCTCCAGATGGCGATGGTCGCGGCGGCGGTCGCCGACGGCGGCCTGCTGCGTCCGCCGTATCTGGTGGAGCGCACCACCCGGCACGGCGGCGAGACGCTCACCGGCAGCGCGGCCCGCCCGGGACGGCAGGTGATGCGGCCGTCCACGGCGGCCCGGCTGAGGGAGCTGATGGCCGGCGTGGTCGAGGAGGGCACCGGCACCCGGGCGGCCATTCCCGGCGCGATCGTCGGCGGCAAGACCGGCACCGCCCAGCACGGGGTGGGCAACGCGGGCGTGCCGTACGCCTGGTTCGTGTCCTGGGCGCAGGCCGATGACGCGCCGGAGCCGCAGGTGGCGGTCGCGGTGGTGGTGGAGGACGCCTCGGCGGACCGGGGGGAGATCAGCGGGGGCGGGGACGCGGCACCGATCGCGAAGGAGGTGATGCGGGCGGTTCTCGCGGGCTGAGACGGGGGGTTCCGGGGGCCCGGTGGCCGACCTACCGTGCGCCCATGACGGAATCCGTGATCGCGTACCGACTCGCCCAGGTCAACATCGCCCGCCTCAGATACCCTCTCGACTCGCCCGAGTTGAAGGACTTCGTCGACGCCCTCGACCCCGTGAACGCGGTGGCGGACACCGCGGACGGCTTCGTGTGGCGGCTCCAGGGCGAGGACGGGAACGCCACCGCCGTCCCCGTCCTCGGCGACGAGTGGCTGATCATCAACATGTCGGTGTGGCGGGACACGGACGCGCTGACGGCGTTCATGTACCAGGGCCGGCACCGGGAGCTGCTCGCCCGGCGGCGGGAGTGGTTCGAGCGGCCCGAGGAGGCGATGACCGCGTTGTGGTGGGTGCCGGCCGGCCACCGCCCGGCGGTCGCCGAGGCGGAGGACCGACTGCTGCACCTGCGGGCGCACGGCCCGACGCCGTACGCCTTCTCCCTGCGGACGCCCTTCGCGCCGCAGGCGGCCGCGGAAGCCGCGGCGGCCAGGGAGACGGCGGTGGCCAGGGAGACGGAGACGGCGGTGGCCGGGAAGACGGCGGCGGCCGGGGATGTGGCGGCCGTCAGCCGATCGGCTTGAGCATCTCCGTACGGACCTTGAGGGTGTCGCGGGCGGCGGCGTCGAGGTCGATGTCGGCGGGGTCCTTCTTCTCCACGCCCACCGTACCGACGATGGCCGCCGTGTTGCCGTCCGCCCAGGAGCAGACCGGGTAGGTGAGCGTGACGAGGGCGTTCTTCTGGATCAGCACCTCGCAGCTGACGGGCGTGTCCGCGCCGGACGGGGTGATGTCCCGCGCGGGCTCCCCGAGCGTGACGTCGTCGGCCTCGGCGGCGCCCTTGAGCATCTTCCGCCGCACCGCGGCCTCGTTCTTGAACCGGCCGTACATGCCGGACACCAGCAGTGACCCCTTGGTGTCGTCGCCGCCCGGGCTGTAGCGGGCGGTGACGGCGTGGATGTCCTTGACGTCCCAGGCGCCGTCCGCCTCCCGCTCGACCTTCTTGCCCTCGGTGCCGGAGTAGTCCTGGGCGAAGACGTAGGTGCCGTCCAGCAGGGTGTGCGGCAGCGTGAGCTTGTTCCTCGCCTCGGGGAAGCCGCTCTCGGCCACCATCCCGAGCAGCACCAGCCCCACGACGCCCAGCGTGACGACACCGCCCACGATCCCGAGCACCAGACCCACCCGGCGCCTCTTCGGCGGCGGCCCCATGGGCGGCACACCGCCCCAGCCGGGGTACGGCTGCGGCGGGTAGGGCTGCTGCGGGGGATACGGCTGCTGCGGATAGGGCTGCTGCGCGGGGTACGGCTGCTGCTGGGGGTACGGCGAACCGTATGGGCCGGGGGCCGCAGGGGGCTGCGGGCCGTAGGGGTACTGCGGCTGCGGAGGCATGGACACGCCAGCACGCTACTGCATCCGGGTGAGCGCACCCGCGCCGCGTCCGCGCCGGCCGGGTTCGGGCGGCCGGGCGCGCTCACCGGCGCAACAAGTCGCGCCCGGGGGATTGACGAGCTTGCTGACAGGCAGTCTCATAAGAGGCGAGACGACTACCCCCGGGTAACGAGGTGAGGGAGCCATGACGACCCTGACGGAAGAGGACGCGCTGGACGGGCTGCGCGACGCGCTCGGCCTGCTGAAGGACCGGGAACAGGTGGCCGAACGGCTGCTCGTCTCTTCCGCCAAGCACTCCTTCGACCCGGACAAGGAGCTGGACTGGGACGCGCCCTTCGAGGAGGGCAAGTGGTTCTGGCCCCCGGAGCTGGTGTCGCTGTACGGCACCCCGATGTGGCAGCGGATGAGCGAGGAGCAGCGGCTCCTGCTCTCCCGGCACGAGGCGGCGGCGCTGGCCTCGCTCGGCATCTGGTTCGAGCTGATCCTGATGCAGCTGCTGGTCCGGCACGTCTACGACAAGGCGGCGACGAGCGCGCACGTGCGCTACGCGCTCACCGAGATCGAGGACGAGTGCCGGCACTCGAAGATGTTCGCCCGGCTGATCACGCACGGCGGCACGCCCTGGTACCCGGTGAGCCGGGCCCACCAGAACCTGGGCCGCCTGTTCAAGACGATCTCCACGACCCCCGGTTCGTTCACCGCCACGCTGCTCGGCGAGGAGGTCCTGGACTGGATGCAGCGCCTGACGTTCCCCGACGAGCGGGTCCAGCCGCTGGTCCGGGGCGTCACCCGGATCCACGTGGTGGAGGAGGCGCGGCACGTCCGGTACGCCCGTGAGGAGCTGCGGCGCCAGATGGTGACCGCCCCGAAGTGGTCGCAGGAGTTCACCCGGGTCACCTCCGGGGAGTTCGCCCGGGTGTTCTCGGTGGCGTTCGTGAACCCGGACGTGTACGCCAACGTCGGCCTCGACAAGCGGGAGGCCATGGCGCAGGTGAAGGCGAGCGGCCACCGGCGGGAGGTCATGCAGACGGGTGCGAAGCGGCTGACCGACTTCCTGGACGACATCGGGGTGCTCCGGGGCGTCGGCCGGCGGCTGTGGAGGTCCTCGGGGCTGCTGGCCTGACCCCCCGCGCCCGCACGGCGATTAGGCTGCGGGGCATGACCCCGTCCGCCACCCCCGCCTATCGCCGGCTCAGCGTCGAGGAGCGGCGGCGTCAGCTCCTCGACGCCGCGCTCTCCCTCTTCGCGCACCGCGCCCCAGAGGACGTGTCCCTGGACGACGTGGCGGAGGCGGCCGGAGTCTCGCGGCCGCTGGTGTACCGGTACTTCCCGGGCGGCAAGCAGCAGCTGTACGAGGCGGCGCTGGGGTCGGCCGCGCAGGAGCTCCAGCAGTGCTTCGTCGAGCCGCGCGAGGGCCCGCTGCTGCCCCGCCTGTCCCGCGTCCTGGACCGCTATCTGGCATTCGTGGACGAGCACGACACCGGGTTCAGCGCGCTGCTCCAGGGCGGCAGCGTGGTGGAGACCTCCCGTACGACCGCCCTCGTGGACGGGGTGCGCCGGTCCGCCGCGCAGCACATCTGCCGGCACCTCGGCGTCCTCGACCCCGGCGCCCGGCTGCGGATGACCGTCCGCATGTGGATCACGGCCGTGGAGGCGGCCTCCCTGATCTGGCTCGACGAGGACAAGCAGCCGCCGGCCGGGGAGCTGCGTGACTGGCTGGTGGAGCAGTTCGTGGCCGTCCTGACGGTCACCGCGGGCCGTGACCCGCAGACCGCCGCGCTCGTCGGCGCGCTCGCCGGGGATGGCCGAGACTGAACCCGTGAAGAGCCAGGACACCCCCTTCGAGGGCGGGCCCATGGACGGCCGTGTGCTGCCCGTGCTGCTCGGCCCCACCGGGCACCCCCCGAAGACGTACCGCATCCCCGTACCGGACCCGGACGGCGGTCCGCCCACGGTGCTCGTCTACCACCGCGTGCCGCGCGGGCACAGCAGGCGGCTGGGACTGATCCAGGGGTGGAAGTACCGGTACGCCCCCGAGGACCGGTCGGGCGGGCGGCCGAGGTGGCCCTGGTCCAAGCCGGACATCACGCCGTCCGGCAAGCCGGACGACACGGACGGGTGACAGGGCTGCGCCGAACCGCGCACGCTCGGGGCGCGCCCCGCACACACCTGCCGTACTAGCGGTGCGATAAGCGGAAGTAATTTCTTCCTCTGAGCACCCGAGGTGATGATGTGTCAGGAATGCTCCCGCGCCTGGCCTGCGCGGCCGCGGTGGCGGCCCAGGCCGTCCTCGTGCCCGTGCCCGCCGCCGCCGCACCGGCTCCCCAGCCGTCCGTCGCCCGCCTGCTGAGCGATCTCCAGCGGCTGTACCGGCAGACCGAACAGGCCACCGAGACCTACGACGCCACCACGGAACAGCTCGAACGGCAGCGCGCCGAGGTCACCCGCCTCGACGGCGAACTGACCCGCGCCCGGCTCGCCCTGCAGGGCAGCCGGACCGACGCCGGGCGCCTGGCCCGGCAGCAGTACCAGAACGCCGGCGGCCTCGGCCCCTACGTCCGTGTCCTGCTCGCCCCCGACCCGCAGCACGCCCTGGACGAGGGCCACGTCATCGGCGAACTCGCCCGCGAACACGCCCGGACGGTGGCCCGGCTGACCGCCGCGGAGAGACGGAAGGACACGCTGGCCCGTGCGGCCCGCAAGGCCCTCGACACCCAGCAGACCCTCGCCGGCCGGCAGCGGAGCCAGCGCGACGACGTCCGGGCGCGACTGGCCGACGTGGAGCGCATGCTGGCCGGTCTCACCCCGGAGCAGCTCGCGGCCGTGGCCCGGCTGGAGGAGCAGGGGGTCAGCGAGGCGCAGCGCAAGCTCACCAGCGCGGGCGCCCTGCCCGCCGACCGCCCCGCCTCACCGGCGGGCGACCGTGCCGTCGACTACGCCCTGGACCAGCTCGGCAAGCCGTACCGGTGGGGGGCGCAGGGCCCGGACGCGTTCGACTGCTCGGGCCTGACGTCCCAGGCGTGGTCCCACGCGGGAACACCGCTCCCGCGCACCAGCCAGGAACAGTGGGACCGGCTGCCCAAGGTCCCACTGAGCCAACTGCGCCCCGGGGACCTGGTGGTGTACTTCCCCGAGGCGACGCACGTGGCGCTGTACGTGGGCGACGGCAAGGTCGTCCAGGCGCCCAGGCCGGGCGAGAAGGTGGAGCTCTCGGCGATCGCCGGCTACCCGATCCTGGGCGCGGTGCGACCCGGTCCCGACGGACGGGTCTAGTGCTTGCAGAACTGCTTCGACGCCAAGGCGGCGCCCGCGTCGTAGCCCTTCTGCCAGTTCGGGTCCACCTTCTGGGGCACGGCGAACTGCTGCTGGTTCTTCTTGCAGTCCTTCTTCAGATCCGCGAAGCCGTCTCTGAAACCCTGCCGGTACTGCGCCTTGGCGTCGTTCTGCTGGCCCTTCTTCACCATCCCGCACTTGGCCCCGGAGGTGCCGACCTGATGGGCGGTCACGAAGCCCCGGGCGCCCATGATCGTCGTGGAGAAACTGCCGTTGGCGTTCGCCCTCACGCTGCCGTCCGCTCCCTGGGAGGAATCCACGACAACGCTCTTGTTCGGCTTGAAGCCACTGCCGCTGACCTGCACGGCGTTCTGGCCGTTACCCGTCCCCACCGAGCAGCTGGGTGACGCCGCCGCCGCTGTCGTGGCGGAGAACGTCATGGACCCCAGCGCCAGTGACGACACCGCCAGTGGTGCCAGCACAGCCAGACGCACACGTCGACCGTTCATGGGAACACTCCTACGTGGTTGTCCCCCCTCCGACCCCTGCTTTCCAGCGTCTCTCCGCCGGTGCGGGGTGTCAAAAGGGGGACGGACCCGTCGGAGAGCGGTCAGGCTCCGGTGACCGACGCCAGGTAGGCGGCCGTCTTCTCCGGCTCGTAGAAGAAGTTCTCGAAGTCGGCGGGATCGTTGAACGCGTTGGCGAACCGATCCGCCACCGGCTGGAGTTGGCCGGCGGCGCCGATGAGGTTCAGCACGTGCTCCGGCGGCGGCGCCAGCATGGCGTTGGTCCACTTGGTGACGTGCCGGGCGGTGGCCCAGTACCGGTCGAAGGTGGCCCGCATCCACTCCTCGTCGAACGGTTCGTCACCCCGCTCCAGGATCGACGCGAGGTACGCGGCGGCGCACTTCGACGCCGAGTTGGAGCCCTGCCCGGTGATCGGGTCGTTCGCGACGACCACGTCGGCCACGCCGAGGACCAGGCCGCCGGAGGGCAGCCGGCCGACGGGGTTGCGGACGGTCGGGGCGTACCGGCCGGCCAGCGTGCCGCCGGCGTCGGTCAGTTCGGCCTTCGTGGCCCGCGCGTGCTCCCACGGAGTGAACGTCTCCATGAGCTTCAGGGTCAGGGACAGGTGCTCCGCCGGGTCCTTGACGCCCTTGAAGGCGTCGAGCGGGCCGCCGGGTATGCCTTCCCAGAACAGGATGTCGGCACGGCCAGAGGTGGTCAGGGTCGGCATGACGAACAGCTCGCCGACCCCGGGGACCAGGTTGCAGCGGACCGCGTCGAAGTCCGGGTGCTCGGGACGCGGGCCGAGCCCGTGGACGTACGCCACCGCCAGCGCGCGCTGCGGCTCGCTGTACGGGGAGCGCTCGGGGTCGCGGGCGAACATCGACACCAGTTCGCCCTTGCCGGCCGCGACGAGGACGAGGTCGTAGGCCCGGGAGAAGTAGTCGAGGTCGCCGACCGCCGCGCCGTGGATGACCAGCTGGCCGCCGCGCTGGGCGAAGGTCTCCATCCAGCCGGCCATCTTCACCCGCTGGTCCACCGACTGCGCGTACCCGTCGAGCCGGCCCACCCAGTCGATCGCCCGCTGGGTGGGGCCCGGGTCGTGCGAGCCGGGGGCCGCGACCGAGACGCCGAGGCCCTCGATCCTCGGTGCCTGGGACTCCCAGAAGTTCACCTGGAGATCGCGCTCGTGCCCCAGCGCCGTGTCGAACATGCACTGCGTCGACATGACCCGGCCGGAGCGGATCTCGTCCGCGGTCCGGTTCGACATCAGGGTGACCTCGTAGCCGTGCGACTGGAGGCCGAGGGCGAGCTGGAGGCCGGACTGGCCGGCTCCGACGACGAGTATCTTCCGCATGCGGGTGGTGGCTCCTTACAGGGACTACTCGGGTGTTTCGGCCAGCGCGTGGCCCACCAGGGCCAGGAGGGTCTCGATCACCGAGATCCGGCGCCGGGCGTCCATGATCATGACAGGGACGTGCGCGGGGATCGTCAGCGCCTCCCGCACGTCATCCGGCTCGAACCGCTCACTGCCGTCGAAGTGGTTCACCGCGACGACGTACGGCAGTGCGCAGCTCTCGAAGTAGTCCAGCGCCGGGAAGCAGTCCTTCAGACGGCGGGTGTCCGCCAGGACCACGGCGCCTATCGCGCCGCGCACCAGGTCGTCCCACATGAACCAGAACCGCTGCTGGCCCGGCGTGCCGAACAGGTAGAGCACCAGGTCGTCGTCGAGCGTGAGGCGGCCGAAGTCCATGGCCACGGTGGTGGTGAGCTTGCCCGGGGTGGCCGACAGGTCGTCGGTGCCCTCGCTGGCCTCGGTCATCAGCGCCTCGGTCTGGAGGGGCGTGATCTCCGAGACGGAGGTGACCAGGGTGGTCTTGCCGACGCCGAAGCCCCCCGCCACCACGATCTTCGTGGCGATGGGGGCCCGGGTGCGGTCCGTCTGCCAGGACTTCAGATCCTCGTCGGGCTCGGCGAAGCCGGCGACGAGGGGGATGCCTCCGACGGCGGAGGCGGCGGCGTCAGAGACGACGGAGTCCACTCAGCACCCTTTCCAGCAGCGCGCGGTCCGGGCGGCCGGTGCCGTGCCCGGTCCCGGTGCCGTACACACGGATCTTTCCCTGGTCCGCGAGATCGCTCAGGAGTACGCGGACCACGCCGAGCGGCATCTTCAGCAGCGCGGCGATCTCGGCCACCGTGCGCATACGGCGGCACAGTTCGACGATGGCCCGCATCTCCGGCATGACCCGGGTCGTGAGCGAGCCGTTCGTCAGTTCCCTGCGCTCCTCGGGGGCCTCCAGCGCGGCCACGAAGGTCTCCACCAGGAGGACGTGGCCGAAGCGGGTACGGCCGCCGGTGAGCGAGTAGGGGCGGACACGGGCGGGTTTGCGGTCGCCGCCGCGGACGGGGAGTTTCGCTGTGCCGCTCATCGGGCGCTCCCCGTCGACTGGGACTCGAGTGACTGCCGCAGCTCCGAGCGGAGTTCCGGGGTGAGGACATGGCCGGCACGGCCGACGAACAGTGCCATGTGGTAGGCCACCACGCTCATGTCGCACTCGGCGGAGCCGTGCACGCCGAGCAGTGAGCCGTCGCTGATCGACATCACGAACAGGCTGCCCTCCGCCATGGCGACCATCGTGTGCCTGACCCCGCCGAAGTCCATCAGCTTGGCGGCCCCGACGGTGAGGCTGCCGATGCCGGAGACGATGGTGGCGAGGTCGGCGGAGGACCCGCGGGGGCCCTTGGCCGGGCTCGCCAGGCGGGACTGCTCGGTGTGTCCGGGATCGGACGAGAGCAGCAGCAGGCCGTCCGAGGAGACCACGGCGACGGACTGGATGCCGGGTACTTCCTCGACCAGGTTGGTCAGCAGCCAGTGCAGGTTGCGGGCTTCGCTGCTCAGTCCGTAGGTAGTGGGCGCGGTCAACTGCTTGCCTCCTCGGCTGTGCCCCCCGTGGCTTCTGTGGTGTGTGCGGCGATCTCCGCCTCCACGTCGCGGTAGCCGGCTACGGCTCCCCGGCGGAACCCGCCGAGCCTGCGGCGCAGAGCGTCGGCGTCGACGCTCTCGGTTCGCTGGCGGGGTGGCGCCGCGGGTGCGGTGATCCTGGGCGTGCGCTTGGGCAGGCCCTTGCTGGTGACCACCTCGGCGTCGTCCTCGGCGGGGTCGTTCTTGCCCGCACCGGTGGTGCGGAAGTCATCGGGCCCATCCACCCGTCCGGCCTCCGGCCCGGCCCCCGGCCGGGCGGTGCGCTGGACGGCGGCGGGCTGCGCGGCGGAGCCGTGCCCGGCGGCGCCGTGCTCAGTGGGGGTCTGCCTGGCAGAGTCCTGCCCGGTGGAGCCGTGCTCGGCGGGGGCATGCCCTGCGGCGCCGTGTCCGGCGGGGTCCCGCCCGGTGGAGCCGTGTCCGCCGGAGCTGTGCCCGGCGGAGCCCTGCCCGGCGGGAGCCTGCCCCGTGGAGGAGCCCGACCCGGCGGAGCCCTGCCCGGTGGGGGACGGCTCGGTCGTGACCTGGTCGGTGGCGGCCGGGGACAGGTCCGGGAGCAGCAGCTCCATCGTGGTCTCGGCTGGGGTCTCCGGCGGTGCCTTCGGCCGTGTCGGCGCATCCTCCGCGCGCCGCCGGCCGGGGCTCTCCGCCCGGGTGTGCGTCTCGGTGTCCTCGGGCTCCGGCTCCGGCCCGGTCTCCCGCGTGTCCCCGGCCCTCTCCCCGGCCCTTTCCGCGGGCTTCTCCGCCGTGGCGCCGGCGGCCCGGGCCGCCTTCTCCGCCAGTGCGACCAGCGGATCGGTGTCCGCGGCGCGGCCGTGCAGGACGTTGGAGTTGGCCTCGGCGTCGGCGCCCGGCAGGGAGTAGGTGCCGGTGCCGCTCATGGAGGCGGACTGCGCGGGGAGCGCGGCCGGCGGGGCCTCGGTGAGGAGGGACGCCGGGAGGACCACGACCGCGGCGACGCCGCCCTGCTTCTGCTCGCGCAGCCGGACGCGGACGCCGTGGCGCTGGGCGAGGCGGGCGACGACGTAGAGGCCGAGGCCCAGGTTGTCGTCGCCCTCCTGGTCGTAGGGCGACCCGGGGTCGAAGTCGGTGAGGCGGGCGTTGAGACGGGCGAGGCGCTCCTCGGTCATGCCGATGCCCTCGTCCTGGACGGACAGCATGACCTCGCCGGATTCCAGCAGCCAGCCGGAGACCTCCACCGGCACGTCCGGCGGCGAGAACGACGTGGCGTTCTCCATCAGCTCGGCCAGCAGGTGGGAGAGGTCGTCCGCGGCGAAGCCCACGAGGTGCGTGTGCGGGGGCAGCGCCGCGATGCGCACGCGTTCGTAGCGCTCGATCTCGCTGACCGCCGCCCGGACCACGTCGACCAGCGGGACCGGGCCGGGGTGCTGCTGGACGTGCTCGGTGCCGGCGAGGACCAGGAGGTTCTCGCTGTGCCGGCGCATGACCGTGGCGAAGTGGTCGAGTTTGAAGAGCGTGGCGAGGCGCTCGGGATCCTGTTCGCGGTCCTCCAGGCCCTCGATGACCGCCAGCTGCCGCTCGACCAGGCCCAGGGTGCGCAGGGCCAGGTTGACGAAGGTGGAGCCGATGCTGGTGCGCAGCCGCTCCAGCTGGGCGGTGGACCCGGCGAGTTCGGCGCGCAGTTCCTCGCGGGCGTCGGCCATCTTCTGCCGCTGGCCCACCAGGTGCTTGCGGTCCGTCTCCAGGGTCCCGACCCGCTCGTGCAGCGTCACGGCGTGCGCGTGCAGGGCGTTGACCGAGCGGACCACCTGGGCGAACTCGTCGTTGCGGCCGGTGAAGGTGATCGGCTCCTGGGCCGCCGGGTCCTCGGCCCCGGCGAGGCGGGCGGAGCCGCGGCGCAGGACCGAGAGCGGGCGGGTGAGGGTGCGGGCCACGGCCGCGGCGACGCCGATCGCGACCAGCATCAGGGCGCCGAGGACCGCGACGCGGATCTCCAGGGCGGTGACGTCGTCGTCCCGGAGCCTGGCGAGGTCCTTGGTGCGGTGGTCGTAGAGCGCGGACTCGGCACCGCGCATGAGGTCGACCCGGGCGGACAGGGCGGCGTCCAGCTTCTTGGTGCTGGTGGTCGCCTCGCTGTCGGCCAGGGTGGGCTGGTCGGTCAGCGTGGCCAGGTACTTCTCGGCCGAGTTGACCTCCGGGCCGGTGACCGTGGAGTCGTAGGAGTCCACGGCCGCCTTGGGCGCCGTACCGCGGAAACCGGCGAGGGCGGCGTCGGCGCGCAGCCGGGCCTGCTGGGCGGCGACGGTGAGCGCGTCGCGCTGCCTGCCCTCCGCGTCGGTGGTGGTGGCCGTGGCCGGCAGGCCGGTGGCGGGGTCGATCACCGTGCGGGAGTGGGACGGGACGTTCAGCGCGGCCAGCAGCAGGCCGCGGGCGGCGGCGGACTGCTGGACGGCCGAGTCCAGCTCGGCCAGGGCGTGGGCTCCGGAACCGGCCCGCGGGGGCGTCCGCTCGGCCAGCTGTTCGGCGAGCCGGTGCAGCGCGGTGATCGTCTCGGAGTACGCCTGGTGCGCCTGGAGTGCGCTGGTCTTGCCGGTGAGGGCCGCGCGCCGGACGGCGTCGATGCCGCTGAGGTCGGTGCGCAGGTCCGCCGGGGTGCCCTTGTCGGCGCGCAACTCCTCGACCTGCCGGTCCACGCGGGCGCTGCGGTCCTCGGCGGGCGCCTTGGAGCGGGGGCGGCCGGCCGCGATGTAGGAGGTGACCTCGTCGCGCTCGTCGGCGAGGGAGTGGGCGAGGGTGAGCGCGTCCTGGGTGCGGGCGGCGAGGGTCACCAGATCCTGGGAGTCGCTGACGTCCTGGGAGGCGGTGAGCACGGCGGGCGCGCCCGCGCCGGCCACGGCGGCGGCCACCACCGCGACGGCGACGATCAGCCGGTTGCGCACATGAGTGGGGCGGCCGGTGCCCACGGGTGTCTGCGGGGCGGTCCCCGCGGGGGCCGTCTGACTGCCTGTGCGCCGAGGCCGCTTTTTCTGCACCGGTGCTCGCATTCCTGAACTCGTCTACCCAGGGCCCGGGTGGCACCCCGTCATCTCGGTGCCAAGTGGTGCGTACACCCGGTTCGTACGGTTCCCGACCCTCCCAGCGCCGGTGGGCAGTGGTCGCGCATCACCTGACCCGCCACCCGAAGGAGTGAACATCGGAGGGGAGTTGGCGGGCAAGTTCCTCTGGCCGGTGCGGGGGTCTTGCGCGGTGGGCCGGTTGGACGTGCGCGGCAGGCTTTGGCAGTATTCGCCACCACGCCTTCCCGGAGTGGATCATTACCTCCCAAATCAGGCGCCTGACCTGCGGGGTCATGGGAAATCGCCACCGCTTGCCAGCCTTTGGCGAGTGTGTGAAGGGGTCGTGCAGACTGGCTGGATGCGCACTGATCTCGTTTCCGAGCCCGGCGACGCCGCCCGCCCCAACGAGGACTTCGCCGGTGTCGCGCTACCCGCCTGCGGACAGGGAGGTTGCGTCATCGTCCTGGACGGGGTGACGCCGCCCGGCGGCGGCACGGGCTGTCTGCATTCCGTCCCCTGGTTCACCTCGCGACTGGGCGGCGCACTGACCGAACTGACCGTTTCCGGGCGAGATCTGACGCTGCCGGAGATTCTCGCGGAGGCGATCCGGCGCACCGCCGGCGTCCACGCAAACGCCTGTGACCTTTCTCACCCACGGACGCCCCAGGCAACCGTCGCCCTGGCCCGCTGGTCCGCCGCCACGGTGGAGTACCTGGTGCTGTCCGACTCGGCGCTGCTGCTGCGGGGCCCCGACGGCACGGTCACGCCGGTCCTGGACGACCGGCTCGCCCGGCTGCCGCGTGCCGCGCTCGCCACGGAGGCCCTGGTCGACACGCGTCTGCGCAACCGGGAGGGCGGCTTCTTCACGGCCGCCGCCGACCCGGCCGTGGCCGCCCGGGCGGTCACCGGCGTCCTGCCCCGGCGCGAGGTCCGGGCGCTGGCCGCGCTGACGGACGGCGCGACCCGCTGGACGGAGACGTTCCGCGAGGGCGACTGGGCGGCCCTGTTCGACGTGGTCGCGAAGGAGGGCGCGCGGTCACTGGTCGACCGGGTGCGGGCACTGGAGGACGCGGACCGGGTGGAACGGGCGTTCCTGGGGCGCGGCAAGACGCACGACGACGCGACGGTGGTGTACGCGGAGCTGTGACGGGACGCCGCGGCGGTGGCGTGGGTGGCCGGGCCGGGACCTGTGCGCTCCGGGGCTACCTCTCCATGCCGCCGTTCAGCTCGTGGAGCAGTCGGGCCAGTTCGGCGACCTCGTGGCGGTCCCAGTGGGCGAGCTGGCGGACGTAGCGGGCGCGGCGGGCCTCGCGGACCGTGCCGACGCGGCGGCGGCCCTCGTCGGTGAGGGTGACGAGCCAGGCGCGGCCGTCGGCCGGGTCGGGCTCGCGGGCGATCAGGCCGAGTTCCTCCAGGGCACGCAGCTGGCGGGACATGGTGGCCTTGCCGACGCCGATGTAGGCGGCGAGTGCCGTGGCCCGCTGGCCGCCGAGTTCGTCCAGCCGGATGAGCAGGCCGTAGGCGGAGGACTCCAGGTCGGGGTGGACCGCGCGGGCCATCTCCCCCTGGCTGGCCCGGGCGCGCCGGAGCAGCACGGTCAACTCGCGTTCCAGCGCCAGGAACTCCTGGTCCGGGCCACTGGGCGTCGTCTGGCCGGCGGCGCGGTGCGCGCCACCGTTTCCGTCGTCGTGCACGTCAGCACCCCTGATCGGTTTCGCTGTCCTGAAAGTTTCTGCCGTATGTCGTCATCACCGCAGCTCCGCCAGTATTTCGCAGGAGTAGACCAACGGCGTCCCGCGGACCCCCTTCCCACCCCATATCTACGTGCGTAGCTTCTTTACGAGGCAATCAATGGCATGCCCACGCCATTAGGTCAGCGGTCCGCGCCTCGTCCCCCACTTCACTCCCCCGGAGGCACGTCATGGCCGTGCTCAGACCCGGTTCCATCCGTTCCCCCCGCCCGCGTCCCCTCGCCGCCCTCCTCACGACCCTGCTCGCGGCGCTCTCCCTCACGCTCCCGCTCACCACCGCGCACGCCGCGACCACGCCCAGCCGCGGCTCCGCCTACCTCGGCATCGGCGTCCTCGCCCACGACGGCCGGAACGGCACCCCCACCACCGGCGAGGCCACCCAGACGGAGGGAGTGGACGTCTCCGCGTACCAGGGCAACGCCGCCTGGTCGACCCTGTGGGACAGCGGGGTGCGCTGGGCGTACACGAAGGGCACGGAGGGGACGTACTACACGAACCCGTACTTCGCGCAGCAGTACAACGGCGCGTACAACGTGGGCATGATCCGCGGCGCCTACCACTTCGCCACCCCGGACACCACCAGCGGCGCCACCCAGGCCAACTACTTCGTCGACCACGGCGGCGGCTGGTCCCGGGACGGCCGGACCCTGCCCGGCGCGCTCGACATCGAGTGGAACCCCTACGGCGCCGCCTGCTACGGCAAGACCGCGAGCCAGATGGTCAGCTGGATCGCCGACTTCGTCAACACCTACAAGGCGCGCACCACCCGGTACCCCGTCATCTACACGGCCGCCAGCTGGTGGACGCAGTGCACCGGCGACTACAGCGGCTTCGCCGCGAACAGCCCGCTGTGGATCGCCCGCTACGCCGCGGACCCGGGGACGCTCCCGGCCGGATGGCCGTACTACACGATGTGGCAGTACACCTCCTCCGGCCCGACCGTCGGCGACCACGACAAGTTCAACGGGGCGCTGGACCGGGTCCAGGCCCTGGCCAACGGGTAGCACTCGCCCCACCGGCCGCGGGACGGCGGCACGCCGGGACGCCGCCCCCGGTCGGGCCGGGGGCCGGGTCCTCCCCCGCCCCGTTCCGTGGCCCGTCCCTGCGTTGGTGCTCCGCGCCGCCCGGGATCATGCTGGTCAGGAGAGCCTGCCGAGCAAGGGCGAGATGAGCGGCGATGGAGCGACAGTCGACGTACACGGCCATGGCCACCATCGATGACCGGGGCATCCTGACCGGCTGGAGCGAGGGCGCGCGGCGGCTGCTCGGCTACGACTCCTCCGCGGTCGTCGGCCGCCCCGCCACCGCCCTGCTCGCCACCGACGGCGCGGCCGTCCGGCGCGCCCTGGCCGGCCGGACCCGCTGGAACGGCACCGTCCCGCTGCGCCACCAGGACGGCCGGCTCCTGGAACTGGGGGTTCTCGCCCATCGCCGTACCTCCGACAAGGGCGTCACCGACTGGCTCGCGGTGAGCGCCGTGACACCCCGGACCCAGCCGCCGCGCGGTGAACCACTGGAGGAGTGGACGTTCCTCCAGTCCCCCTTTCCGCTGGCGGTCTTCGACACCGACCTGCGCCTGGTACGCGCCAACCGCCGGATGGAGCACGCCCTCGCCCTGCCCGAGGCGGCGATGCGCGGGCTGCGTCTCACCCACATCGTGCCCGACACCGCGGGCGAGGAGGCCGACCGCTCGATGCGGCTGGCACTGGAGTCCGGCCGGCCGCGGGAGGCGCGCGCCCGTCTCGCCCCGGACCTCGGCCGGACCACCGTCCTGACCCCGCTGAAGGACGCGGGCGGCCGGGTACGGGCCGTGTGCCTGTCCGGGCAGCAGCCCGGCCAGGACTCCGCCGCCCGGCAGCGCGCCTCGGCGGACTCCGGACCGCTTGTCGGCACGGTGGCGGACCAGGCCCGCGCCGCTCAGGAACTCGGCGAGGTCACGGTCCCCCGGCTCGCCGACGTCATGGCGGTCGATCTGCTGGACTCCCCGCGCACCGGCGAGGAGGCCGGCGGGCCCGCCGATCCCGTCGTGCTGCGCCGGGCCGCCCTGCGCGCGCTGCCGGACGGAGGCGGCCGCGCCCATGGGACCGGCACCGGCACCGGCACCGGCACCGGCACCGATATCGGTATCGGTATCGGTATCGGTGAGGCCGTCGTGTGCCCGGCGGACTCGCCGCCCGCCCAGTGCCTGGCTGCGGCCCGCCCGCTGCTGTACGACACCGCCGACCCGGCCGTCGCCGGGTGGGCCGCGCTGGACCCGGGCGCCGCCTGGCTGCACATGTCCGGGGCGCGCGCCCTGCTGGCGGTGCCGCTCCTCGCCCAGGGCAGCACGCTCGGCGTGGCCCTGTTCGCCCGCCACCCCCGGCGGGGTGCGTTCGGGCCCGAGGACCTGCGGCTCGCGGAGGAGTTCACCGCCAAGGCCGCCGCCGGCATCCAGCAGGCCCGGACCTACTCCAAGTCCCGTACGACCACGATGGCCCTCCAGCGCAGCCTGCTCCCGCACAAGCTGCCCGACCAGGCGGCACTGGAGATCGCCACCCGCTATCTGCCGGCCGCCACCCGGGCCGGCGTGGGCGGGGACTGGTTCGACGTGATTCCGCTGTCCGGGGCGCGCGTGGCGCTGGTCGTGGGTGACGTGGTGGGGCACGGCATGCGCGCCTCCGCCACCATGGGCCGGCTGCGCACGGCCGTACGCACCCTGGCCGACGTCGACCTGCCGGCCGACGAACTGCTCACCCACCTCGACGACCTGGTGCTCAGACTGGCCGCCGACGAGGGCAGCGCGGACCCGGCCGCCGACACCGCGGGCGGCATCGGCACCACCTGTCTGTACGCCGTCTACGACCCGGTCTCGCGCCGGTGCACCATCGCCCGGGCGGGCCATCCCCCGCCCGCCGTGGTCACCCCGGACGGCACCGTCCGCTTCCTCGACGTGCCCGCGGGCCCGCCGCTCGGGCTGGGCGGGCTGCCCTTCGAGGCGGTGGAGACCGAACTGCCCGAGGGCAGCGTGCTCGCCCTCTACACCGACGGACTGCTGGAGGCCCGCGACCACGACATCGACGAGGCGCTGGACAAGATGTTCCACGCGCTCGGCCACCCCGCGAAGTCACTGGAATCGGTGTGCGACCGGGTCCTCACCGAGCTGCTCAGCCACCGCCCCGACGACGACATCGCCCTGCTGGTGGCGCGCACCCGGGCGCTGCACGCGGACCGGGTCGCCTCCTGGGAACTCGACAACGAGCCCACCGTCGTCTCCCTCGCCCGCCGGTACGCCACCGAGCAGCTGACCACCTGGGGCCTGGACGAGGCCGCGTTCCCCACGGAGCTGATGGTCAGCGAACTGGTCACCAACGCGATCCGCTACGGCCGCCCACCCATCCAGCTCCGGCTGATCCACCAGGACAGCAAGCTGATCTGCGAGGTGTACGACTCCAGCGGCACCACCCCGCACATGCGGCGCGCCCGGATCTTCGACGAGGGCGGCCGGGGCCTGCTGCTGGTCGCCCAGCTCGCCGAACGCTGGGGCACCCGGCACGACCGGGTCGGCAAGACGGTCTGGGCGGAACAGTCACTCTGACACCACCGCCGGCCGACACAGGTCCGCCCCGCCGCGGGGAGCGGCGGGGCGGAGTCTTGCCGCTGTCGCGGCGGTCAGGCCTTACTGGCCGGTCGTGTTGGACTGGTCGGTGGTGTTGTCGTTGGACTGGGCGCCACCGTTGTCGCCCTGCTGGTTCGACTGGTCGGTGGTGTTGGTGTTCGACTGGTCACCGGACGCGGTCCCGGCCTGGTCGTTCGACTGGTCGGTGGAGTTGGTGTTGGTCTGGTCGCCGGTGCCCTTGTCCGACGTGTTGGACTGGTCCGTCGTGTTCTTGTTCGACTGGTCGCCGCCTTCCTTGCCTGTCTTGTCGTTCGTCTGCGTGGTGTCGTTCTTGTTCGACTGATCGCCCGTACCGGAGCCCTTGTTGGACTGGTCGGTCTTGTTGTCGTTCGACTGCTTGCCGGAGCCCTTGTTGGACTGATCCGTCTTGTTGTCGTTCGACTGCTTGCCGGAGCCCTTGTTGGACTGATCCGTCTTGTTGTCGTTCGACTGGTTGCCGGAGCCCTTCCCGGACTTGTCGTTCGTCTGCTTCGTGTCGTTCTTGTTGGACTGGTCGCCGCCGCCCTTGCCTGTCTTGTCGTTGGTCTGCTTCGTGTCGTTCTTGTTCGTCTGGTTGTCGCCGCCCTTGTTGGACTGATCCGTCTTGTTGTCGTTCGACTGCTTGCCGTTGCCGGCGGACTGGTTCTGCTGAACGGTCACGTTGGTGTTGTTCTGCACGGTGGTGCCGGAGGCGTGACCGCCACCGCCACCGCCACCGCCGTGGCCGGATTCGGAACCGTGACCGGAACCATGGCCGGAGCCGCTCTCGTGCCCGCCGCCGTGTCCGGAGTAGCCGTGTGAGTGCTTCTTGCACCAGTTCTTGTGATGGCCGTGCTTCTTCTTCGACTTACAGCTGTGGCTGTGATGGTCGTGGGAGTGCTCGGCGGCAGTCACCGCGGCCGGGGTGTGCAGAGGGGCCGCGACCGCTGCGGTCGCCGGAAGAGCGAGTCCCCCGCCGATCACGGCCGAGGCGATCAGTGTGGCGAGGCGGACGCCCCGACGCTTGGAACGGTGGGCGTCGCGGTTCTCGACAGTACGGTTCATGGTTTTTTCCTCACTCGATGAAGGGTTTTCGCCGGGGTCCGGCAATTAAGGAGAGGGAATTCCTGGACTGGATTTCCGTTTCCCTTGCGGTTCGTTTTCCTGGCCGCACTTCAAGTAAGCCAAAACGGGCAGCCCCGGTCACGCTCCGAGGACTCGGGACTTGTCGGTGCGGAATTCGTCTGGTAGTGGGGGCTAGGCCGCACCCACGCGCGGTGCGTGCCCGCCCGGTGACCGCGGGAAGACGGGCCCGGCCCACGCCGGAGGCCCGGGTACCGCCATCCGGTCCGTTCCGGGCTCGGTGCCGGGGCGGGGTTCCGTGCCCGGGGCGGGGCAAGGGGCGTTCACGCGCAGGTCCACCAGCGTCGGGGTACGGCCGCGCGGACCGACCGCGCCGACGGCCGTGCGCAGGGCCGCCACGAACTCCATACAGGTGTCGTAACGGTCGTCCGGAACCTTGGCCAGGGCCCGCAGCAGTACCTCGTCGGCGCCGGCCGGGATGTCCGGCCGCTTCTCGCTGAGGGCGGGAGGGGTGTCGCACTGGTGGGCCCAGAGCAGCTCGACGTGGTCCTCCCGCTGGAAGGGCGGGGCACCCGTCAGGATCTCCTGGACGACACAGGCGAGGCTGTACAGGTCGGACCTGCCGTCGACGGGGCGCCCGGTGAACCGCTCGGGCGCCACGTAGTCCAGCGTGCCGACGAACTCTCCCACGCTGGTGAACCCGGTCAGCGACAGGGATTTCTTCGCCAGCCCGAAGTCGGCGAGATAGACGTGTTCGGGGTGGTCGCTGTCGATGCCCTCGGCGACCAGGACGTTGCCGGGCTTGACGTCCCGGTGGACCAGGTCGCGCGCGTGGGCCGCGTCCAGGGCGGAGGCTAGCTGGGCGGCGATGCGCAGCGCCGTCGGCACCGGCAGCGGGCCCTCGCGGTCGAGCAGGGCGCGCAGGTCGAGGCCGGCGACGAAGCACATGGCGATGTAGAGGATGCCGTCGGCCTCGCCGGCCTCGAAGACGGGCACGATGTTCGGGTGGTCGATGGCGGCGGCCACCCGGGACTCCTGGGCGAAGCGGCTGCGGAAGGCCTCGTTGCGGGTGTACTCGGGGGCGAGGAGCTTGAGCGCGACCGTGCGGCCGAGGCGCAGGTCCTTGGCGCAGTAGACGACGGCCATGCCGCCGCGGCCGAGTTCGCGCTCGACCCGGTAGCCCGCGATCTCGGCCCCGATCAGGCCGGAGGGGGTTCTGGGCGGCCAACCGGCCCGCCCGGGCGCCGTGTTCATCGAGACACCACCCTCACCCCGGTCCGCTGCGGAGGGCTGGCTCCTGTCTGCATCCTACCGAGTGCTCCCGGTGGACGCCCGGGCTGAAAGCGGGCACGGAACGGGCCCGGACCCCCCTCACGGAGGTCCGGGCCCCGGCCCGTGGCATCCGGTCACGCCGCCACGGACACCTCCGGTGCCGCCACGTCCACGGCGGGCGTGAGCGCCAGTTCCAGGACCTGGCGGACGTCGGTCACGGTGTGGACGTCCAGCTTGTCCAGCACCTCGGCCGGGACGTCGTCCAGGTCGGGTTCGTTGCGCTTGGGGATGATCACGGTGGTCACTCCGGCGCGGTGGGCGGCGAGGAGCTTCTGCTTCACCCCGCCGATGGGCAGCACCCGGCCGGTCAGCGAGACCTCGCCGGTCATGGCGACGTCGGTGCGGACCAGGCGGCCGGAGAGCAGCGAGGCGAGTGCCGTGGTCATCGTGATGCCCGCGCTCGGGCCGTCCTTCGGGACCGCGCCCGCCGGGAAGTGGATGTGCACGCCCCGGTCCTTGAGGTCGGCCACCGGCAGCTCCAGTTCGGCCCCGTGGCTGCGCAGGAAGCTCAGCGCGATCTGCGCCGACTCCTTCATCACGTCACCGAGCTGTCCGGTGAGGGTCAGGCCCGCGCCGCCGGTCTCCGGGTCGGCGAGGGACGCCTCCACGAAGAGCACGTCGCCGCCGGCGCCGGTGACCGCGAGGCCGGTCGCCACGCCGGGCACGGACGTGCGGCGCTCGGCCGGGTCCTGGGCGGACTCGGGCACGTGGTGCGGCCGGCCGATCAGCCCGCGCAGGTCGCCGTCCGTCACGGTGAACGGCAGTTCCCGCTCGCCCAGTTCGTGCTGGGCGGCGATCTTGCGCAGCAGCCGGGCGATGGACCGCTCCAGGGTCCGCACGCCCGCCTCGCGGGTGTACTCGCCGGCGAGCCTGCGCAGCGCGCTCTCGGCGAGCGTGACCTCGTCCCCGTGCAGGCCGGCCCGCTCCAGCTGGCGCGGGAGCAGGTGGTCGCGGGCGATGACGACCTTCTCGTCCTCGGTGTAGCCGTCCAGCCGGACGATCTCCATACGGTCGGCGAGCGCCTCCGGGATGGCCTCCAGGACGTTGGCGGTGGCGAGGAAGACCACGTCGGACAGGTCCAGCTCGACCTCCAGGTAGTGGTCCCGGAAGGTGTGGTTCTGCGCCGGGTCCAGCACCTCCAGCAGGGCCGCCGCCGGGTCGCCGCGGAAGTCCGAGCCCACCTTGTCGATCTCGTCGAGCAGGACGACCGGGTTCATCGACCCGGCCTCCTTGATGGCGCGCACGATCCGGCCGGGCAGCGCGCCGACGTACGTACGGCGGTGGCCGCGGATCTCGGCCTCGTCGCGGACGCCGCCGAGAGCGACGCGGACGAACGCGCGTCCCATCGCGTGGGCGACCGACTGGCCGAGGGAGGTCTTGCCGACCCCGGGCGGCCCGACGAGCGCGAGCACGGCACCGCCGCGCCGCCCGCCGATCACGCCGAGTCCCCGGTCTCCGCGCCGCTTGCGCACGGCCAGGTACTCGGTGATGCGCTCCTTCACGTCCTCCAGGCCGGCGTGCTCGGCGTCGAGCACGGCCTTGGCGCCCCGGATGTCGTAGGCGTCCTCGGTCCGCTCGTTCCACGGCATCTCCAGGACGGTGTCCAGCCAGGTGCGGATCCAGGAGCCCTCGGGCGACTGGTCGGAGGCGCGCTCCAGCTTGTCGACCTCCTTCAGGGCGGCCTCGCGGACCTTCTCCGGCAGGTCGGCGGCCTCCACGCGGGCACGGTAGTCGTCGGACTCCTCGGCGGAGTCCTTGCCGTTCCCGCCGTTCAGCTCGCGCAGCTCCTTGCGGACGGCCTCCAGCTGGCGGCGCAGCAGGAACTCGCGCTGCTGCTTGTCGACGCCCTCCTGGACGTCCTTGGCGATGGTCTCGGCCACGTCCTGCTCGGCGAGGTGGTCGCGGAGCTGCTGGGTGGCGAGCCGGAGCCGGGCCACCGGGTCGGCGGTCTCCAGCAGGGCGAGCTTCTGGTCGGTCGTCAGGAAGGGCGAGTAGCCGGAGTTGTCGGCCAGCGCGGACACGTCGTCGATGGCCTGGACCCGGTCCACGACCTGCCAGGCGCCGCGCTTCTTCAGCCACGTGGTGGCGAGCGCCTTGTACTCCTTGACCAGTTCGGTGACGTGGCCCGGCAGCGGCTCGGGCACGCTCTCCTCGATCCGGGCGCCCTCGACCCACAGGGCCGCGCCCGGGCCGGTGGTGCCGGCGCCGATGCGCACCCGGCTCCGGCCGCGGATCAGGGCCCCGGGGTCACCGTCGGCCAGCCGGCCGACCTGCTCGACCGTGCCGAGGACGCCGGTGCCGGCGTACGTGCCGTCGATGCGCGGGACCAGCAGCACGGTGGGCTTGGCGGATTCCGGCGCGGCGGCCTGCGCGGCCTCCACGGCGGCCCGCACCTCGGCGTCGCTCAGGTCCAGCGGAACGACCATGCCGGGCAGCACGACCTCGTCGTCGAGCGGCAGCAGCGGCAGGTTGAGCGTGAACGCCGGTGACTCAGCAGCCATGATCTCCCCTTCGGCAGTCAACTTGAGCTATGCCGACTCAATGTTCTGGCTGCCCCCGATGTTCCCGACCGGGTGTTCGCCGTGAGCGATCACGGGATCGGTGCAGGTGGGGCCGTTACCGGGCAGCTCGGGCAGGCCGGTACGGGCGCCGGAGGAGCGGCCAGGCGGCCACGCCGATCGCCAGGGCGATGAGGTGCCCCCAGTCGGTCAGGGGGTCCGTGTAGGCGTACAGGTCGCTCAGGAGCGCTCCGGCCACCGGCACCAGCAGGGGCCAGCGCAGCCAGGGGCGGAGCAGTCCGGCCAGCGCGCCGATGCTGGCGGCGACGCCGAAGCTGATGCCGTAGTCGAGGCGGTGCAGGGAGGTCGGCGGCAGATGGCCGGCCAGGACGGCGAGGCCGACCGGGACCTCGGTGGCGAGGGTGGCCAGGACGTGGCCGGCCAGGAAGACGCCGGCGGCCCGCACCCCGCCCGTGCGCCGTTCCAGCGCGGTGAGCACCAGCAGGAACGCGGCGGCGTACGGCGAGACGATCCCGCCCGCGATCCACAGCGCGCTCGCCGTGAGCACCGGCACGGGCGTGCGTATCAGGTGGGCGACGTCCGTGCTGGAGCCCTGGTGGAGGGCGTGGACCAGGGCGGGGTCGGCCACGGCCGCGACCACGGAGGTGAAGGCCAGGACGGTCGCGTACGCGAAGGCGAAGGGGGTGCCGGCCGGGGTGGGCAGCAGGCGCCAGGGCCGTACGGCCGGCCGCGGCCGGCACGCGGGGGCCGGGGCGGACGCCTCCGTGGCACCGCGCTGACGGGGCACGCCGTCCAGCAGGCCGGTGGCCGGCGAGGGCGCGGCGGCGGGCCCGCCGGGAAAGGGCGGGCCCGGCCGGTGCGGGGACACGGCCGTCGCAGGACCCTCAGTGATCCGTTCCACGGTGCGGCGCTCCTTCCGTCGCGCTCCACCCTTGGGGTCCGGCGTGCCGCTGTCTATGACCGACGCCACGCGGGAGCGGATTCACAGCAACCTCTCACTCCTCGGACGCGTCCGGGTGCCGTCCTCCCGGGGCGGCCGTCGCGGTCGTCCGCAATTCCCGTGAAGGCCGGGCCGTGTTGGGCCAGGATGGGGGTCATGACTGCCCCGCACGACTCTCCCGTGGTCCTGGACCGGCGCGACGGCCCGTACGGGGAGGTGGTGCTGCGCAGACACGGCCCGCTGCTCCAGATCATCGCCAACGGCTGCTTCCTGATGGACACCTCCGACGGCCGTTCGGAGCGGCTGCTGGTCGACGCCGCCCGCGCCGCGCTGGACGGGCGGCCGGAGCCTGATGTGCTGATCGGGGGGCTGGGCGTGGGGTTCTCGCTCGCACACGCGGTGTCCGGTCCGGGGTGGGGGCGGATCACCGTGGTGGAGCGGGAGCCCGCCGTCATCGGCTGGCACCGGCGGGGGCCGCTGGCGGAGGTGTCCGGCGGCGCGCTCGCCGATCCGCGGACCCGGATCGTGGAAGCGGATCTCGTGGCGTACGTCAATGAGACATCGGACACGTTCGACGCGCTGTGTCTCGACATCGACAACGGGCCCGGCTGGACCGTCACGGAGGACAACGACAGCCTCTACTCGCCGGCCGGACTGGCCGCCTGCGCAAGGGTGTTGAGACCCGGCGGGGTGCTCGCCGTGTGGTCTGCGCAGCCCTCTCCGGAATTTGAAGGAAGCTTGCGGAATGCCGGGTTCCAGCAGGTGCGTACCGAAGAGGTGCCCGTTGCCCGGGGCGTTCCGGACGCTGTGCACCTCGCCGTCCGACCTGGATAGCGACAGCGCGGGCAGTCCCCGTAATGTGCTGCCCTGACGCCGATCATTCAAGCGTCAAACGCAGACATGGGATCACCCCACGGATTCCGGAAAGCAACAACAGGGGCGGGCGATGGAGCAGACACACACCTCCCAGAGCGGCGCGGCGACGACCACCCCGGGCGCACAGCGCCGGGTGCTGGTCGTCGAGGACGACCTCACGATCGTCGACGCCATCGCGGCCCGGCTCCGTGCCGAGGGATTCCTGGTGCAGACGGCGGCCGACGGTCCCGCCGCCGTCGACACGGCCGAGGCCTGGCAGCCCGACCTGCTGATCCTCGACATCATGCTGCCCGGCTTCGACGGGCTGGAGGTCTGCCGGCGCGTGCAGGCCCAGCGCCCGGTGCCGGTGCTGATGCTCACCGCGCGGGACGACGAGACCGACATGCTGGTCGGGCTCGGCGTCGGCGCCGACGACTACATGACCAAGCCGTTCTCGATGCGGGAACTGGCGGCACGCGTGCACGTGCTGCTGCGCCGGGTGGAGCGGGCGACGATCGCCGCCGCCACCCCGCGCTCCGGCATCCTGCGTCTCGGCGAGCTGGAGATCGACCACGCGCAGCGCCGGGTCCGGGTGAAGGCGGAGGACGTCCATCTGACGCCGACCGAGTTCGACCTGCTGGTGTGCCTGGCGAACACCCCGCGCGCGGTGCTCTCCCGGGAGCAGCTGCTGGCCGAGGTGTGGGACTGGGCGGACGCCTCCGGCACCCGCACGGTCGACAGCCACATCAAGGCGCTGCGCCGGAAGATCGGCGCCGAGCGGATCCGCACCGTGCACGGTGTGGGCTACGCGCTGGAGACGCCGGCCCCATGAGCGGTGACGGGCGCCGGGCCGCACACAGCAGCCACCGGCCCTCCGGTGGGGAACCCTGGGGCGGCGTGCGCCCGTTCTCGATCAAGACCAAGCTGGGCGCGCTGGTGGTCATCGCGGTGCTGATCACCACCGGGCTGTCGATCGTCGCCGTGCACACCAAGACGGAGCTGCGCTTCATCACCGTCTTCTCGATGATCGCCACCCTGCTCATCACCCAGTTCGTGGCGCACTCGCTCACCATGCCGCTGGACGAGATGAACACGGTGGCCCGCTCCATCTCGCGCGGCGACTACACGCGCCGCGTGAAGGAGAACCGCCGGGACGAACTCGGCGACCTGGCGCAGACGATCAACGTCATGGCCGACGAGCTGGAGGCCCAGGACAGCCAGCGCAAGGAGCTGGTGGCGAACGTCTCGCACGAGCTGCGCACCCCGATCGCGGGCCTGCGCGCGGTGCTGGAGAACATCGTCGACGGGGTCACCGAGCCCGACCAGGAGACGATGCGGACGGCCCTGAAGCAGACCGAGCGGCTCGGCCGGCTGGTGGAGACCCTGCTGGACCTCTCCCGGCTCGACAACGGCGTCGTACCGCTGAAGCTGCGGCGGTTCGAGGTGTGGCCGTACCTCTCGGGCGTGCTCAAGGAGGCCAACATGGTCGCCTCCGCGCGCGCGGGCATCGCCTCCGGCTCCGGCAGCCACACCCGGACGGACGTCCATCTGCACCTCGACGTCTCGCCGCCGGAGCTGACCGCGCACGCGGATCCCGAGCGGCTCCACCAGGTCGTCGCCAACCTCATCGACAACGCGGTCAAGCACAGCCCGCCGCACGGCCGTGTGACCGTGAAGGCGCGGCGCGGTCCGCAGCCGGAGTCGCTGGAGCTGGAGATCCTGGACGAGGGGCCCGGCATCCCCCGGTCGGAGTGGCACCGGGTGTTCGAGCGGTTCAACCGGGGAGCGGTGACCCGGCCGCACGGGCCGGGCAGCGACGGCGGTACGGGGCTGGGGCTGGCGATCGCCCGGTGGGCCGTGGATCTGCACCGTGGCCGGATCGGTGTGGCCGAATCCGAGCGGGGCTGCCGGATCATCGTCACTCTTCCGGGCCTGACTTCCGCCACGAGTTGACGTAGGGTCCGAACCGGAAGCACAAGATCCACGACGGTCGGCGCCGCTCGGCGCGGCCGCGGCCGTGTGATCGGGACCAGGCCCGCGCCACCCGTCGAACGAAGACGCGCAGGGCTCCGGCCGGTGCACCCTCCCACGTGCGGAACCACGGTTGTTTCCCGCCATTTCAAGCCCCGAAACAAGATTTCCGATGTGACTTACGCGACGATGAACGGGCCCGACCTGACCTTCACGGTCAGGGAGGCGTAGCCTTTATTCCCGCTGTCCATCACCTTGTGAAGCGGAAGAGGGCGGTTGCCGCCGTGTCGCCACAGTCCCCCAGTAACTCGAGCATCTCAACCGATGACCAAGCCGGGAAGAACCCCGCAGCCGCGTTCGGTCCGAACGAGTGGCTCGTCGACGAGATCTATCAGCAGTACCTCCAGGACCCGAATTCCGTAGACCGCGCCTGGTGGGACTTCTTCGCCGACTACAAGCCGGGCGCTCCTGCCACCCCGGCTCCGGCGGGTACTGCGGCCGCGGGGGCCGCAGACACCCCCACCACGGCCCCGCAGGCCCAGCCCGCGGCCCCGGCCCCGGCCCCGGCCGCCGCCCCCGCGGCCCCGAAGCCCGCGGCCGCCGAGGCCAAGGCCCCCGCCCCAGCGCCCGCCGCCGCACCCGCTCCCGCGGCGAAGGCCGCCCCGGCCGAGCCGGCGCGCCCCGCACAGGCGCCCGCTCAGCCGAAGGGCAAGGCCGCGCCCGCCGCCGAGGCCCCCGAGGGGCCGGAGCTGATCACGCTGCGTGGTCCGGCCGCCGCCGTCGTGAAGAACATGAACGCCTCGCTGGAACTGCCGACCGCCACCTCGGTGCGCGCGGTACCGGTGAAGCTGCTGTTCGACAACCGCATCGTCATCAACAACCACCTCAAGCGCGCCCGCGGCGGGAAGATCTCCTTCACGCACATCATCGGGTACGCGATGGTGCAGGCCATCAAGGCCATGCCGTCGATGAACTGGTCGTTCGGCGAGAAGGACGGCAAGCCGACCCTGGTCAAGCCGCCGCACGTCAACCTCGGCCTCGCCATCGACCTGGTGAAGCCGAACGGTGACCGCCAGCTGGTCGTCGCGGCGATCAAGAAGGCCGAGACGCTGAACTTCTTCGAGTTCTGGCAGGCCTACGAGGACATCGTCCGCCGCGCCCGCGACGGCAAGCTGACGATGGACGACTTCACCGGCGTGACGGTCTCCCTGACCAACCCCGGCGGCCTCGGCACCGTCCACTCCGTGCCGCGTCTGATGCCCGGCCAGTCCGTGATCATGGGCGTCGGCTCCATGGACTACCCGGCGGAGTTCCAGGGCACCAGCCAGGACACCCTGAACAAGCTCGGCATCTCCAAGGTCATGACGCTCACGTCGACCTACGACCACCGGGTCATCCAGGGCGCCGCCTCCGGCGAGTTCCTGCGCGTCGTCGCGAACCTGCTGCTCGGCGAGAACGGCTTCTACGACGACGTCTTCGAGGCGCTGCGGATCCCCTACGAGCCGGTCCGCTGGCTCAAGGACATCGACGCCTCCCACGACGACGACGTCACCAAGGCCGCCCGTGTCTTCGAGCTGATCCACTCCTACCGGGTCCGCGGCCACGTCATGGCCGACACCGACCCGCTGGAGTACCGCCAGCGCAAGCACCCCGACCTGGACATCGTCGAGCACGGCCTCACCCTGTGGGACCTGGAGCGCGAGTTCGCCGTCGGCGGCTTCGCCGGCAAGTCGATGATGAAGCTGCGCGACATCCTCGGCGTGCTCCGCGACTCGTACTGCCGCACCACCGGCATCGAGTTCATGCACATCCAGGACCCCAAGCAGCGCAAGTGGATCCAGGACCGCGTGGAGCGCGGCCACTCCAAGCCGGAGCGCGAGGAGCAGCTGCGCATCCTGCGCCGGCTGAACGCGGCGGAGGCCTTCGAGACCTTCCTCCAGACCAAGTACGTCGGCCAGAAGCGCTTCTCGCTGGAGGGCGGCGAGTCCGTCATCCCGCTGCTGGACGCGGTCATCGACTCGGCGGCCGAGTCCCGCCTGGACGAGGTCGTCATCGGCATGGCCCACCGCGGCCGGCTGAACGTCCTCGCCAACATCGTCGGCAAGTCGTACGCGCAGATCTTCCGTGAGTTCGAGGGCAACCTCGACCCGAAGTCGATGCACGGCTCCGGCGACGTGAAGTACCACCTGGGCGCCGAGGGCACCTTCACCGGCCTGGACGGCGAGCAGATCAAGGTCTCCCTGGTCGCCAACCCTTCCCACCTGGAGGCCGTCGACCCGGTCCTGGAGGGTGTCTCCCGCGCCAAGCAGGACATCATCAACAAGGGCGGCACGGACTTCACGGTCCTGCCGGTGGCGATCCACGGCGACGCGGCCTTCGCGGGCCAGGGCGTGGTGGCCGAGACCCTGAACATGTCGCAGCTGCGGGGCTACCGCACCGGCGGCACGGTCCACATCGTCATCAACAACCAGGTCGGCTTCACCGCGGCCCCCGAGTCCTCGCGTTCCTCCATGTACGCCACGGACGTCGCCCGCATGATCGAGGCCCCGATCTTCCACGTGAACGGCGACGACCCCGAGGCCGTCGTCCGCGTCGCCCGGCTGGCCTTCGAGTTCCGCCAGGCGTTCAACAAGGACGTGGTCATCGACCTCATCTGCTACCGCCGCCGCGGTCACAACGAGTCGGACAACCCGGCCTTCACCCAGCCGCTGATGTACGACCTGATCGACAAGAAGCGCTCGGTGCGCAAGCTGTACACCGAGTCCCTGATCGGTCGCGGCGACATCACCCTGGAGGAGGCCGAGCAGGCCCTCCAGGACTACCAGGGCCAGCTGGAGAAGGTCTTCACGGAGGTCCGCGAGGCCACCTCCCAGCCGGCCGCCGGCGACGCCCGGGCGCCCCAGGACGGCTTCCCGGTCGCGGTGCCCACCGCGGTCTCCGCGGAGGTCGTCAAGCGGATCGCCGAATCCCAGGTCAACGTCCCCGACCACATCACGGTGCACCCGCGGCTCCTGCCGCAGCTCCAGCGCCGGGCGGCGATGGTCGAGGACGGCACCATCGACTGGGGCATGGGCGAGACCCTGGCCATCGGCTCCCTGCTGCTGGAGGGCACCCCGGTCCGCCTCGCGGGCCAGGACTCCCAGCGCGGCACCTTCGGCCAGCGCCACGCGGTGCTCATCGACCGGGAGACCGGCGAGGAGTACACCCCGCTCCAGTACCTCTCCGAGGACCAGGCGCGCCTGAACGTCTACAACTCGCTGCTCTCCGAGTACGCGGCGATGGGCTTCGAGTACGGCTACTCGCTGGCCCGGCCCGACGCGCTCGTCATGTGGGAGGCGCAGTTCGGCGACTTCGTCAACGGCGCGCAGACGGTCGTGGACGAGTTCATCTCCTCGGCCGAGCAGAAGTGGAGCCAGACCTCCGGCGTCGTCCTGCTGCTGCCGCACGGCTACGAGGGCCAGGGCCCGGACCACTCCTCGGCCCGCCCGGAGCGCTTCCTCCAGCTGTGCGCGCAGAACAACATGACGGTGGCGATGCCCACGTCCCCGTCGAACTACTTCCACCTCCTGCGGTGGCAGGTGCACAACCCGCACCACAAGCCGCTGGTCGTCTTCACCCCGAAGTCGATGCTGCGCCTGAAGGCGGCGGCGTCGAAGGCGGAGGAGTTCACGAGCGGCGAGTTCCGCCCGGTCATCGGCGACGCCTCGGTCGACCCGGCCGCCGTGCGCAAGGTCGTCTTCTGCGCCGGCAAGGTCTACTACGACCTGGAGGCCGAGCGGCAGAAGCGCGGCGTCACGGACACGGCCATCATCCGCATCGAGCGGCTGTACCCGCTGCCGGGTGCCGAGCTCCAGGCGGAGATCAAGAAGTACCCGAACGCCGAGAAGTACCTGTGGGCGCAGGAGGAGCCGGCGAACCAGGGTGCCTGGCCGTTCATCGCGCTCAACCTGATCGACCACCTGGACCTGGCGGTCGGCGCGGACGTCCCGCACGGCGAGCGGCTGCGGCGCATCTCGCGCCCGCACGGCTCGTCCCCGGCGGTGGGTTCGGCCAAGCGCCACCAGTCCGAGCAGGAGCAGCTGGTGCGTGAGGTGTTCGAGGCCTAGGCCTCCCAGACCTCCCGCGGCACGCCGCGACAAAGGGCCCGGCACCGAGTATCGACTCGGTGCCGGGCCCTTCGTCCGTGCGGGACCGTGCGCGGTGAGGCGGGATGCCGCCGGCTGCGCGGGACCTACTCGTCGTCGTCCTCGTCGTCGAGGCGCGCGAGCCAGGTGGCCAGCCGCTCCACGGGCACCTCGAAGTCCGGGTTCAGGTCCACGAACGTCCGCAGCTGCTCGGCGAGCCACTCGAAGGTGACCTCCTCCTCGCCACGCCGCTTCTCCAGCTCCTCGATACCGCGGTCGGTGAAATACATGGGGCCGTGTCTCCTGCGCATCCATCCAGGGCGTTGCTGACTGGGTCCAGCCTATGCGCCGGACCGGCCGGTCCCCTCACCGCAAAGAGCGTCTTGACTTCACGGGGCCACGATATATCGTGTTTCACGAGACGCGATATGACGCGTCGCCACGCCGTCCCGCCGAGGAGGCCCCATGCCCGAGTGGTCCGTCACCGAGCCCCGGAAGCTGACCTTTGACACCCCCGTACGCGACCTGCACGTCCGGCTCGTCAACGGCACGGTCAACGTCGTGAGCACGGACGAACCCGCCGCCCGCCTGGAGGTCTCGGAGGTCGAGGGCCCACCCCTGGTGGTCACCCAGCGGGACGGCACCCTGACCGTGTCGTACGAGGACCTGCACTGGAAGGGCTTCCTGAAGTGGCTCGACCAGGCGGGCCGGCGGCGCAGCGCCGTCGTCTCCCTCGCCGTTCCCGCCGGCACCCGGGTGGAGGTGGGCGTGGTCGGCGCCGGCGCGGTCGTCTCCGGCATCCGCGGCCCCGTCGATGTCAAAGGGGTGACCGGCGACACCACCCTGGTCGGCGTCTCGGGCCCGGTCCGCGCGGACACCGTGTCGGGGAACCTGGAGGCCCAGGCGGTCACGGGCGACCTGCGGTTCCACTCGGTCTCGGGCGACCTGACCGTGGTCGACGGCTCCGGCCCCTCCGTCCGCGCGGAATCCGTCACCGGCTCCATGATCGTCGACCTGGACCCGGACGGGCCCACAGAGGTCGGCCTGACCAGCGTCTCCGGCGAGATCGCCATCCGCCTGCCGCACCCGGCGGACGCCACGGTCGAGGCCAACACCGCGAGCGGCACGATCTCCAGCGCCTTCGACGGACTGCGGGTGCACGGCCAGTGGGGCGCCCACAAGGTCTCCGGGCGGCTCGGCGCGGGCACCGGGCGGCTGCGCGCCACCACGGTCTCCGGCTCGATCGCCCTGCTGCGCCGCCCGCCCCGGGACGAGGAGGAGCACACCCCCTGGGAGACGGAGCCCGACTCCCCGCAGCCCGCCGGCCCACCCGGCGCCCCGGCCGACGGCGCCCCGGCGACCGACGGCCCGACGACCGAAGGTACGACGACCGACAAGAAGGTGCTCTGACATGCCTCCCGTCTTCGCCCACGGCCGCCTCCGCCTGTACCTGCTCAAACTGCTCGACGAGGCCCCGCGCCACGGTTACGAGGTGATCAGGCTCCTGGAGGAACGCTTCCAGGGCCTGTACGCCCCCTCGGCGGGCACGGTCTACCCCCGCCTGGCCAAGCTGGAGGCGGAGGGCCTGGTCCGGCACACCACCGAGGGCGGCCGGAAGGTGTACGCGATCACGGACGCGGGCCGGGCCGAACTGGCCGACCGCGGCGGTGAGCTGGCCGACCTGGAACTGGAGATCCGCGAGTCGGTGGCGGAACTGGCCGCCGAGATACGGGCCGACGTGCGCGGCGCGGCCGGCGACCTGCGCCGCGAGATGCGCGCGGCGGCCTCGGAGGCCCGCCGGGGAACCAGGGCGGCCGGCACCGGGCCGGATACCTTCCCGGACCTGGGGAAGGACGGGACCGAAGGGGGCCGGGGGGAGGGCGGGGAGTACGACGACCTGAGCGACAAGGAGGCCTGGAAGGCCGCCAAGGAGGAGATGCGCCGGGTCAAGCAGGAGTGGAAGGAGCAGGCCCGCCGGGCCAAGGACGAGAGCCGCCGGGCCCGTGAGGAGGCCCAGCGCGCCCGCCACAAGGCGCAGGAGGCGCAGGCTCGGGCGCGGGCCCAGGCGCAGGAGGAGGTGCAGCGCATGGCCCGACGGGTCCAGGACCGGGTACTGGACCACTTCGCCCGCGGGGACTGGCCGACCGGCGTCCGCGACGGCCTGACGGAACTGGCCAAGGAGTTCGGCGAGTTCGGGAAGGACTTCGGCAAGGAGTTCGGGAAGGACCTCGGCGGCAGCTGGACCTTCGGCCGCACCACCGAGGAGACCTCCGCACCCGCCCCGGCCCCCGCTCAGGAGCCGCACTACACCTCCGCCCCGGCGGACTTCCCCACGGCGTACGAACCCCTCTGGGCCCACGAGGACTTCACCGGTGACCCGGCCCGTGACCTGGACCGTCTCCTGGACCGCTTCCGCGACGACATCCGTGACGCGGCCCGCGACCACGGCGTCACCCCGGAGCAGCTCGGTGCGGCCCGCCACCACCTCTCGACGGCGGCAGCCCACATCGCGGCACTCCTTGACCCCCGCGATCCCAGGACCCCCTCCCGGCCCACCGGGACGGGCGGGCAGAAGGAGAACCCGGGACCGGGGTAGCCCGGCGGGACGGCTCCGCTCCACTCAGGAACCGGTCAGCACGATCTTCCCGAACTGCTCACCGGACGCCAGCCGCTCGAAGCCCTCGCGGGCGCGGTCCAGCGGCAGCTCCTCGTCGATGACGGGCCGTACACCGGTCGCGGCGCAGAAGGAGAGGAGGTCCTCCAGCTCGTCCTTGGTGCCCATGGTCGAGCCGACGACCTTCAGCTCCAGGAAGAAGATGCGGGTCAGTTCGGCATGCGAGGGCCGGTCGCCGCTGGTGGCGCCCGAGATGACGAGGGTGCCGCCGGGCCGCAGGGACTTCACCGAGTGGGACCAGGTGGCGGCGCCGACGGTCTCGATGACGGCGTCCACCCGCTGCGGCAGCCGGGCCCCGGGCTCGACGGCCTCCACGGCCCCGAGTTCCAGGGCCCGCTTGCGCTTCGCCTCGTCCCGGCTGGTCGCGAAGACCCGCAGCCCGGCCGCCTTGCCGAGGATGATCGCGGCCGTGGCGACACCGCCGCCCGCGCCCTGCACGAGAACCGAGTCACCTGGCCGTACACCGGCGTTGGTGAACAGCATCCGGTAGGCGGTCAGCCAGGCGGTCGGCAGACAGGCGGCCTCGGCGAAGGACAGCTCCCTGGGCTTGGGCAGGACGTTCCACGTCGGCACGGTGACCTGCTCGGCGAAGGTGCCCTGGTAGCGCTCGGTGAGGATGGAGCGCGGCTCGTCCGGGCCGACGCCGTGGCCGGTCTGGCCGATGACGGAGTGCAGGACGACCTCGTTGCCGTCCTCGTCGATGCCGGCGGCGTCGCAGCCTAGGATCATCGGCAGCCGGTCCTCCGGCAGGCCGACGCCCCGCAGGGACCAGAGGTCATGGTGATTGAGGGAAGCGGCCCGTACGGTGATGGTGCTCCAGCCGGGACGGGCCTCGGGAGCCGGACGCTCCCCCAACTCGAGGCCGGTGAGCGGCTGGTCGCGGTCGATTCGGGCGGCGTAGACAGCGAACATGCTGCTGACGATAGGTGCACGGTGCAGCCGGCGGAACCAGGCCCGCCTGTGACACATGCCCTCTTGCGCAACGGCACCCGTGCGGCGCAGAACGCGGTGAGACGCCCGACAGCGCCGTGCCCTCACCCGTCCGGGCGCGCGGGCAGGCGGAAAAACAGGCCGGAAGACAGCCAGAGAAGGGGGCACAGAAGCGGGCAGAGAAGCGGGCCAAGAAGAACGGCCCCGCCCGGGCGGGCGGGGCCGTTCAGCGCTGCGTCAGCCGCGGGCGACGCCCTCGGCGCGCGCGGCGGCCGCGACCGCCGCGGTCACGGCCGGAGCGACCCGCTCGTCGAACGGGGACGGGATCACGTAGTCCGCGGCGAGGTCGTCCCCGACCACCGCGGCCAGCGCCTCGGCGGCGGCGATCTTCATCCCCTCGGTGATCCGCGTGGCCCGCACCTGGAGCGCGCCCGCGAAGATCCCGGGGAAGGCCAGCACGTTGTTGATCTGGTTCGGGAAGTCCGAGCGTCCGGTGGCGACGACCGCCGCGTACTTGTGCGCCACGTCGGGGTGCACCTCGGGGTTCGGGTTGGCCATCGCGAAGACGAAGGCGCCCTGCGCCATGGAGGCGACGGCCTCCTCCGCGACCGTACCGCCGGAGACGCCGATGAAGACGTCCGCGCCCGCGAGCGCGTCCTCCAGCGAGCCGGTGAGGCCGGCCTTGTTGGTGAAGGACGCCAGCTCGCGCTTGACCGGGGTCAGGTCCGCCCGGTCGGCCGACACGACGCCCTTGCGGTCCGCCACGGCCACGTCCCCGATGCCGGCCTCGACCAGCATCCGGGCGATGGCGACACCGGCCGCGCCGGCGCCGGAGATGACGGCCCGCAGCTGCCCGATCTCGCGCCGGCTGAGCCGGGCCGCGTTCCGCAGCGCCGCGAGCGTCACCACGGCCGTTCCGTGCTGGTCGTCGTGGAAGACCGGGATGTCGAGCCGCTCCTGGAGCCGGCGCTCGATCTCGAAGCACCGGGGCGCCGAGATGTCCTCCAGGTTCACTCCGCCGAAGGACGGGGCGAGCCGGACGACGGTCTCGACGATGTCGTCCACGTCGGTGCAGTCGAGCGCGATCGGCACCGCGTCGACGCCGCCGAACTGCTTGAACAGGATGGCCTTGCCCTCCATCACGGGGAGGGACGCCTGGGGACCGATGTCCCCGAGTCCGAGCACGGCGGTGCCGTCGGTGACGACGGCTACCACGCTGGACTTCCATGTGTAGTCGTTGACCAGCTCCGGCTGTTCCGCGATCGCGGTGCACACGCGAGCGACGCCGGGCGTGTACGCGAGGGAAAGGTCGTCCTTGTCGCGGATCGGCACGGTGGCCTGCACGGCCATCTTGCCGCCGCGGTGCAGCGCGAACACCGGGTCGAACGAATCGAGGGGCTCGGCCCCTCCGTCCTGGTCCGTACCGTTGTCGCTGCGAGGATTGACGATCTCCGCTGCCACTTTGTTGTACCCCTTAGCTATGCATGGTTTGAGGGTCGACCACTCCTGGTGAGGGGTGGGCGGGCACCGCGCACGGCTCGATTGCGGATACGTACGAGCACATACGCGACGGGCGCGCCGCACACGCGCCCTGAGCCCCGGATGAGGGGTGTAAAGAACCTTCTTACCGGACGGACGGCGCCCGCGACGAGTCCATTAGGTGCAAGGTCACATCCCGGAACAGCAAAGCGGCGGGAAGGTGACACACGGCCGGCGGCACGGGGGCGGCACGCGGGCGCCCCGGCGCGACGGGAGCGGCCGGGCGGTGAGGTGGCCGCGGAGGGTGATCACATCGTGAGACACGCCGAAGATTTTCCGGCCGGAGCGCTGGATTCCCGCAGATGATCCTGCGGCTATGGACCGGGGTTGTACCGACCTGATGCGGTTCGGGGGTGACCCGTTATCCGATTTTGACATAGCGACGCCCCTGAATGGCGTAGTCCGAATGGCAAGATGCCGTAAACCCACGAGGTCGCGACACCCGAAGGTGTGTGTTTCCGTCGACCCATCGGCAACTCTTCCCATCCGCCGGAGGAACCACGATGACCGCAAGCTCCACCCGTCGTACAAGCGCCGCGCGCTCACGTCTGGCCGCGGCCGGTGCGATCGCGGTCGCAGGCGCCCTGCTGCTCACCGGCTGCGGTGACCAGACCAAGGACAAGAACAAGGACTCCGGCGGTGCGTCCACCAGCACCGCTCCGCTCGCCGACAAGCTCCCGCAGGACATCCGCAGCGCCGGCAAGATCAAGGTCGGTTCGGACATCGCGTACGCGCCGGTGGAGTTCAAGGACGCCTCCGGCAAGGTCGTCGGCCTGGACCCGGACCTGGCGGCGGCCATGGGCAAGCAGCTCGGGGTGACGTTCGAGTTCGAGAACGGTACCTTCGACGCCCTGCTCACCGGTCTGCGCTCGGGCCGCAACGACATCGCGATGTCGGCGATGACGGACAACAAGAACCGTCAGGAGGGCGTCGACCCGGACACGGGCAAGAAGGTCGGCGAGGGCGTCGACTTCGTCGACTACCTGAACGCCGGTGTCTCGATCTACACCCGCAAGGGTGACACCAACGGCATCACCACCTGGTCGGACCTGTGCGGCAAGAAGCTGGCCGTCGAGCGGGGCACCATCTCGGAGGACCTGGCCAAGCAGGAGGCCAAGAAGTGTCCCGCCGGCAAGAAGCTCACCGTCGAGGCCTTCGACGACGACCAGCAGTCCCAGACCCGGCTGCGCTCGGGCGGCGTGGACGCGGCCTCCTCCGACTTCCCGGTCGCCGCGTGGGCGGTCAAGAACTCGGGCGGCGGCAAGGACTTCCAGCTCGTCGGCGATCAGGTCCAGGCGGCCCCGTACGGCATCGCGGTCGCCAAGAAGCAGACGCAGCTGCGGGACGCCATCAAGGCCGCGATGGACGCGATCATCAAGAACGGCGAGTACAAGACGATCCTCGAGAAGTGGGGCGCCGAGGACGGCGCGGTCAAGCAGTCCGCGATCAACGGCGGCAAGTGACCCGCGTCGGCGCCAGCGGCCACTGAGAGGCAATACCCGTGACTGACATCGACAAGACGGCGGGCCCGAAGGGCACACCCCCGTCCGGCGCGGAGGCCATCAAGGCCATCCCCGTCCGGCACTACGGGCGGTACGTCTCCGCCGTCATCGCGATCGCGCTCCTCGTCGCGATCATCTACGCGTTCAGCCAGGGCAGGATCAACTGGCACGCGGTACCGGACTACTTCTTCGACGACCGGATCCTGACCGGTGTCGGCAAGACCCTGCTGCTGACGGTCCTGTCCATGGTGATCGGCATCGTCGGCGGCATCGTCCTGGCGGTGATGCGGCTGTCCAAGAACCCGGTGACCTCGTCGATCGCCTGGTTCTACATCTGGTTCTTCCGCGGCACCCCGGTCCTGGTCCAGCTGTTCCTCTGGTTCAACCTGGGCCTGGTCTTCGAGTACATCAACCTGATGCCGCTCTACAAGGACTACTGGTCGAACTTCATGACGCCGTTGCTGACGGCGCTGCTCGGCCTGGGTCTGAACGAGGCGGCCTACATGGCCGAGATCTGCCGGGCCGGTCTGCTCGCGGTGGACGAGGGCCAGACCGAGGCGGCCCACGCGCTCGGCATGAGCCAGGGCAAGACGCTGCGCCGGGTGATCATCCCGCAGGCGATGCGCGTGATCGTGCCGCCGACGGGCAACGAAGTGATCAACATGCTGAAGACGACCTCGCTCGTGGCGGCCGTCCAGTACCCCGAACTGTTCCGCTACGCCCAGGACATCGGCCAGAACTCCGGTGCCCCGGTGGAGATGTACTTCCTCGCCGCGGCCTGGTACCTGATCATGACCTCGGTCCTGAGCGTCGGCCAGTACTACGTCGAGCGCTACTACGCCCGCGGCTCCAGCCGCCAGCTGCCACCGACGCCGTGGCAGAAGGTCAGGACGAACATGCTCTCCCTGGGCCGGCCGAAGGGTGGCATGGCATGACCGACAAGCCGAACAAGACGCAGGACACCCCGGTCGACGGGACCGTCCCGATGGTCAGGGCGGAGGGCGTCCACAAGTCCTTCGGCCACGTGGAGGTGCTCAAGGGCATCGACCTGGAGGTGAAGCCGGGCGAGGTGTTCTGCCTCATCGGCCCCTCCGGCTCCGGCAAGTCGACCTTCCTGCGGTGCATCAACCACCTGGAGAAGATCAACGCCGGGCGGCTGTACGTCGACGGCGAGCTGGTCGGCTACCGCCAGCAGGGCGAGAAGCTGTACGAGCTGCGCGACCGCGAGGTCGCCATGAAGCGCCGGGACATCGGCATGGTCTTCCAGCGCTTCAACCTGTTCCCGCACATGACGGCCCTGGACAACGTCATGGAGGCGCCGGTGCAGGTGCGGGGCACCAGCAGGACGCAGGCCCGGGAACGGGCCGTGCAGCTGCTGGAGCGCGTGGGCCTGGCCGACCGGGCCGGGCACTACCCCTCGCAGCTCTCCGGCGGCCAGCAGCAGCGCGTGGCCATCGCCCGGGCGCTGGCGATGGACCCGAAGCTGATGCTGTTCGACGAGCCGACCTCGGCCCTGGACCCGGAGCTGGTCGGTGACGTCCTGGACGTCATGCGGGACCTCGCCGAGTCCGGGATGACCATGGTGGTCGTCACCCATGAGATGGGCTTCGCCCGCGAGGTGGGCGACAGCCTGGTGTTCATGGACGACGGCGTGGTGGTGGAATCCGGCCATCCGCGGGAGGTCCTGGGCAACCCGCAGCACGAGCGGACGCAGTCCTTCCTGTCGAAGGTGCTGTAGACACGCGGGAGAGGGGCGGTACGGCCACGGCCGTAC
Organism: Streptomyces sp. NPDC006309; assembly: GCF_040613095.1. Taxonomy (NCBI): domain Bacteria; kingdom Bacillati; phylum Actinomycetota; class Actinomycetes; order Kitasatosporales; family Streptomycetaceae; genus Streptomyces; species Streptomyces sp. NPDC006309. Next base: position 107,255 of record NZ_JBEXRO010000007.1, on the reverse strand, counting down.
CGCCCCTCTCCTCTGCGAGGCCGCGGCAGCCCCGCGCCGTCACCGTCCGGCTGTCACTTCAGCGCGAGCAGCAGGGTGTCCGACGGTGAGCACCACACCGCGCGGGCCTCGGCGAACCCCTTCTCGCGCAGCACGCGCGCGTGCCAGGCGGCCGACGGGGTGTCGCCGTCCGCGTGCTCGCCGTAGATCGCGAAACGGCGGGCGGTCGGTTCGGCGAGGGCCGGGTCCGCGGCCGCCAGCCGCCACCACTCCGCCCAGTCCGGGGTGCCGTCCCGCCTGGCCTGATCCATGCGGGCGTGGCGCTGGGCGCGCTCCCCGGCGTTGATCCGGGGTGTGCTGTCGTCGATCATGTGGTCGGCGTTCATGAGGACGCCGCCGTCGCGGACCAGCTCCGCGACCTGACCGTAGAGGGCCGCGAGAGGTTCACTGTGCAGCCAGTGCAGCGCCGTCGCGGTCAGGACGGCGTCGTAGGAGTCGTACGGCAGCCGCTCCGGCCAGTCGGGGTCCTTCAGGTCGGCGGTGACGAGACGGACGCGGTCGTCGCCCTCGAAGGTGCCCTGCGCGATCGCGAGCAGCGCCGGGTCGAGGTCGACGCCGGTGCTGGTGGCCCGCGGGAACCGCCTGAGCAGCCGCGCGGTGATGCTGCCGGTGCCGCACGCGAGGTCGAGGACGCGCGGGGCCGTGCCGACCAGCGCCTCGACCATGTCGAGCATGATCCGGAAGCGTTCCTCCCGGTCGGGCATGTAGCCCTCCTGCTGCCGGTCCCAGCTCTCCTGCCAGGCGGCCCAGTCCGTACCGGTGTCCGTGGTCATGGCACCCCGACTCCCCTCGGTTCGCGTAATACCCTGGAAGCACGACCGGCTATTACCCGACCGCAGACATGACGATAAAGCGCCCTGGTAAGGACTACAAGTGGAACTGGCCTATTACTCGGATTACGCCGTACGCCTCGTCAACAGCGAGGAGCCGGCCCGGGGCAAGGACTCTCTGACCTCGGTCGAGGCCGTCCGCGACCTGTTCGGCGCCAACGCGTCGGCGGCCCGTCGCGCCACCGACGCCGACGTCACCCGCTTCCGCTCGGTCCGGGCCCGGCTCCGCTCGGTCTTCGAGGCCGCCGACACCGGCGACGAGACCCTGGCCGTGGACCTGCTGAACTCGCTGCTGCTGGAGTTCCCGGTCAGCCCCCAGATCTCCGGGCACGACCACCGCGACGAGGACGACCGCCCCCTGTGGCACATGCACCTGGCCGACCATCCCTCCAACGCCACCGCCGGCTACGCGGCGATCGCGACGATGGGCCTGGCCTTCCACCTCACCGAGTACGGCGTGGACCGCCTCGGCCTGTGCCAGGCGGCCCCGTGCCGCAACGCCTACCTCGACACCTCCACCAACCGCTCCCGGCGCTACTGCTCCGACCGCTGCGCGACCCGCGCCAACGTGGCCGCCTACCGGGCCCGCAAGCGCCTGGAGGCCGACCGGTCGGGCAGCAGGGGCCTCGCCGCCGAGAGCGCCCAGCGCAGCAGCGTCAGCGGCGAGCGCTGACCGGCCCGCGGCGGCCGGAACCGCAGCAGGGCCTTCCCCAGCACCAGGTCCTCCGGTACGACCCCGTAGTCGGTGCTGTCACCTCCCGCGTACGGGTTGTCCCCGAGCACCCACCAGCCGCCCTCACGCCGTTCCACGGCCCGCTTGACGACCAGCAGGTCCTGCTGGAACGGATGACGCAGGACCACGACGTCCCCCGGCCTGACCGCACCCCCGTACCGCACCAGCAGCCGATCCCCGTGGCGCAGCGTGGGCACCATGGACGGGCCGGTCACCTCGGCCAGCCCGAAGGGCGCCACGGCCCCGCCCCGCTCGGTCTCCCGCGACAGCTCCGGCATCCCCGGCACCTCCCCGGTCCGTTCCTCCACCGGTCCCAGTCTCACCCTGGACTTTCGTCCTAAGCCCTAGGGGGCACTCACGAAAACCGGTTCCTCAGGGAGTAATGTCGCACCTGAGAAGACGATCACGAGGAAGGAATGCTCCATGCTTTCCCGCCTGTTTGCCCCCAAGGTCAAGGTCAGCGCCCACTGCGACCTGCCCTGCGGCGTGTACGACCCGGCCCAGGCCCGCATCGAGGCGGAGTCGGTGAAGGCCGTCCAGGAGAAGATGGCCGGTAACGACGACCCTCACTTCCAGGCGCGTGCCACCATCATCAAGGAGCAGCGCGCGGAGCTGGCGAAGCACCACGTCTCCGTACTCTGGAGCGACTACTTCAAGGCCCCGCACTTCGAGAAGTACCCGGAGCTGCACCAGCTGGTCAACGACACCCTGAAGGCCCTCTCGGCCGCCAAGGCGTCCACCGACCCGGCGACGGGTCAGAAGGCGCTCGACTACATCGCGCAGATCGACAAGATCTTCTGGGAGACCAAGAAGGCCTGATCCTCGATCATGCCGACCGGTCCGCGATCTCCGGTCGCCCGGTCCTCCCGTCCGCACCCGGTCCGCAGCGCGCCGAACACGGCGTCCGCGACGGACCGGGTGCGGTCTTTTTCCGCTCCCCGGAGGGCGGGGGCGGTGCTGTGGGAGGCTGAGGGGGTGACCGCTCTGGAGGACCTCAGACGGCTGCGCCGGGTGCGTGACCGGATGGACCGTGAGTACGCCGAGCCGCTCGACATGACCGGGCTGGCCCGCGACGCCCTGATGTCCCCGGGGCACTTCCAGCGCAGCTTCCGCAAGGCGTTCGGGGAGACGCCGTACAGCTATCTGATGACCCGTCGCATCGAGCGGGCCAAGACACTGCTGCGCCGGGGCGACCTCACCGTGACCGAGGTGTGCCTCGCCGTCGGCTGTACCTCGCTCGGCTCCTTCAGCTCCCGGTTCACCGAGCTGGTCGGTGAGACGCCGAGCGCCTACCGGGCCCGCGACCACGAGGAGAGCGCGGTGATCCCGTCCTGCGTGGCCCGCCGGCTGACCCGGCCGCGGCGCCGCCTGTACTGAAGGCACGGCGCGCGCCGCGGTTCTACGCTGAGTCCATGGACGTGAAACTCGCGCAGTGCTTCATCGCCGTGGACGACCACGACAAGGCCATCGCCTTCTACCGCGATGTGCTGGGCCTGGAGATCCGCAACGACGTGGGCTTCGAGGGGATGCGCTGGGTGACGCTGGGCTCCCCGCTCCAGCCCGATGTGGAGATCGTCCTGGAGCCGCCGGACGCCAGCCCCGACGCCTCCCCCGCCGACAAGCAGGCACTGAACGAGCTCCTAGCCAAGGGCCTGCTGCGCGGGGTCATCTTCACCACCCCCGACTGCGACGCCCTGTACGAGCGGGTACGGGAGGCCGGCGGCGACGTCCTCCAGGAGCCGACCGACCAGCCGTACGGGGTCCGCGACTGCGCGTTCCGCGACCCGGCCGGCAACCAGCTCCGCTTCCTGGAGCGGCCTACGCGCTGACCTCCCGCGCGTTACGGCTCCGGGACGGGCGCCGTCGCGTCCCCTGCCGTTTCATCCCCAGGGCTCCACGTCCACCACGGCCGCGACCGGTACGGGCCCGTACACGTGCGGGAACTCCTCTCCGCCCGGTTCGACGGCCTCGTACCGCACGGGCGCCCCGACCCGGGCGGGGTCCACGACCAGGACGACCAGTTCGTCCGGGCCCTCGTGGTCGCCGTAGAGGAAGGCGGCGATGCGCGGGAGCTGGGCCCGGGTGGAGAAGTGGATGAAGCCCTCCTCCTGGAGGGTGCGGCCGCGGGTCGACATCTCGTAGGTGCCGCTCTCGCGCGCCGCCTCCCACAGGGAGCGCTCGGTGACATGCAGGATGTGCGGAAGTTTCGGCATGCGCCCACGCTACGGCGCGCCCGGTCCGCCTCGTGCTCGGACGGCGCTGTTCCCCGCGCCGGGCGCCGACCGGCCCTTGGGACCGCTGCCCCGCGGCCGGGCCGGGGCGCCGGCGGGCCGGGCGGGGTCGGAAGGGGAGGCGCAGTCGGGGCTGCGGCACGGGCCGGGGGCCCACACCGGCACCCAGGCGCCCAGGGTCTTGTGCCGCCTGACGACCATGTCGACGGGCTGTCCGCAGACGGGACAGACGGGTTGTTCGCTGTCCATGCCCCCAGGGTAGGACGGTGGCGGCCGCAGCGCTTCCTGCCGTATCGACCGCACGAAGGTGCCGTCGCCGAGGACGCGCAGGGCGCTCGCCCATCGACCGGGCAGGGCGGCGGGCCCCGCGCACGGTGGGAGTGGGCGGGGCCCGCCCGGCCGGAGGCCCGGTGACCGTGCGGGGTCAGGAGCCGCACGGTCACCGGGGGCTCCGGATTCGGCGGGACTGCCGGACGGCAGCCTCAGTTGTTCCGCCGGGTCACGAACTCGGCGAGCGCCAGCAGACCGCCCGCCGCCTCGGGTACGGGGACCGCGCGGGCCAGTTCCTGCATCGCGCGGGCCATCCGGTCCGCCGCCTCGGCCTGCGCCCAGTCCCGGCCGCCGGCCCGTTCCACCGCGAGGGCCGTCCGCGCGATCTCCCCGGTCGCGGCCTCCGCCCCCAGGTACGGCTTCGCGTACAGCGCGGCGAGTTCGGCCGCCGCGGGGCTGCCGGAGGTGAGCGCCGCCACCACCGGCAGTGACTTCTTGCGGGCCGTGAGATCCGCGCCGGCCGGCTTGCCGGTGCGCTGCGGGTCTCCCCATATGCCGATGACGTCGTCGATGAGCTGGAACGCGAGCCCGGCCTGGCGGCCGAAACCGTCCAGCGCGGCCACCTCCTCCTCGCCGGCGCCCGCGTACAGCGCGCCGAGCGCGCAGGCGCAGCCCAGCAGGGCGCCGGTCTTGGCCTCGGCCATCACGAGGACCTCGTCCAGGGTCACCGCGTCCGGGGCGCGGCGCTCCAGTTCGCTGTCGGTCTGCTGGCCGGCGCACAGTTCCACGACACAGCGCGCGAGCCGGGCCACGGCCGGAACGGCGGCCGGGTGCGGATCCTCGACGAGCAGCCGCACCGCCAGCGCCTGGAGCGCGTCCCCGGCGAGGATCGCGTCGGCGTCGCCGAACACGGTCCAGGCGGTGGGGCGGTGCCGCCGGGAGGTGTCGCGGTCCATCACGTCGTCGTGCAGCAGCGTGAAGTTGTGCACGAGTTCGACCGCCACCGCCGCGCGGACGGCCGCCGCCCGGGCCGCCGGTCCACCGAGCGCGGCGGCGGCCGCGAGGACGAGCGCGGGCCGCATGGCCTTCCCCGCGTTGCCCGCCGCCGGCGTGCCGTCCGCCTGCTGCCAGCCGAAGTGGTAGAGCGCGATCCGGCGCAGGGAGCCGGGCAGCGACTCGACGGCGGCGCGCAGCTCCGGGTCGACGAGTGCGCGGGTGCGCTCCAGCAGCGCCGTCGCCTCGTGCCCGTCGGGCGGTCCCGCGGGGGCCTCCCCGGTTCTCTCCCGCGGCTCCCCCGGTGCGCCGGGACGCGGCACCCCGGGGGTGCGCTGTCCGGTCTCCGTCATGAACTCGGCCATGGTCCCCCCTCGCCAGGTCCGCGCGCGCCGGTGTCGCCGGCCCGCCCGGACGCGTACCCCCGGGGCCTGCCCGCCCGTGCCGGCGGGGACACGGCCGCGACGTGGGCAGACGTCACCCCCACCGGCCGATCTCGACGTTCTCCAGCACACCGAGCGCGTCGGGCACCAGGACGGCCGCCGAGTAGTAGGCCGTCACCAGGTACTTGATGATGGCCTGCTCGTTGATGCCCATGAACCGCACGGACAGGCTCGGTTCGATCTCGTCCGGGATGCCGGACTGCCGCAGGCCGATGACGCCCTGGTCGGCCTCGCCCGTGCGCATCGCGAGGATGGAGGTCGTACGGGCCTCGCTGATCGGGATCTTGTTGCACGGGTAGATCGGGACCCCGCGCCAGGTGGGGATGCGGTTGCCGCCGATGTCGATGGTCTCCGGGACCAGTCCGCGCTTGTTCAGCTCGCGCCCGAACGCGGCGATGGCGCGCGGGTGGGCGAGGAACAGCTTGGTGCTGCGGCGGCGGCTGAGCAGCTCGTCCATGTCGTCCGGGGACGGCCCGCCGTCGTGCGGCTGGATCCGCTGGTCGTACTCGCAGTTGCTGAGCAGACCGAACTCCGGGTTGTTGATCAGCTCGTGCTCCTGGCGCTCCTTGAGCGCCTCGACCGTGAGCCGCAGCTGCTGCTCGGTCTGGTTCATCGGCTGGTTGTACAGGTCGGCCACGCGCGAGTGGATGCGCAGCACGGTCTGGGCGATGCTCAGCTCGTACTCGCGCGGCCTGGGTTCGTAGTCGACGAAGGTGTGCGGGATGTCGGGCTCGCCGGAGTGGCCGGCCGCCAGCTCGACCTCCTTCTCGCCGTACTTGTTGGTGCGCTGACGCGGGAGCGAGCGCACCTGGTCGAGGTGTTCCCGCAGGGTGTCCGAGCGCTCGGCGACCTGCTCGAAGTCCTGGCGGCTGAGGACCAGCACCGTGGTCGCGGTGTCCGCGCGGGCCGTGTACTCCCAGATGGAGTCGGGGTCGACCAGCGCGTGGTCGCCGAAGTAGGCGCCGTCGGCGAGGACACCGAGGACGGCCTCGTCACCGTACGGACCCGTGCCGACTTTCGACACCCTGCCGTGGGCGAGGAGGTAGACCTCTTCCGTCGGGTTCCCGAAGTCGGCGATGACCTCACCCGGCGCGAAGTCACGCCGGCGGCAGCGCCGGGCCAGCTCGGTGAGCACCTCCTCGTCCTCGTACGACCGCAGGACCGGCAGCTCACCCAGTTCGGCCGGGATGACCTCCACCTGGTCACCGGTCTTCACGAAGGTGACGCGGCCGTCGCCGACGGCGTAGGTCAGCCGCCTGTTCACGCGGTACGTGCCGCCTTGGACGTCCACCCAGGGAAGCGTGCGCAGCACCCAGCGGGAGCTGATCTCCTGCATCTGCGGAACGGACTTGGTGGTGGTGGCCAGGTTCCGCGCTGCCGCTGTCCCGAGGGACTGCTGCGGCCTGCCCTGATCCGTGCGGACCTCTTCGCCTACCGACATAGAGAAATGCCCTCCCAGGTATGCCCGGTGCCCTGTCGCACGGAGCACCGGTCTCGGGCCCGAGCCTTTCATCACCGTGCGTGGTCCCACCATTACCCGAAAGAGGGGGAATGGATCATCGCATTACTGGGCACAATGAGGGACTTGCCCCGACCCTCCCCGATGGCCCCCGGATGCGCCGCCTGTCCGGATCGGCTCGCACAGCGTACGAACCATGTGTCCCCGGACGTCCGGTTTCGGTAGAAGCAGGCAGAACGGATCGGCCGCGACCGGCGGCCGGACGGGCACGGCACGAAGGAGTCGGTCATGGCCCCACCCATGTCGGCGAGCGGATTCCTGGACGCGCTGCGGGCGGAGGGCGTCCCGGTCGTCGAGGTCGGCGACTGGCAGCACCACAACCGCAACCACAAGGGACCCTGGGGACCCGTCCACGGCGTGATGATCCACCACACCGTCACCCAGGGCAGCACGCGCACGGTGGAGCTGTGCCGCGACGGCTATCCGGCGCTGCCGGGGCCCCTGTGCCACGGCGTGATCACCAAGGACGGCACGGTCCACCTGGTCGGCTACGGTCGCGCCAACCACGCCGGGCTCGGCGACGACGAGGTGCTGCGCGCGGTGATCGCCGAGCGGGGCCTGCCGCCGGACAACGAGGCGAACACCGACGGCAACCGGCACTTCTACGGCTTCGAGTGCGAGAACCTCGGCGACGGGGAGGACCCCTGGCCGCAGGCTCAGCTGGACGCGATCGAACGGGTCTCCGCGGCGGTGTGCCGGTACCACGGGTGGACGGAACGGTCGGTCATCGGGCACCTGGAGTGGCAGCCGGGCAAGGTCGATCCGCGGGGGTTCACGATGGCGTGGCTGAGGGAGCGGGTGCGGGAACGGCTGAAGAGCTGACACCGTGGCGGGGCCGCGCGCCCTGCCCGCCCCGCGGAGCACGGTCCCGTCGGATCCCGTCACCCTCCGCCCGCGCCCGGGCCGGGCCGGGCGACAATGGGGCCGTGACCAGCCCCGACCCGCTCGCCCCCCGCCTCCCCTCCCCGCTGCACGAGGTGGCCGACGACCGTTTCGCCCGGCGCGGGGTGCGGTTGCTGCTCAAGCGGGACGACCTCCTCCACCCGGAGCTGGTCGGCAACAAGTGGCGCAAGCTGGTGCCGAACATCGCGGCGGCGGACGGCCGCCCGCTGGTCACCTTCGGCGGGGCCTACTCCAACCACCTGCGGGCCACCGCCGCGGCCGGCCGGCTGCTCGGCCTGCCGACCACCGGCGTGGTCCGCGGCCAGGAGCTGGCCGGCCGCCCCCTCAACCCGTCCCTGGCCCGGTGCGCGGCCGACGGCATGCGCCTGCACTTCGTGGACAGAGCGGCGTACCGGCGCAAGACCGAGCCGGACACCCTGGCCGCCATCCTGCGCGCGGCCGGTGCCGAAGGGGCGTACGTCGTCCCCGAGGGCGGCAGCAACGCCGAGGCGGTGCGCGGCTGTCGCGCACTCGGCGAGGAACTGCGCGGCCACGCGGACGTCGTCGCGGTCGCCTGCGGCACCGGCGGCACCCTCGCCGGCCTGGCCGCCGGGCTGTCGCCCGCGCAACGCGCGCTCGGTGTACCGGTTCTCGCGGGCGGCTTCCTGGAGGCCGTTGTGCAGGCCCTCCAGGAGCGCGCGTTCGGCGCCCGCAGCGGCGCCTGGTCGCTGGCCGACCGCTTCCACTGCGGGGGTTACGCCCGTACGACACCGGAACTGCTGGCTTTCGCACAGGACTTCGAGCAGCGGCACGGACTGCCCGTGGAGCGTCTCTATGTCGCCAAGTTGCTGTACGGACTTCTCACCCTGGCGGAGGAGGGCGCCTTCGCGCGCGGGACGACGGTCGCCGCGGTGGTGACCGGCCGGCCGGATCCGGGGGGCGGGCGCTAACCGGCCTCCCGGTAGGCCGCCGCCTCCTCCAGGTCCAGGCGTCTGAGCAGGGCGCGCAGCATCTCGTCGTCGATGTGGCGGTGGTCGCGGAGCTTGACGAAGACCTCACGTTCGGCGCTGATCATCTCGCGGGACAGCCGGCGGTAGGTGTCGTCCACGGACTCGCCGGTGACCGGGTTGACCTGGCCGAGCCGCTCCCAGACGGCGTTGCGGCGGCGCTCCAGGACCGTGCGCAGCCGGTCGGCGAGCGGCGGCGGCAGGGCGTTGCGGTCGTCGGTGAGGAGTTCGTCCAGGCGGCTGTCGGCGGCCCGTGATGCCTGGGCCTGGGCGTTGGCCTCGGCGAGGGTCTCGGCCTGCCGGTCGCGGGCGGGGAAGCGCAGCAGCCGGATCAGCGACGGCAGGGTCACGCCCTGGACGACCAGGGTGCCGATGACGGTGGTGAAGGTCAGGAAGAGGACCAGGCTGCGGGGCCCCTCGGCCATGGTCGGCGGGATGGCGAAGGCGATCGCCAGGGAGACGACACCGCGCATGCCGGCCCACGAGGTGACCATCGCGCCCCGCCAGGTGGGGTTCTCCTCGCGTGCCCTGATGCGCGCCGACAGCATCCGGGGCAGGAAGGCGGCCGGATAGACCCAGACGAACCGGGTCACGACGACGACCAGGAAGACGGCGATCGCGTACCCCGCCGCGGAGGCGCCCTCGTACTCGCCGAGCCGCTTGAGGACGATCGGCAGCTGGAGACCGATCAGGGCGAAGACCGCGGACTCCAGCACGAAGGCGACCATCTTCCACACCGCCTCCTCCTGGAGCCGGGTGGCGAAGTCGACCTCCCACGCGCGGTGGCCGAGATACAGGGCGACGACCACGACCGCGAGCACCCCGGAGGCGTGGGCCTGCTCGGCGACTCCGTAGGCGACGAACGGGATCAGCAGGGAGAGGGTGTTCTGGAGGAGGGGTTCGGTCAGGTGCGTGCGCAGCCAGTGCAGCGGCGCCATGAGGACCAGGCCGATCCCCACGCCACCGACCGAGGCGAGCAGGAACTCACGGATCCCGCCCGCCCAGGTCGCTCCCGCGCCGACCGCCGCGCCGAGCGCCACCTTGTAGGCGGTGATCGCGGTGGCGTCGTTCAGCAGGGACTCGCCCTGGAGGATGGTGGTGACCCGGGAGGGCAGGCCGGCCCGGCGCGCCACCGCCGTGGCGGCCACCGCGTCCGGCGGTGCCACGACCGCGCCCAGCACCAGCGCGGCGGGCAGCGGCAGTCCGGGCACGATCAGGTAGGCGGCCCAGCCGACGACCAGGGTCGCGAAGAGCACGTAGCCGACCGACAGCAGCGCCACCGGCCGCAGCTGGGCGCGCAGGCTGAGGTAGGAGCTGTCACTGGCGGAGGTGTACAGCAGCGGGGGCAGCAGCAGGGGCAGGACGATGTGCGGATCGAGGGTGTAGGACGGCACCCCGGGGATGCCCGAGACCACCAGCCCCACCGCGACCAGCAGCAGGGGCGCCGGCGCGGGGGTGCGCCGGGCCGCCGCGGCCACCGCGGCGCTGCCCGCCACCAGCAACAGCAGGGGCATCACGTCCATGGTCTTCGCCCACCCTCGTATTCCGCGCGGCCACCCGCACGTGCGTCGTAATCTGGCAATCATGAAACAGTGCACGCACGCCGACGCGCTGCCGCACCCGGAGCCGGAACCGCTCGGCGAGACCTGCCCGGAGTGCCTGCGCAACGGCACACACCCAGTGCAGCTGAGGCTGTGCCTCAGCTGCGGCCACGTAGGCTGCTGCGACTCCTCGCCCGGACGTCACGCGACGGAGCACCACGAGCGGACCGGTCATCCGGTGATGCGGACGTTCGAGCCCGGCGAGGACTGGCAGTGGTGCTTCGTGGACCACGTCCTCGTCTGAGCGTTTCCCGTACAGGGGCGTTCTCGTGTGACACTGCATGCGGCGGTCGCCGCAGGACGGTTCGAGCAGGTGACGCCTGGGTACGCCAACCCGGCGCGCGCTCTTTTCATTTGGGCCCGCAGACCCCCTAGACACGGAGCGTATCCACAGCTTTACTGTGAGTGACGTCGGGGGGTTGGGGTCCCGGGGACAGGAATGTTCGGAGCGCGATAGCGTCACCGGTTGAACTCGTACGCGTTACCCCCGGGGGGCGACCCTCGGCCCCGTAAAGTTTGTACCACCATGGAGGTGAGGGTGTCCCAGATCGCAGGCGAGCCCGCGGCGAACCAGGACTTCGTGGAAGTCCGGCTGCCGGCGGCGGGTGCCTACCTGTCGGTGCTGCGGACGGCCACGGCCGGTCTGGCGGCCCGCTTGGACTTCACCCTGGACGAGATCGAGGACCTGCGCATCGCCGTGGACGAGGCCTGCGCGATCCTGCTCCAGCAAGCCGTGCCGGGCTCGGTGCTCAGCTGTGTCTTCCGGCTCGTCGACGATTCGCTGGAGGTGACGGTGTCGGCGCCGACCACCGACGGCCACGCCCCCTCGCGGGACACCTTCGCCTGGACCGTGCTGTCGGCCCTCGCGGGAAAGGTCTCGTCCGCCGTCGACGAGGACAAGACGGTGTCGATCAGTCTCTACAAACAGCGCGGCGCGGGTCCCGGGCCGGCGTGAGGAACGGGGACGGGCCGGTGCGGGACGAAGAGCGCGGCACGCGGGAGCGGCCGACCGGGGACGAGGGTGCCCCCTGGTCATGGGGGTCCCCCCGCTCGGGCGCAGTCGAGAGTGACACCGGAGCCGACACCTCGGGGCAGGGCCCCGGGGACGGCTCCCGGCGCATGGCGGACGGCATCGACGGCATCCCCGAGCAGGCCAGACCGCACCCGGAGGACGGCTCCGCGCCGGCCGGCGACGACGGCGCGGTACCGGCCGCGCCGCCACCGGCACGCGGTGGTGCCGGCGCCGCAGGCCACGCGGGAGCGAGGGCTCGGGGAAGGGCTACGGGCGGGACGATGAGCGAGCACGGGCGACACCCCGATGACGACGCGCCGGCCGCGGAGGCCGTGCCCGTCGCGCCGCACATCTCGCGGCACACCCCGCACGACCGCAGCGGGGCACGGGCGATGTTCGTGGAGCTGCGCAAGCTGAACGCGGGCAGCGCGGAGTACGCGGAACTGCGCAACCAGCTGGTCCGTATGCATCTGCCCCTCGTGGAGCACCTGGCGCGCCGGTTCCGCAACCGCGGGGAGCCGCTGGACGACCTCACCCAGGTCGCCACGATCGGTCTGATCAAGTCCGTCGACCGGTTCGACCCGGAGCGCGGCGTGGAGTTCTCCACGTACGCCACCCCGACCGTGGTCGGCGAGATCAAGCGGCACTTCCGCGACAAGGGCTGGGCGGTGCGGGTGCCGCGCCGGCTACAGGAGCTGCGGCTGGCGCTGACGACCGCGACGGCCGAGCTGTCCCAGCTGCACGGCCGCTCCCCCACGGTGCACGAGCTGGCCGAGAAGCTCGCCATCTCCGAGGAGGAGGTCCTGGAGGGCCTGGAGTCGGCGAACGCGTACTCCACGCTGTCCCTGGACGTCCCCGACACCGACGACGAGTCCCCGGCGGTCGCCGACACCCTCGGCGCGGAGGACGAGGCGCTCGAGGGCGTGGAGTACCGCGAGTCCCTCAAGCCGCTCCTGGAGGACCTGCCGCCGCGCGAGAAGCGGATCCTGCTGCTGCGCTTCTTCGGGAACATGACCCAGTCGCAGATCGCGCAGGAGGTCGGCATCTCCCAGATGCACGTCTCCCGGCTGCTGGCCCGCACCCTGGCCCAGCTGCGGGAGAAGCTCCTCGTCGAGGAGTGAGCCCCACGGGGTGAGCCCTACTCGGCCCGGCCCGGTCCCTTGATCCCGAGGGCCCGGGTCGTCTCACTGTTGACCAGCAGCACCAGGGCCGCCACGGCGACCACCGCGAGGACGATGCCGACCGGGATGGCCATGCTGTCGGCCTGGAGCAGGTTGTAGGCCACCGGGAGCGCCATCAGCTGCGTGATCACGGCGGGGCCCCGGCTCCAGCCGCGCCGCAGCAGCAGACCGCGCGCGGCGAGCAGCGGCAGCAGTGCGAGGACGACCAGGGTGATGCCGAGGGTCACGGCCTGCTGCCGGCCGTCCGGATCGCCGGTGAGCGCCCGGACGAGCACCCAGAGACCGCCGCCCACCAGGGCGGCCCCCTCCAGCGCGGCCAGGGCCGCCGCGTACGTCAGCCGGCGCGGGCGCGGCTCCGTGGCTGCGGCGGCTTCGGCGGCGGTGTCCGGGGCGGGGTTCTGCTGACTGCTCACCCCAGCAGGGTAGCCCGCCCCCTGCCGCGCCGGCGGGGCCCGCCGGGCGCGAGTGTCCGGGCTCACCCCCCGGCTTCTTACCGGTTCCCTACCTCGGTCTGGGATCAATACCCCCCAGTAGGTACGCTGCCATGCATGCGTGCACTTCTCGTGGTCAATCCGGCGGCAACCACCACAAGCGCACGCAGGCGTGACGTCCTGATCCACGCGCTGGCGAGCGAGATGAAGCTGGAGGCGGTCACCACCGAGTACCGCGGTCATGCGCGCGACCTCGGCCGGCAGGCGGCGGAGAGCGACGACATCGACCTGGTGGTGGCGCTCGGCGGTGACGGCACGGTCAACGAGGTCGTCAACGGCCTGCTGCACGCCGGCCCCGACCTGCAGCGGCTGCCCGGTCTGGCGGTCGTCCCCGGGGGCTCCACGAACGTCTTCGCCCGTGCCCTGGGCCTGCCCAACGACCCGGTCGAGGCCACCGGCGCGCTGCTGGACGCGCTGCGCGAGGGCAGCGAGCGGATCGTCGGCCTCGGTCTGACCTCGGGTCCGCGGGGCACCGAGGACGAGGCGGTACCGGCCCGCTGGTTCACCTTCAACGCCGGGCTGGGGTTCGACGCCGGCGTGGTGGGGCGGGTCGAGCAGCAGCGCGAGCGCGGGAAGAAGTCGACGCACGCGCTCTACGTCCGCCAGGTGGTCCGGCAGTTCCTCGGTGAGTCGAACCGCCGGCACGGCACGATCACGCTCGAACGGCCCGGCGCGGACCCGGTCGCAGATCTCGTGGTCGCCATAGTCTCGAACACGTCCCCGTGGACCTATCTCGGCAATCGCCCCATGTACACGTCACCCAGGGCGTCGTTCGACGCCGGCATCGACGTGCTCGGTCTCAGCCGCCTGTCGACGGCCGCGGTTGCCCGGTATGGCACCCAGTTGCTCACTTCGTCCCCCGAGCGCGGACCCCATGGCAAGCACGCCGTCGCGCTGCACGATCTGGACCAGTTCACCTTGCATTCGAAGGCGCCTCTGCCCCTTCAGATGGACGGTGACCATCTGGGGCTGCGTACGAGCGTGACGTTCACAGGCGTACGCCGTGCACTGCGTGTGATTGTGTGAGCGGAACGGGCGAAAGTCCTTTCACTCGAACGTTTAGGCCAGGATCCACCCCATGGAAGTACGGCTGTGACCTAGTCGACACCGAGGAATCAAAAAAAATCTTCGGGAAGGGGTTGTATCCGCCGCTGAGGTTTGCGAGTCTCTACGTGGCGATCGGGACGGCCCGCAACACCAGCCTCCACTGATCACCAGAACCCCTCTTCAATCCACAGGACCACGCCGGGGAGACTCGGCGATCGGCCCTTCACTTGTTGAGGGATTCGTGAAAGCGTTCACATTCACAAGCAATCCGCACGTAATACCAAGGAGAGGTAGCAGCCATGGACTGGCGTCACAACGCCGTTTGCCGCGAGGAAGACCCCGAGCTCTTCTTCCCCATCGGCAACACCGGTCCTGCGCTGCTGCAGATCGAGGAAGCCAAGGCCGTCTGCCGCCGCTGCCCGGTGATCGAGCAGTGTCTGCAGTGGGCGCTCGAGTCCGGTCAGGACTCCGGCGTCTGGGGTGGTCTCAGCGAGGACGAGCGCCGTGCCATGAAGCGCCGCGCCGCCCGCAACCGGGCCCGTCAGGCCTCCGCCTGACATCCCACCCCCCTTGACGGCCTGAGCTTGGCGGCGCGTGCAGCACGCACGCTTCTCCCGCCCCCGAGCCGCAGCGCGCAGTATCCCCCGATGCGCTTAGCGACACAGCGGAGCAGCAACGAGCATCAGCCTCGGACCAATGGCGGTCCGGGGCTTTTTGCTGTGCCCGGTCCCCCGCGCGGCCGGTGCGCCGGCGGGTGAGGCGACCGGGCTCACTTGTCCGCGCGCACCGGGACGTCCAGGATCACCCGAGTCCCGCGCCCCGGCGCCGGCACCATGTCGAAGGTGCCGCCCAACTCGCCCTCGACGAGCGTCCGTACGATCTGGAGACCGAGGTTGCCCGAGCTGTGCGGGTCGAAGCCCGCGGGCAGACCGACGCCGTCGTCCTGGACCGTGACCAGGAGCCGGGCCTCCTTGGTGGTACCGCCGCGCACCGCGGAGACCTCGACCGTGCCGGTGTCCCCCTCGCGGAAGCCGTGCTCCAGTGCGTTCTGGAGCACTTCGGTGAGCACCATCGACAGCGGGGTGGCGACCTCGGCGTCGAGTATGCCGAACCGTCCCGTGCGCCGGCCGGTCACCTTGCCCGGGGAGATCTCGGCGACCATCGCGAGCACCCGGTCGGCGATGTCGTCGAACTCCACCCGCTCATCCAGGTTCTGAGACAGCGTCTCATGGACGATGGCGATGGAGCCGACCCGGCGGACCGCCTCCTCCAGCGCCTCCCGGCCGCTCTCGGAGTCGATGCGCCGGGCCTGGAGCCGGAGCAGGGCGGCGACCGTCTGGAGGTTGTTCTTCACCCGGTGGTGGATCTCCCGGATGGTCGCGTCCTTGGTGATCAGCTCGCGCTCGCGGCGGCGGAGTTCGGTGACGTCCCGGCACAGCACCAGTGAGCCGATGCGGGTTCCCTTGGGCTTGAGCGGGATGGCCCGGAACTGGATGACCCCGTCGTGGGCCTCGATCTCGAACTCGCGCGGCGCCCAGCCGCTGGCCGCCTTCGCGAGCGCCTCGTCCACCGGGCCCCGGGTGGGGGCGAGTTCGGCGGTGGTCCGGCCGAGGTGGTGACCGACCAGGTCGGCGGCGAGACCGAGGCGGTGGTAGGCGGACAGGGCGTTCGGGGAGGCGTACTGGACGATGCCGTCCGCGTCCAGCCGGATCAGACCGTCACCGGCACGCGGGGAGGCGTCCATGTCGACCTGCTGGTCGGGGAACGGGAAGGAACCTGCGGCGATCATCTGCGCGAGGTCGGAGGCGCTCTGGAGGTAGGTCAGTTCCAGCCGGCTCGGCGTGCGGACGGTGAGCAGGTTGGTGTTGCGGGCGATCACGCCGAGGACGCGGCCCTCCCGGCGCACGGGGATGGACTCGACCCGCACCGGGACCTCTTCGCGCCACTCCGGGTCGCCCTCGCGCACGATCCGGCCCTCGTCGAGCGCCGCGTCCAGCATGGGCCGCCGGCCGCGCGGGACCAGGTGGCCGACCATGTCGTCCTGGTAGGAGGTGGGGCCGGTGTTGGGGCGCATCTGGGCGACCGACACGTACCGGGTGCCGTCACTGGTGGGGACCCACAGGACGAGGTCCGCGAAGGAGAGGTCGGAGAGCAGCTGCCACTCCGAGACCAGCAGGTGGAGCCACTCGAGGTCGGAGTCGTCGAGGGCGGTGTGCTGGCGTACGAGTTCGTTCATGGAGGGCACGTGTGCGAGCGTACCCGGGGCCTCACGGGTGGCCGAAAAACACCCGCGGGCCGCGGCGCCTGGAAGGGACCCTCAACCCTCCCGGCACCGCAGCCCGGAGCATCATCGGCCGTGGGGTGTGCGGTCCCGGTCGGCCGAAGGTCGAGGAGCCGGGACAGTCAGGGCAGAGAGCCCGGTTCCTCGGTCCGCCTTCCTGTGCGGGGAAGACGGAGACCTGTTCTCTTGGATTGTGGACTAGACCATGAGGGCGTGTCCATGGTGGGGGCGAACGCCGCGGACCACTGGCACGCGATGCCAGAGAGCCTAGCCCGCCCGGGTCACTCGTGGGGCCAGATGGCCATGGCAATTTCCGCGAGGGCCGCCGGCCGCTCCCGGCTCGCGCCGTCGCGGGCGGGCCGGAACGTGCCCGCACACCTGCTCTCCCCGCCCCTTTTCCCCCGCGCCCGGGAACACCGGTTCTGCTAGATTGGTCTAAACCACATGGAGACGGATACAGCCCCCTTCAGAACGGCAGGCCCAGCGTGGAAGTTGTCATCGTCCCGGACGCCGCGGCGGGCGGCGAGCTGATCGCCGAGGCCCTGGCGCAGCTGCTGCGACGCAAGCCCGACGCGCTGCTCGGTGTGGCCACCGGCTCGACCCCGCTGCCCGTCTACCAGGCACTGACCGCCAAGGTGCGCTCCGGTGCCGTGGACGCCTCCCACGCGCGGATAGCGCAGCTCGACGAGTACGTGGGCCTGCCCGCCGACCACCCCGAGTCCTACCGCTCGGTGCTGCGCCGCGAGGTGCTGGAACCGCTCGGCATAGACATCGACGCGTTCGTGGGGCCGGACGGCACGGCGCCGGACGTCCAGGCGGCGTGCGAGGCGTACGACCGCGCGCTCGTCGAGGCCGGCGGGGTGGACCTGCAACTGCTCGGCATCGGCACCGACGGGCACATCGGGTTCAACGAGCCGTGCTCCTCGCTCGCCTCCCGTACCCGGATCAAGACGCTGACCGAGCAGACCCGGATCGACAACGCCCGCTTCTTCGACGGCGACATCGAGCAGGTTCCGCACCACGTCATCACCCAGGGCATCGGGACCATCCTGGAGGCCCGGCACCTGGTGCTGCTGGCCACCGGCGAGGGCAAGGCGGACGCGGTCGCCGCGACCGTCGAGGGCCCGGTCGCGGCGGTCTGCCCGGCCTCCGCGCTCCAGCTCCACCCGCATGCCACGGTAGTCGTCGACGAGGCCGCCGCGTCCAAGCTGAAGCTGGCCGACTATTTCCGGCACACGTACGCCAACAAGCCGGAGTGGCAGGGGATCTAGCCGGGGAACAGGGGTACGGGAGACGGGGAGGCGTGCGACGCGGGGACGGGCCCGCCGTCGCCCGCGGTCTCCGGCGCCCTCGATGGACTAGACCAACAGGGGGCGCGACGGTATACAGAGGGGATCACGGAGCGTGCGGGGGGAGTCCCGACACGGCAACCCGTGCCACGATGTGTGCCGTGGCCGATGGGATGTCGGTCGCTTTCGGCACTCGGAGCCGGGAAGGCAGAGCATGAGCACCGACGTCAGCAGTGCGGAGAACGAAACAGGCACGACCGTCCGTACCGCGCGCGTGCCCAAGTACTACCGCTTGAAGAAGCATCTGCTCGACATGACGCAGACGCAGGCGCCGGGCACGCCGGTCCCGCCCGAGCGCACCCTGGCCGCCGAGTTCGACACCTCCCGCACCACGGTCCGCCAGGCACTCCAGGAACTGGTCGTGGAGGGCCGGCTCGAACGCATCCAGGGCAAGGGCACCTTCGTGGCCAAGCCCAAGGTCTCCCAGGCGCTCCAGCTCACCTCCTACACCGAGGACATGCGGGCCCAGGGCCTGGAGCCGACCTCGCAGCTGCTGGACATCGGGTACGTCACGGCCGACGACCGGCTCGCCGGGCTGCTCGACATCACCGCCGGCGGGCGTGTGCTGCGCATCGAGCGGCTGCGCATGGCCAACGCCGAGCCGATGGCGATCGAGACCACCCATCTGTCGGCCAAGCGCTTCCCGGCCCTGCGGCGGTCGCTGGCGAAGTACACCTCGCTGTACACCGCGCTCGCGGAGGTCTACGACGTCCACCTCGCCGAGGCCGAGGAGACCATCGAGACCTCCCTGGCCACCCCGCGCGAGGCAGGGCTGCTCGGCACCGACGTGGGCCTGCCCATGCTGATGCTCTCCCGGCACTCCCTGGACCGCAGCGGCCAACCGGTGGAGTGGGTGCGCTCGGTGTACCGCGGGGACCGGTACAAGTTCGTGGCGCGGCTGAAGCGGCCCGCGGAGTAGGAGCGGGGGCGCGTTCGCCGAATCGGTATACCGATATGCGGACGAGGGCTTCCACTGGTACGACGCCGTCACCTAGATTGCCTGCGCATTACCCAGGTGATCAGCGAGGGGACGGAGCCGTGGCATGTCCGAAACGCCTGAAGTGAGGCCACCGGTGGTGACACCGGCCAGGGTGGTGATCGCCCTGTGTCTCGTCGCGCCCTTCGTGGCGATGCTGTGGGTCGGCTCGTACGCCGAGACGGATCCCACGTTCGTCGGGATCCCGTTCTTCTACTGGTACCAGATGCTCTGGGTGCTGATCTCCACCGCGCTCACGATGCTCGCGTACCAGCTGTGGCAGCGCGACCAGCGTGCCCGCGGCAGGTCCGCCGCCGGCCGGGACGAGGAGGCGGCGAAGTGAAGGACGGCGTCAACGGCGTCGCGCTCGGCGTCTTCATCTTCTTCTTCCTGGCCGTCACGGTCATGGGCTTCCTGGCCGCGCGCTGGCGCAGGACCGACAACGAGCAGACCCTGGACGAGTGGGGCCTGGGCGGCCGGTCCTTCGGCACCTGGGTCACCTGGTTCCTGCTCGGCGGCGACCTGTACACGGCGTACACCTTCGTGGCCGTACCGGCGGCGATCTACGCGGCGGGCGCGTCCGGTTTCTTCGCGGTGCCGTACACGATCCTGGTGTACCCGCTGATCTTCACCTTCCTGCCCCGCCTGTGGTCGGTCTCGCACCGCCACGGGTACGTCACGACCTCCGACTTCGTGCGCGGCCGGTTCGGGTCCAAGGGGCTGTCGCTGGCGGTGGCCGTCACCGGCATCCTGGCGACGATGCCGTACATCGCGCTCCAGCTCGTCGGCATCCAGGCCGTGCTGGACGTGATGGGCGTCGGCGGCGGCGAGAACACCAACTGGTTCGTGAAGGACCTGCCGCTGCTGATCGCCTTCGGTGTGCTGGCGGCGTACACCTACTCCTCCGGGCTGCGCGCCCCGGCCCTGATCGCGTTCGTGAAAGACACGCTGATCTACATCGTCATCGCGGTGGCGATCATCTACATCCCGGTCAAGCTGGGCGGGTTCGACGACATCTTCGCCAAGGCCGGCGAGAAGTTCTCGGCCACGGGTGTGGGCGGGGTCGTGCCGGCCCCCGGGGGCCAGTGGACGTACGCCACGCTGGCCCTCGGCTCCGCGCTGGCCCTGTTCATGTACCCGCACTCGATCACCGCGACCCTGTCGTCCAGGAGCCGTGAGGTGATCCGCCGCAACACCACGATCCTGCCGCTGTACTCCCTCATGCTGGGCCTGCTGGCGCTGCTGGGCTTCATGGCGATCGCGGCCGGGGTCAAGGTCACCAACGGGCAGCTGGCGATCCCGCAGTTGTTCGAGGACATGTTCCCGGACTGGTTCGCGGGCGTGGCCTTCGCGGCGATCGGCATCGGCGCGCTCGTGCCCGCGGCCATCATGTCCATCGCGGCGGCGAACCTCTTCACCCGCAACATCTACAAGGACTTCATCAAGCCGGACGCCACACCGCAGCAGGAGACCCGGGTCTCCAAGATCGTGTCGCTGCTGGTGAAGGTGGGCGCCCTGGCCTTCGTCCTCACCATGGACAAGACGGTCGCCATCAACTTCCAGCTCCTCGGCGGCATCTGGATCCTCCAGACGTTCCCGGCCCTGGTCGGCGGCCTGTTCACCCGCTGGTTCCACCGCTGGGCACTGCTCGCCGGCTGGGCGGTCGGCATGGTCTACGGCACGCTGGCCGCGTACGGGATCGCCTCGCCAACGCAGAAGCACTTCGGCGGCAACGCCAAGGAGATCCCCGGTATCGGCGAGATCGGCTACATCGGCCTCACGGCGTTCGTCCTCAACGTGGCGGTGACCGTGGTCCTGACCTTCGTCCTGAAGGCCGTCAAGGCCCCCGAGGGCGTCGACGAGACCAGGCCGGAGGACTACACGGCCGACGCGGGCGACCCGGGCGTCCAGGTGGAGCTGCCGCCGGCCACCGCGGGCGCCGCCCACTGAGGCTCCCGCGGAGAGCACCGCACATCCCGGCGGGCCGCCGGAGGTCACCCTCCGGCGGCCCGCTGCCGTACCGGCGCCCCGCGAACCACCGCCGCGCACCGTCCCCCGCGCCCCCGCGAACCACCGCCGCGCACCGTCCCCCGACGCCCCCCGCGAACCACCGCCGCACACCCTTCCCCGGCGCTCCCGCACCCCCCGCGAAGCACCGCCGCGCGCCATCCCCCGCGCCCTCGCACCCTCGCGGGCCACCGCCGCACACCCTCCCCCGCCGCCCCCGCATCCCCCACGGACCGCCGCCGCGCGCCCTCCCCCCGTGTCCCGACGCCGTGTGCGGCCGCCCCCGTCGACCGGTCCCGGCGGGGGCGCCCTCCAGCCCGTGAGTCGCCCCTCCGGCACCGGACCGACACAACATCTGGGGGTGACACGACAGCCCGGCACCAGATGTATGCTCATGCTCGCTGTCGCCGCAGGGGAATCCGGTGCGAGTCCGGAACTGTCCCGCAACGGTGTACTCGCGTGTTTCCGCACGCCTGTTCCAGTCCGAGGTCCTGCCGACAGCGCGCCCGGCCGTCCGGTCCGGGTGCCTGTGACGTCCGGGCCTCGTGGAGTGGGCCGGTGGACGCGACGCCGTGTGCGCTCGTGGCTGCCCCTGCCCTCCGCCAGGCCCCGTGCCGAGCGAGGGAGAGCCCCACGTGACCATCGCGCCAGCCGACCCGGCTTCAGCCACCGAACTGAAGACCGACGGCCCCGGTACCGCGCTGCTGCGGACCCTGACCGAGCTGACCGCCGACCTGCCCGACGCCGACCCCGGCCGGGTCGCCGCCGCCGCGCTGCGCGGCCGGTCCGCGCGGGCCGACGAGGCGGAGCTGCGGGAGCTGGCCACGGAAGCCGCCGCCGGCCTGATCTCCGAGGACCCCGCGTACTCGAAGCTGGCCGCCCGGCTGCTGACCCTCACGATCCGGGACGAGGCCGCCTCGCAGGGCGTGACGTCCTTCACCGGGTCCGTCGCGGTCGGGCACCGCGAGGGCCTCATCGCCGACCGCACCGCCGCGTTCGTCCGGCTGCACGCCGAGCGGCTCGACGCGCTGGTCGACGGCACGGCCGACGACCGGTTCGGCTACTTCGGCCTACGCACCCTGCACAGCCGCTACCTGCTGCGGCACCCGATCACCCGCAAGGTCATCGAGACGCCCCAGCACTTCATGCTGCGCGTGGCGAGCGGCCTGGCCGAGGACGACACGATCCGGGCCGTGGACGAGGTCGCGGCGCTGTACCGGCTGATGAGCCGCCTGGACTACCTGCCCTCCTCCCCCACCCTGTTCAACTCCGGCACCCGGCACCCGCAGATGTCGTCGTGCTATCTGCTCGACTCCCCGCTGGACGAGCTGGACTCCATCTACGACCGCTACCACCAGGTCGCCCGCCTCTCCAAGCACGCCGGCGGCATCGGTCTGTCGTACTCCCGCATCCGTTCGCGCGGTTCGCTGATCCGGGGCACGAACGGGCACTCCAACGGCATCGTGCCGTTCCTGAAGACGCTGGACGCCTCGGTGGCCGCGGTGAACCAGGGCGGCCGGCGCAAGGGCGCGGCGGCGGTCTACCTGGAGACCTGGCACCTGGACATCGAGGAGTTCCTGGAGCTGCGTGACAACACCGGCGAGGACGCCCGGCGCACGCACAACCTCAACCTGGCGCACTGGGTGCCGGACGAGTTCATGCGCCGGGTGAACGCCGACGGGCAGTGGTCGCTGTTCTCGCCCGCCGACGTGCCCGAGCTGGTCGACCTGTGGGGCGAGGAGTTCGACGCCGCCTACCGCCGGGCCGAGGCGGCCGGGCTGGCCAGGAAGACGATCCCGGCGCGCGACCTGTACGGCCGGATGATGCGCACCCTCGCCCAGACCGGCAACGGCTGGATGACGTTCAAGGACGCCGCCAACCGCACCGCCAACCAGACCGCCGAGCCGGGCAGCGTCATCCACTCCTCCAACCTCTGCACGGAGATCCTGGAGGTCACCGACGACGGCGAGACTGCCGTCTGCAACCTCGGCTCGGTCAACCTCGGCGCCTTCGTGCGCGACGGCGACATCGACTGGAAGCGGCTGGACGAGACGGTCCGGACGGCCGTCACCTTCCTCGACCGCGTGGTGGACATCAACTTCTACCCGACCGAGCAGGCGGGCCGCTCCAACGCCAGGTGGCGCCCGGTCGGCCTGGGTGCGATGGGCCTCCAGGACGTCTTCTTCAAGCTGCGCCTGCCCTTCGACTCCGCCGAGGCCAGGGCCCTGTCCACGCGGATCGCCGAGCGCATCATGCTCGCCGCCTACGAGGCGTCCGCCGAGCTCGCCGAGCGCAACGGCCCGCTGCCCGCCTGGGAGCGGACCCGCACCGCCCGCGGGGTGCTCCACCCCGACCACTACGACGTCGCCCTCACCTGGCCCGAGCGGTGGGACGCGCTGCGCGAGCGCATCGCGCGGACGGGCATGCGCAACTCGCTGCTCCTGGCCATCGCCCCGACGGCCACGATCGCCTCGATCGCGGGGGTGTACGAGTGCATCGAGCCGCAGGTGTCGAACCTGTTCAAGCGCGAGACGCTGTCCGGTGAGTTCCTCCAGGTCAACTCCTACCTGGTGCGGGAGCTGAAGGACCTCGGCGTGTGGGACGCCCGCACCCGTGAGGCGCTGCGCGACGCCAACGGCTCGGTGCAGGAATTCGCCTGGATCCCCGAGGAGGTGCGCCGGCTGTACCGCACGGCCTGGGAGATCCCGCAGCGCGGCCTCATCGACATGGCCGCCGCCCGCACCCCGTTCCTCGACCAGGCCCAGTCGCTGAACCTGTTCCTGGAGACGCCGACCATCGGCAAGCTCTCCTCGATGTACGCGTACGCCTGGAAGTCCGGGCTGAAGACGACGTACTACCTGCGCTCGCGCCCCGCGACGCGCATCGCCCGCGCCGCCCAGGCGCAGCCCGCCATCCCCGTGCAGCAGGCCGCCGACCCCGACGCGGTCGCCTGCTCCCTGGAGAACCCCGAGTCCTGCGAGGCCTGCCAGTAATGACCACCCGTACCACCCGGCTCCTCGACCCGGGCTTCGAGCTGACGCTGCGCCCCATGCGCTACCCCGACTTCTACGAGCGCTACCGGGACGCCATCAAGAACACCTGGACCGTGGAGGAGGTCGACCTCCACTCCGACGTCGCCGACCTGGCCCGGCTGACGCCGGAGGAGCAGCACCTCATCGGCCGGCTGGTCGCCTTCTTCGCGACCGGCGACTCGATCGTCGCCAACAACCTGGTGCTGACGCTCTACAAGCACATCAACTCCCCCGAGGCGCGGCTCTATCTGAGCCGGCAGCTCTTCGAGGAGGCCGTCCACGTCCAGTTCTATCTGACGCTCCTGGACACCTATCTCCCCGACCCGGACGACCGCACCGCCGCGTTCGCCGCCGTGGAGAACATCCCCTCCATCCGGGAGAAGGCCGGGTTCTGCTTCAAGTGGATCAACGAGGTCGAGAAGATCGACCGGCTGGAGACGGCGGCCGACCGCCGCCGCTTCCTGCTGAACCTGATCTGCTTCGCCGCCTGCATCGAGGGCCTGTTCTTCTACGGCGCCTTCGCCTACGTCTACTGGTTCCGCAGCCGCGGTCTGCTCCACGGCCTGGCCACCGGCACCAACTGGGTATTCCGCGACGAGACGATGCACATGTCCTTCGCGTTCGACGTCGTCGACACCGTCCGCAAGGAGGAGCCGGAGCTGTTCGACGACGCGCTGCGGCAGGAGGTCACCGACATGCTCGGGGAGGCCGTCGAGGCCGAGCTCCAGTTCGCCCGCGACCTGTGCGGTGACGGCCTTCCCGGCATGAACACCGACTCCATGCGCCAGTACCTCGAGTGCGTCGCCGACCAGCGCCTCACGCGCCTCGGTTTCGCTCCGGTGTACGGCTCGCAGAACCCCTTCTCCTTCATGGAACTCCAGGGCGTTCAGGAGCTGACGAACTTCTTCGAGCGCCGTCCGTCGGCGTACCAGGTGGCGGTGGAGGGGACGGTCGACCTGGACGAGGACTTTTGATCCCTCCCGGCCCCCCGGTCCTCCTGGACCTCCCTGAGCTGGCGGTCGATGCGCCGGTCGCGCACGACGCCGAGTGCGGACGGGAGGATCAGGAGGACCAGGATCCCGAGGGTGGTGAGCAGTCCGATGAGACCTTCGATCTGGTTTCCGTTCATGGACACCACTGTCGCGCCGGACACTCCTGACCGGGAGTGGCAGGACTGCCGTAGACCCTCGAATTACTGCCATCGCTGAGGCACACTGGCCGCATGCTGAAGAACGTGGCCGCCGTGCTGCTGGACGGGGTGCAGCCTTTCGAGCTGGGTGTCGTGTGCGAGGTGTTCGGCATCGACCGCAGCGACGACGGACTGCCCGTGTACGACTTCGCCGTGGTCTCCGCGGAGGGGCCCTCGCTCGCCACCCACTGCGGGTTCACCGTGTCCACCCCGTACGGGCTGGAGCGGCTGGAGGAGGCCGACCTGATCGCCGTCCCCGCCGGGCGGGCCTACGCGGAGCGCGCGTTCCCGGAGGAACTGCTGACGGCGCTGCGACGGGCCGTCGACCGGGGCAGCCGGGTGCTCAGCGTCTGCTCCGGTGTGTTCGTGCTGGCCGCGGCGGGACTGCTGGACGGACGGCGGTGCGCGGTGCACTGGCATCACGCCGAGCAGCTCGCCCGGGCCCATCCCCGGCTCCGGGCCGAGCCGGACGTGCTCTACGTGGACGAGGACCCGGTCATCACCTCCGCGGGCACCGCCGCAGGCATCGACGCCTGTCTGCACATCGTGCGCAAGGAACAGGGCCCGGAGGTGGCCAACAAGATCGCCCGCCGGATGGTCGTGCCGCCCCACCGGGACGGCGGGCAGGCGCAGTTCATCGAGCGTCCCCTGCCGAAGGCTCCCTGCGACACGGTCGGGGAGGTGCTGGCCTGGATGGAGGCGCACCTCGACCGGGAGGTGACCGTCGAACAGCTCGCCGCCCGTGCCCACATGGCGCCGCGCACCTTCGCCCGGCGTTTCCAGCAGGAGACGGGCACCACTCCGTACCGGTGGATCCTGCGCCAGCGGGTGCTGCTGGCACAGGAGTTGCTGGAGGGCACGGACGAGACCATGGACGCCGTCGCCTGGCGGACGGGGTTCGGTACGGCCGCGGCGCTGCGTCACCAGTTCGTGCGGGCGCTGGGCACGACCCCCCAGGCCTACCGGCGCGCGTTCCGGGGCCCGCGGGCCGCCTGAACGCGCGCCGGTACCGGTGGCCTACCAGGGCGCCGGCCGCAGCAGCAGGTTCTGCGGGCGCAGCGTGATGCCCACGCGGGTGCTCTCGTCCGATCCGGCGGCCTGCTCGAAGCGGTACTTCGCCGAGACCGCCGCGGTGATCAGGCTCAGCTGGGTCATGGAGAAGTGGTCGCTGGGGCACTTGCGGTTGCCCACGCTGAACGGGCTCATGGCGTACTTCGGCACCTCACCGGCCCGCTCCGGCAGCCAGCGGTCGGGGTCGAAGTCGAGGTGGCCGGCGTAGGAACGGGCGTCGCGCTGGATGGCGTACGGGCTGTAGACGATGTCCGCCCCGGCCGGAATGCGATAGCCACCGAGTGCGGCGTCCGTGACCGCGCGGCGCGTCAATATCCATACGGCGGGCCTGAGCCGCATGGCCTCGACGACGACATTGTTGGTGTGCCTCAGCGCACGCACGTGCTCGAATCCGACCGGCCGGCCACCGGTCACGGATTCGACCTCGGTCCGTACCCTCGCGGCGTGTTCCGGATGCGCGGCGAGGACCTGGAGCAGCCACATGACGGTGGACGCGACTGTTTCGCTGCCGGGGGTGAGGATCGCGACGACCTGGTCGTGGATCTCCTGTTCCCCGATGGGCTCGCCATTGTCGTCCTTCGCCTCCAGCAATGCCGTCAGCAAATCGTCCGGCTTTTGACCAGATGCCCTTCTCTCGGCGACGATCTCGTCCACCAGCAGATGCAGATCGGCCAGTGCCCGGTCGAATTCCCGGTTGGCCGGAAACGGCAGCCGGTAGAGCGGTCCGAGCGGGAGCACCATCCTGCGGTACATACCGCGGAAGACGGTGGCGAGATCGGTGCTGAGCCGTTCCGCGCGCTCGTCCATGTAGTCGCCGCGCAGCAGACAGCGGGCCGCGATACGGACGGCGACCCGGAAGGACTCGGAGGTGCAGTCGATGGTCTCGCCGGGTTTCCAGCGCTCGGTGAGCCCGTGCGCCTCCTCCTCCATGACCGGCCCGTACTGCGGTATCGCGTCGAGCCGGAACGCGGGCTGGATGGTGCGCCGCTGACGGCGGTGCCGGGAGCCGTTGGCGGTGGCCACGCCCTCCTTGCCGAGCAGGCCCTCGAGGGACTCCCACAGGGGGCCGGCGATGCTGAAACCGGGGCTGAGGGCCAGGGCGCCGGTGAGCGCGGGCGTGGTGACGGCGTACACCGTCTTGGGGCCGAGCCGCAGACGCACGATGTCGCCGTGGTCGCGCAGCCCGGACATGAAGGCGAGCGGGTCGCGCGCCAGTCTCAGGCCGTGTCCGAGGACCGGTACGGCACCCGGGGCCAGGGGCGGTTCGCGCAGCGCGGTCGTTGCGGGGGTCGCGGGCTGCACCGACTCGACGGTCATTTCTCACCTGCCGCTTCGTTCGTCACGTACGGGGGCGTGGACCGGTCGTCCCAGTTGTCGACCATGTACCGGCCGGACTCGTGGTGGAACCAGTAGACGGAGCTGAACCAGTTGCGCATGGCGCCGACGCAACTGCGGACGGCGGCGCCGAGTTCTCTGCCGCGGGCGGTTCCGTCGTCGATGTCACGGGCGAGCCGCAGGGCGTCCCGTTCGGCGTCGATGAATTCCACGACGCATTCCTCGACGCGCCGCCTGACGTCGTCCACCGCTTCTTCGAGAGTCAGCCCCTCATGGGTGATGAGGCTGATCCCGAGATTGTGGACCTCGTCGCCTGCTATCTCCTTCGGCAGCGAGCACAGGTCGTTGTACCAGGCGGCGAATTCCTGGCTGAGGAAGGCCGCCCGGCGATAGGCCGGGTCTTTCCGCACGGCGTCCGGGAGTTCGCACCCGGCACTGATCTCGAGCAGGTCCGTCCATATCCAGTGGGCGAAGGTCAGGCGGCGCAGGGCGAGATATTCCTCGACGCCGGGTACGTATCCTTCGGTACGGTTGCGGAACTCGCGGTCGTAGGCCTCGACCACCGCGTGGAAGTGCCGGGCGAACCGCTGGTTCCAGGTGCGCGGCAGGAAGGCGTACAGCCGCAGCACGCAGTCGGCGAAGCCCGCGACCAGTGGGTCGGGGTGGCGCACATGGTGCCTGGGCGCGTCGAGAGCCGCGTGCAGCCGGTGTCTCAGCCGCCGCCAGTCGCCGGCCCGGCCGTGCACGATGTCGCGGTCGTGGCGGTCGTCCCAGACGAAGAACCACGCGCTGTAGTCGGCTATGGCCTGGAGGACCTCGTCGGCGGCACCGGTGTAGTAGCCGGCCATGAGGTCCGTGTAGCACAGGCCATCGGCATATTCATGCACCTTGTCCGCCGGCATGAGCCGCTTTTCCAGCAGCCAGAGCCGCGTCTTCTCCTGGAGCCGCGGCCAATACGGATGCAGTCGCCGGGGAAAGGCCGACTCGATCACCGGGAGCGCCAGTGAGGGCGGGACCGCGACCGCCGTCCGGGTCACTGTGGTGCTGTGCGGGAAAGTCTGCACGTACAAACCCCTTCCAGCCGCCAGGAGCGCACGCCTCCGCTGATGCGCCGGGCGTGCGCCATGCGTATCCCCGTACTTCTATTCAGCACCACAACTGACCGTCATGGGAACGGATTTGCCGCATTCACTACCCCAAGGTGCCGGGAATCCCCCTTGTGTGACTGATCAAGGATCACCAGGAACCCGCAGGGGAGCTGGTGTACGACGCACGGACGAGCGAGGAGCGGACACGCGAAGGCGCCCGGCCGGGAAGGATCCCGGCCGGGCGCCCATGTGGCCCGCGCCGGTCAGTCGTTGGCGACCACGGGGTAGCGGGGCTCGTTCTCGGCCATCTGCCGCAGCGCGTCCTTGCGGTCCCGCTTCGACAGCCGGTCGATGTACAGGTAGCCGTAGAGGTGGTCGGTCTCGTGCTGCAAACAGCGTGCGAAGTAGCCGGTGCCGCGGACCTTGACCGGATTGCCCTGCTCGTCCTGGCCGGTGACCTCGGCGTAGTCGGGGCGCGCGAGGGACGCGTAGGCCGTCGGCACGGACAGGCAGCCCTCGTTGCTGTCGTCCAGCCGGCGCTGCTCGGCGGGCAGGTCGACCAGCCGGGGGTTGCAGATCACGCCGACGTGGCGGACGCCCTCGTCGTCCTGGCAGTCGTAGACGAAGACCTTCAGGTCCACACCGATCTGGTTGGCGGCCAGGCCCACGCCCTCGGCGGTGCGCTGGCTGGCGAACATGTCGGCGACCAGTTGCTGGAGCTCCTCGCCGAAGTCGGTGACGTCCCGGCACTCCTTGTGCAGCACCGGATTGCCGACGACCGTGATCGGCCGCGAGGTGCCGCGCCCACGCCAGGTCTGCTCGCGCTCCTCGCAGTCCTCCGTGTCGACGACGTACCCCTCGTCGTCGACGGGGAGCACGCCCGCGTGCTGCTGATCGGTGTCCTGGTGCGCCATGACCGACGTACGCCTTCCTCAAAGAACAGGGGGAGATGTTGCTGATACAGGGTACGGCGGCCGGTCAGCAGACCTCTTCCAGATCCCGCCAGTCCCGCGAGTCCGGGCTGTCCGCCACCCAGCCGTCCAGCAGCCCGCGCACCAGCGAGGCCGGCGCCGCGACCCCGCACTCCCGCTCGGGCACCCACAACTGCCCGTCCGTCCGGTGCCCCAGCGGCCCGGGATGCCCCGGCTCGCTGTGGTCGTGCGGGTCCAGGTGCACCCCGTCGCCCTCGTCGGACGGCATCCGCGACTCCGAGCACGTCCGGCACAGCAGCCGCACCGACGACGACCAGTCCTCCGCGGCGAACCCGGCGTCGGAGGCCAGCTGCTCCAGCGCGTCCCGGTCCGCCTCGGTGGCCGCCTCCAGCAGGACCACCCAGGTGGGGACGGGGGACGGCGCCCACAGCTCGATCTCGTCGAAGACCGGGTAGGCGTGCCCGGCGGACGTCGTGCGCTCGCCGTGCGGGACGCCGTCGTGCAGCACGACCTCGCCCCAGCGCCGCCCGGACGAGGGCAGCGGGATGGACAGCACCTCCATCCGCGCCGGGTCCAGCCTGCGGCCCCACACGACCTCGGCCTCGCCCTCCGGGGACAGCCGTACGGCCGCGCTGCCCAGCTCCATGCCGAGCGGCTCACCGGAGACGGCGGCCCCGCCGGGCACCTTCAGCCCGTACGCCTGCCAGGCGCGGCGGGCCAGCGGCCAGTCCTGGAGGGCGGTCGCGGCGATCCCGACGTTCCACCAGTCGGGAGCGCCGGCCTCCCGGTCGAGCAGGGCGACGGCGCGCAGACCGGCGGCGCGGGCCTGTTCCCAGTCGTGCCGGAACTTGTGCAGCAGGGCGAGGTTGAACCAGGACTCCGCCAGCCATGGCTCCAGGTCGGCGGCGCGGGTCAGCAGCTCGCCCGCGTCCTCGTACCGGCCGTCGCCGATGAGTGTGAACGCGCGGTCGGTGGCCTGCCGCCAGGAGGCGGAGGGCCGGTGCCGTGCCTTGCCGAAGATCCTCACGATTCCCGCCTGCCAGTTCCATTTCCCGCTGTGGGCTGGCTTGTGCCCCCGGACACCCTCTCCCTCGCATCCAACCACGTACGGCGGGAGAGTCGCTCATTACCCATGGGTTACCCAGCCGGGAGCGGGGTCAGACAGTCCCGTCCGTCCCGGCCCGCCGTGGGCCGGGACGGTCGCGCGCCAGCCGCGGGGCCGGGCCAGGACCCGGGCGAGCGACTCCACGACCTCGGGAGCGTAGTCACCGGCGGTGCCCAGCCGCAGCTCCTCCAGGGCGCGCAGCGGACCCTCGGGGCCGGCGTCCCGGGCCTTCTCCTCGTAGGCGTTCACGGCCCGCACGATGCGGGCGGCGAGCGGCTGCTCCGGGCAGGGGTCGGCCTGCCGCTCCACGACGACGGCGACGGCCGCGTCGACGCCGGTCTGCCGGACGACGGCCCCGCCGAGCAGGGCGATGCGCCGCTGCTCGGCGGCGGGCAGGGCGGCGGTGGCGCCCGCCGGGACGGGGTCGACCAGGCTGAGCTGGCCGATGTCGTGCATGAGGGCCGCGTACTCCAGGACGGTCAGCTCGGGCCCGGTCAGGCCGAGGTCGCGGCCGACGGCGACGCTGAGCGCGGCCACCCGGTGGGCGTGCCCGGCGGGGGTGCAGCCGGCGATCTCGGTGGCGCGGGCGAGGGAGGCGATGGTCTGCCGGTAGGTGGCGCGCACGGCCGCGTACCGGCGGACGGTCAGCTGGACGAGGAGCAGCGGCAGGCAGAACACGGGCAGCGCCCACAGTCCGGCGACGGCGACCCCCAGCGCCATCACCGCGCCGGTGGCGCCTACCGCGGAGCCGATGCCGAGCAGGCCGCGCAGTTCCTCGCGCAGCAGCGGACCGAACGGCCAGCGGGTGCGGCAGTGGGCGAGCGTGGCGGCCAGCACGGCCCCGCACAGGGAGGTGAGGGCGAGCAGGACGAGGAGGAGCAGGGGGTAGGCGGGGCCGGTCCAGGAGGCGAAGACCCGGGTGTCGTAGGGGGGTTGGAAGCAGACGGCGGCGAAGCCGACGGTGAGGACGCGGCGGGCCAGGTGGTCGGCGGTCGGGGTGCCGCCGGACCAGATGTGCGGGACGGCACCGAGCAGGGCGGCGACGAGGACCACGGTGACGACCTGGGCCGCGCCGTGCTGGGCGGGCCGCCCTGCGTCGGCGCCCAGCAGGGCGTACGACAGGGAGCCGGCGGCGCCCAGGGGCGCGGCCTGCCGGGCCTGGGCGTCGCTCCACCGGGTCAGCTCACCGACGGTGATGAGCGTCCCGAAGGCGAGCGCGACGCCCCGGTCCTCCAGGCCGGTCCACAGGGTGACGGCGAGGGAGCCGGCCGCGACGAGGACGGCTGCGCCGTGGATGAGCCGCAGGGGGCTCATCGGGCCGCCCCGGTGCGCGGGGCCCGCTCGGCGGGCGCGGTGCCGTGCGCGGGTTCGTCGGCGGTGACCGTGGGCCGCCAGCCGCAGCGGCGCACGGCGCGGACCAGGGCACCGACCACCCGGGGGTCGAAGTGGGCGCCCGCGCAGCGCTCCAGCTCGGTGACGGCCGCCTCGACCGGCCGGGCCCTGCTGTAGGAGCGGGTCGAGGTCATGGCGTCGAAGGCGTCGGCGACGGCGACGATCCGGGCGCACTCGGGGATCTGGTCGCCGGCCAGGCCGTACGGGTAGCCGCTGCCGTCGAGCCGCTCGTGGTGGTGGAGGATCGCCGCGCGGGCCTCGCCGAGGAAGGAGATCCCGCGGACCATCTCGTGGCCGTACTCGGGATGCAGCTCGATGATCCGCCGTTCCTCGGCGGTGAGCGGTCCGTCCTTGCGCAGCAGCCGGGTGGGCACGCCGAGCTTGCCGACGTCGTGCAGGATGCCGGCGAAGCGCAGCGTCTCGACGCGGTCGTCGTCCATGCCGAGTTCGCGGGCGATCAGCACGGAGGCGTGGCCGACGCGTTCGCTGTGGCCGCGGGTGTAGCCGTCCTTGATGTCGACGGCCTGGACGAGGGCGCGGATGGTGGCCTGGTGGGCCGCGCGTTCGCGGTGGTACTGGGCGAACACCCAGCACGAGACGCACATCGGGAGCAGGACGAGCAGGGCGGCCACCGGGCCGTACGGGCTGCGCCAGAGCACGGCCATCATCAGCCCGGCGAGGCCGTGCACGGCGACGGGCGCGAGGGAGCGGGCCAGCAGCCCGCACCAGGCCCGCCGCGCCGGCACCAGGCCGGCCGCCGCGCGCAGACCGCCGTCGAGCAGGGTCAGCACGAGGCAGAAGGCGAGGACGGCGGCACCGGCGGGCAGCAGGGCGTAGGGGAAGTCGGAGCCGGCGACGGCGTCGCGGCCGCCGAGCCCCCGGTGCACCTGCGCGGCGCTCCACACGGCGAGCGCGGGCCGCGCGGCCCGCCACACGCGCCGGGGCAGGGCGGCCCCGTGTCCGGCCGGGGGGAGCAGGAGGGCGGGCAGCGGGACGAGCGCGGCGGCCGGCGGCGGCAGCAAAAAGGCCCCGGCGAGCAGGACGGGGTAGAAGGTGCCGCCGAGGCGCCGGCGTACGACGTGCTCGCAGGCCGCGTAGAGCGCGGCGAGGAGGACCGGCATCCACCAGGGGACGTGGGTGGCCGGCAGGCGCAGCAGGGTGAGGGCGGCGAGCAGGGCTGCGCCGGCCACGTAGCCGCGTGCTCTCGCCGGTACCGCGTCCATCACGCCCCTCCCGACCCTGCCCGTCCCGGCTGGGAGCCTAGGGCGGGGATCGGGGGTGCGGGGTCTATGACCTGAGGATTAGCACGTTCGGGTGATACGACCCGGCGGGTCAGGATTCCTGGGGCGCCGTCGGGGTCCGGGTCACGTCGTGACCGGGCACGGGCTGGCCGGAGCGGATCAGGTCGATCCGCCCCATGACCTTGGCGCGCAGGTCGGCGGGCACGTCGTCATGGCCGCAGCACCGCTTGACCAGCTTCTTCACGGCCTGCTCCAGGCCGTACTTCTCCAGGCACGGCGAGCATTCCTCGAAGTGGTGCTGGAACTTGTCGCGGTCGATGTCCGGCATCTCGCTGTCGAGGAACTCGTACAGGTGGTCCAGGACCTCACTGCAGTCCGTCTCGTGCGGCTCTCCGCAGCTCATGAGCCCGAGCCTTTCGCTTCGTTCGACTCTCCGGCACCGGCCGGGACCAGACCCCGCTCACGGGCGTAGTCCTCCAGCATGCCGCGCAGTTGGCGGCGGCCCCGGTGCAGCCGGGACATCACCGTTCCGATGGGTGTCCCCATGATGTCCGCGATCTCCTTGTACGCAAAGCCCTCGACGTCCGCGAGATAGACGGCGATGCGGAACTCCTCGGGGATCGCCTGGAGCGCCGACTTCACGTCCGAGTCGGGCAGGTGGTCGAGCGCCTGCGACTCGGCGGAGCGCAGACCCGTCGACATGTGCGACTCGGCGCGGGCGAGCTGCCAGTCCTCGATCTCCTCCGCGGCGGAGCGCTGCGGCTCGCGCTGCTTCTTGCGGTAGGAGTTGATGAAGGTGTTGGTGAGGATCCGGTACAGCCATGCCTTGAGGTTGGTGCCCTCGCGGAACTGGTGGAAGGACGCGTACGCCTTCGCGTACGTCTCCTGCACCAGGTCCTCGGCGTCGGCCGGGTTGCGCGTCATGCGCAGCGCGGCCGAGTACATCTGGTCGAGGAACTCGAGCGCGTCCCGTTCGAAGCGCGCGCTGCGCTCCACGGTCGTCTCGGCGGACGCCTCCGCGCTGACGCCCTCGGGCGGCTCCGCCTGGCCGTTGTCGGTCCCTGCGTCGGTCCCAGTGACCTGACCCACCTCCTCGGAATTTCCGGCGGGACCAGAACCGGTCCCACTCGTTTCGGAGGATAGAACACGACCCGTGCCTGCCGCCGCTCGAATAGGAGCGGTCCTGGCCGCGTGCAGCACCGTCCAGTCCAGGTCGGTGCGGCTGCTGCGGCCCGGGCAGATGGTCGAACCCATGCGGCGGACTTCCTTTCCCACGACATCGGTGCCGAGGCGTCAGCACTTCTGTCCGGCACAACAGCGGCCCGTCACGCGGCATTCCCCGGCGTCACCCGAGTGACAGGGCCCACCCGGCGACACGGCCGGCGATGAGGTCCAGGGCCTGTTCCTGGGTGAGGTCCGCGCGCCGGGGTACCGCGAGGCCGTGATCGGCGTGGTCCACCTCGACCAGGTCGAAATCGCCCTCCGGGAACTCCTCCGGCCTGCCGAAGGGGTCGTTCCCGCCCTGCACGACCAGCGTGGGCACCCCGGCGCCCAGCAGCTCCCCGGCGCGGGAGCGCTCCGGCCGGCCCGGCGGGTGCAGCGGGAAGCTCAGCGCGAGGACGGCGCGCGCGCCCAGCTCCGCGGCCGTACGGCAGGCGACGCGGGCGCCGGCGCTGCGCCCGCCGGAGATCACCGGCAGGCCGGGCCGGGCGAGCGCCGGCCACACCCCGCGCCATCCGGTGTCCAGGGTCTTCGGGGCGGGCGCGACCTTCTTGCCCGCGACCCGCCAGGGCTGCTCGACGAGGGCGACCGTGATGCCCCGCGCGGGCAGTGTCCGGGCGAGTACGCGCAGGTCCCGGGCCTCGATGCCGCCGCCCGCGCCATGGCCGACGGCCAGCACCAGACGGGCCTCGCGCGCCGGGTGCCAGGTGATCCGGGCCGGTCCGGTGTCCGTGTCGACGGTCTCTGTGCTCACGTCAGAAGAGTGTGCCCTCTTCCGGTGCCGCCAGCTCCTTCAGCAGCTCCGGGCCGTTGTTGCGGACGTTGCTGACGGCGGTGGGGACCGGGTAGGCGCGCATCAGGCCGGGCGGGGGCGGGGCCAGCAGGGCGCGCAGCTCGTCGGGGTCGGTGCGGGAGGGGTCGAGCCAGGCGTCCCAGCGGTCCGGGGTGAGCATCAGCGGCATCCGGGGGTGGATGTCGGCGAGGGAGCGGGGGCCCTCGGCGGGGGCGACGGCCAGCGGGGTCCGCTCGGCCTCTGTGGTGATCACCGAGCAGGTGACCCACCAGGCTCGCGGGTGGTCGTCGGGCAGGGTCCGGTCGCGCCAGAACTCGTACAGGCCGGCCATCGCGAACACCGAGCCGTCGGCGGGGAGCACGAAGTACGGCTGCTTGCGCGGGCGCTTCTTCCTGCCCTCCGCCTCCAGCTCGCGCTCCTGGCCGCCGGTGACCCACTCGTAGTAGCCGTCGGCGGGCAGGATGCAGCGGCGGGCGGCGAAGGCGCGCCGGTAGGCGGGCTTCTCGTGCACGGTCTCCGCGCGGGCGTTGATCATCCGGGCGCCGCCCTCGGGTGTCTTCGCCCAGGACGGGACCAGGCCCCACTTCAGCCGGCGCAGCTGACGAACCGGGCGCGGCGAG
Organism: Streptomyces sp. NPDC006309; assembly: GCF_040613095.1. Taxonomy (NCBI): domain Bacteria; kingdom Bacillati; phylum Actinomycetota; class Actinomycetes; order Kitasatosporales; family Streptomycetaceae; genus Streptomyces; species Streptomyces sp. NPDC006309. The sequence continues at coordinate 71,344 of NZ_JBEXRO010000007.1, read as the reverse complement.
TCCGCGTCCTTCAGGGGGCGGTCCAGGACGGCGTGCACCTCCTTGGTGGGGGCCACGTTGTAGTCCGGCTCCAGGGTCTCCTCGGGGTCCCAGTGCTCGACCCCGAGGACTCCCGCGAGATCCTCGGGCCCACGACTGGCTGCATACCGTCCGCACATACGTGCCACACTGCCAGGCCGACCCGTCACCCGACCACCACCCCGCCACGACGGCGCCCCCGCGCCGACCCCCCGACGATCACCAGGACAGGGAGCCACTCGGACACATGGACAGCCCCGCCACCACCGCGCTGCCCGGCCTCTGGGACCGGCTCACCGGCACCCAGCCCGATCCCCACCTGTGGGTGGTGCTGGCCACCCTGGCCGCGGCGCTCGCCGTCGTCGTCCCGCACCCGGTGTGGCGGATATCCCGCAACGCGATCACCATCGCGCACGAGGGCGGCCACGGCCTGGTCGCCCTGCTCACCGGCCGGCAGCTCACCGGCATCCGGCTGCACTCCGACACCAGCGGGCTCACCCTCAGCCGGGGCAAGCCGTACGGGCTGGGCATGATCCTCACGGCGGCGGCCGGATACACGGCACCCTCCCTGCTGGGACTCGGCGGGGCCGCGCTGCTGGCCACGGGCCGGATCACCCTCCTGCTGTGGGTGGCCACGGCCCTGCTGCTGGCGATGCTGGTGATGATCCGCAACGCCTACGGCGTGCTCACCGTGGTGCTGGCCGGGGGCGCGTTCCTGCTGGTGTCCTGGCTGGCGGGGCCGCAGGTGCAGGCGGCGTTCGCGTACGCGGTGGTCTGGTTCCTGCTGGCCGGCGGGGTACGGCCGCCGTTCGAGCTCCAGGCCAAGCGGTCACGGGCGGGCGCGGGCGACTCGGACGCGGACCAGCTGTCCCGGCTGGCGCACGTGCCGGCGGGGCTGTGGCTGTTCCTGTTCCACGCGGTGTCCTTGTCCTCGCTGATCGGCGGGGGCCGCTGGCTGCTGGAAGGTTGACGCCGGGCCCTGCTTATAAAGTGGCCCCATGGCCCCGAACTCCGCTCCCACCGCCCTCTGGCCCGCCCCGCACGCGAGCGGGGCCGTCGACGCCACGGTCCACGTGCCGGGTTCCAAGTCGGTCACCAACCGCGCCCTGGTCCTCGCCTCCCTGGCCTCCGAGCCTGGCTGGCTGCGCCGCCCGCTGCGCTCGCGGGACACCCTGCTGATGGCCGGCGCGCTGCGCGCGATGGGCGTGGAGATCGAGGAGGGAGTGGGCCCCGACGGCACCGGCGAGGCCTGGCGGGTGCTGCCCACGGGCCTGCGCGGCCCGGCCACGGTCGACGTCGGCAACGCGGGCACGGTGATGCGGTTCCTGCCGCCGGTGGCCGCGCTGGCCGACGGCCCGATCCGGTTCGACGGGGACCCGCGGTCGTACGAGCGTCCCCTCGACGGGGTGATCGAGGCGCTGCGGGCGCTCGGCGCCCGCATCGACGACGACGGCCGGGGCGCGCTGCCGCTGACCGTGCACGGCGGCGGCGCCCTGGACGGCGGCCCGGTGTCGGTCGACGCCTCCTCGTCCTCCCAGTTCGTCTCGGCACTGCTGCTGTCCGGCCCGCGCTTCAACCAGGGCGTCGAGGTCCGGCACACCGGTGCCACCCTGCCGTCCGTGCCGCACATCCGGATGACGGTCGACATGCTGCGCGCGGTGGGCGCCCAGGTGGACACCCCAGAGTCGGGCGGCGAGCCCGACGTGTGGCGGGTGACGCCGGGGGCGCTGCTCGGCCGGGACCTGACCGTCGAGCCGGACCTGTCCAACGCGCAGCCGTTCCTGGCGGCGGCCCTGGTCACCGGCGGCAAGGTGCTGATCCCGGACTGGCCCGCCCGCACGACCCAGCCGGGGGACCGGCTGCGGGAGATCTTCACCGAGATGGGGGGTTCCTGCGAACTCACCGACTACGGGCTGGTGTTCACCGGTTCGGGTGCGATCCACGGCATCGACGTGGACCTGGGCGACGTGGGCGAGCTGACCCCGGGCATCGCGGCGGTCGCGGCGCTCGCCGACTCGCCGTCCACCCTGCGGGGCGTGGCCCATCTGCGGCTGCACGAGACGGACCGGCTGGCCGCGCTCACCAAGGAGATCAACGAACTCGGCGGTGACGTCACGGAGACGGCCGACGGCCTGCACATCCGCCCGCGCCCGCTGCACGGCGGGGTGTTCCACACCTACGAGGACCACCGGATGGCGACGGCCGGCGCGGTCATCGGCCTGGCCGTACAGGGGGTGCGGATCGAGAACGTGGCGACGACCGCGAAGACCCTGCCGGACTTCCCCGGCCTGTGGACCGGGATGCTCGGGCAGTAGGGACACGTACAGCATGCGCCGCTACGGCAAGCACACCGACGAGGACGACATCCGCAGCCGCCCCAACCGCAAGGGCAACCGGCCGCGGACCAGCATCCGGCCCAAGCACGAGGACGCGGCCGAGGGCATGGTCCTCACCGTCGACCGGGGACGGCTGACCTGCCTGGTGGACGACCGGGTCGTCCTGGCGATGAAGGCCCGCGAGCTGGGCCGCAAGGCCGCCGTCGTCGGCGACCAGGTGGCCCTGGTGGGTGACCTGTCGGGGAAGAAGGACACCCTCGCGCGGATCGTGCGGATCGCGGGGCGCACGTCGGTGCTGCGCCGCACGGCCGACGACGACGACCCCTACGAGCGGGTGGTCGTCGCCAACGCCGACCAGCTGGCGATCGTGACGGCGCTGGCCGACCCCGAGCCCCGCCCCCGGCTGATCGACCGCTGTCTGGTCGCGGCCTTCGACGGCGGTCTGACACCGCTGCTGGTGATGACCAAGTCGGACCTGGCCCCGCCGGACACGCTGCTGGGGCTGTACGGCGCCCTGGACATCCCCTACGTCGTCACCAGCCGTGAGGAGCTGGAGAGCGGGGACGCGGTGGACCGGGTGCGCGCTCACCTGGACGGCAAGATCACCGCGTTCGTGGGTCACTCGGGCGTCGGCAAGACGACGTTGGTCAACGCGCTGGTCCCCGAGGACCGCCGGCGCACGACGGGACACGTCAACGCGGTGACGGGACGCGGCCGGCACACCACGACGTCCGCCCTCGCGCTGCCGCTGAGCGGGGTGGGCGGCTGGGTCGTCGACACCCCGGGCCTCCGGTCCTTCGGGCTCGCGCACGTCGACCCCTCGCGGGTGATCCTGGCCTTCCCGGACCTCGTGCCCGGCACGGAGGGCTGCCCGCGGGCGTGCAGCCACGACGAGCCTGACTGCGCGCTGGACAAGTGGGTCGAGGACGGCCACGCGGACCCGGCACGCCTGTACTCGCTGCGCCGGCTGCTGGCCGTGCGGGAGGCCACGGAAGGCGACTGAGCACCGCGTTGTGCGCCCGGGCGGGCGGCCGGTAAGTGCATAATCACACCGAGCCGGAGATCCGGACCAACGGGAGGACCGCACATGGCGTGGCTGCTGGTCATAGTGGCCGGTTTTCTGGAGACCGGCTTCGCCGTGTGCCTGAAACTCTCCCACGGGTTCACCCGGCTGTGGCCGACGATCGCCTTCGCCTCGTTCGCCCTGGGCAGCTTCGGCCTGCTGACCCTGTCCCTGCGGAAGCTGGACGTCGGTCCCGCGTACGCGGTGTGGACCGGCATCGGCGCGGCGGGCACCGCCATCTACGGCATGGTCTTCCTCGGCGACCTGGTGTCCACCCTGAAGATCGTCTCGATCAGCCTGGTCATCCTCGGGGTGATCGGACTCCAGCTGTCGGGCTCGGCGCACTAGGCGCGGCGACGGCATGGACTGTCAAGGACATCCTCCCGGTCCGGCGCGGCACCACGATCCGGGGGACGTACTGACCCGGTTCACGGGCCGCGTGCTGGTGGTCTGCCCCCGCTGCGGTGGCCGCGCGCAGGTCGTTCCCCGGCCCGGTCTGCCCGCGCCCGCCCACTACGGCGAACTGCTGTTCCAGCCCCGCCGGCTGACCTGCGCGGCGTGCGGCGCCGTGGCCGACCGGGCGGCGGACACGCGCGGCGGCGCACTGGTCGCGGCGCAGCCGGGCGGCACCGAGGACCCCTTCTTCGGACGGCCGCTGTGGCTACAGACCCGGTGCGCCGGCCACGTCCTGTGGGCGTACGACGACCGGCACGCCGACGCGCTGGCCGCCTACGTGGGTGCCGCGTTGCGCGAGCGCGGGAGCGCGCGTCCGACGCGGGCGATGTTCGCGCGGCTGCCCCGCTGGATGAAGGCGTCCGGTCATCGCGCCGAGGTGCTGGCGGGCCTGGAGCGGCTGCGCGAGCTGTCCCGGCGCTCGGCTCCCGCCGACCGGTCCGACGCCGCCCACGAACGCGGCGACCGCCCCCGGCCGTACCGCGCGCTGTACTTCCGGGGCGGTCCGTACGAGGGCGGCTCCTGACACGCCGGACGGCGCGACCACGGCTTCCGGTCAGGGGCGGGCGCGGGCGACGGCCAGGCCGGCCGCGACGGCCGCCGCGGCCACCGCCAGGCCCAGCACGGTCGCGCCGAAGCCGACACTGGTGGCGTCGGCGAGGTAGCCCGTGGCCACCGGCAGCACTCCGGCGAACAGGTATCCCCAGGCGCTCAGCGCCGCGTTCGACTCGGCCAGGCGGGCCGTCGGCACCCGGGCGTTGAGCAGCGAGAACCCGCCGAGCTGGGCCATGCCCTGCCCGGTGCCGGCGCATACGGCGGCGGCGAGCAGGGTGGTGACCGACTCCGCGCGCACGGCCACGACCACCAGCACCATGCCGGCGGCGGTGGCCGCGGTCGCGGTGGTCAGCAGCCGGCGGGTGGGCCAGCGGCTGACGGCGAACTGCACGGCGGTGGAGGCGCCGAACATCACGAAGGCCGAACCGCCCGCCACGATCCGGTTGCCGGTGCCCAGCAGGGTCGCCAGCAGGGTGGGGCCGAGGGCGAGCAGGAAGGAGGTGCCGGTCATGCCCGGCATGTAGGCGGCCAGGCCGACCAGCAGGTCACGCCGGTTGCCGCGGGGCACGGAGGGCGGGCGCAGCCAGGTGCCGGCGCCGGCTCTGCGCACGTTGGGCATGGTGCGGACGACGGGCAGCACGGACAGCAGCAGTACCGCCTCGACGACGAAGACCGTGTGGGTGGGCGCGGGCAGGAGCTGGGCGAAGCAACCGGACAGCAGCGGGCCGATGGCCAGGCCGGCGCCCATGGCGACCGAGCCGGCGAGCGAGGCCTGCCGGCGGCGGTCGGGTCCGCCGACGTCCGCGACTGCCGCCATGCCGGCGGCGACGGTACCGCCCACCGCCAGGCCGGTGAGCAGCCGGGCGACGAGAAGGGCGGCGACGCTTTCGGCGGTCGCGTAGAGCAGGCAGGCGAGCAGGGCCGACAGCACGGCCGGGAACAGGACGGTGCGCCGCCCGTAGCGGTCGGAGACGGCGCCCGCCACGGGCAGCGCGAGGAGCAGGCCGCCGATGTACAGGGCGAAGACGACGGTCAGGGTGCCGGTGCCGAAGCCGATGCGGTGCTGCCAGACCACGAACAGGGGGGTGGGCACGTTGGAGAGCATGAAGACGGCGGTCAGCGGCCAGGCGGCGCGCCAGAGGTCGCTCTGGCGCGCCGGCCGCCGGGTGGCTGCCGCCATCGGGTCGGCCGTTCCCATCACGCGAGGCCGCGCAGCAGCGGCAGCAGTTCCTGCGCCGTGCGTTCCAGGGCCGCGCGGTAGCGGGGTTCGTGCAGGTCGGCGGTGGGCAGGCGCAGCACCAGGTGGCGGGCGCCGGCGTCGATGTAGCCGCCGAGCCATTCGGCGACCTGCTCGGCGGTGCCGCCGAAGATGCCCTGGGTGGTGCGCATGGTGGGCAGGTCCAGGCGGTAGTAGGCGCGGAAGTAGGCCTGGAGGGTGTCCTCGGCCTTCTCGAAGCTGTCCTCGACGGCGACGGACAGGTAGACGGCGGCGGTGACGTCGTCCTCGGGCCGGCCGGCGGCCTCGCGGGCCTCCTGCACGCGCAGCCAGCCCTTGGCATAGCCGCCGGAGGTGGTGCTGGTGGGCATCCAGCCGTCGTACCGGCGGCCGGTGCGTTCCAGCATCTTCTCGCCGCCGTGGGCGATCCACACCGGCGGGCCGGCGGGCTGCTCGGTCACGGGCAGCAGTGCCACGTCCTCGAGGCTGTGGTACCGGCCTTCGTAGGAGACGGGGTCTCCTTGGGCGCGCCACAGGGCCTGGCAGATCTCCAGGGTCTCGCGCATCCGGCCGACGCGTTCGGTGAACGGGATGCCGTAGGCCTGGAACTCGGCCTCGGCGGCGGGCGAGTTGAAGCCGGAGCCGATGCCGGTGATGAGGCGTCCGCCGGAGATGCGGTCCAGGCAGGCGAGTTCGTGGGCGAGGTGCACCGGCGGGCGCAGGGGCAGCAGGACGGCGGTGCCGAGTTCGACGCGTTCGGTGGTGGTCGCCGCGGCGGTCAGCGCGAGCAGCGGGTTCATGCGGGAACGGGCCAGCGGGGACTCGCCGGCCCAGATCGAGTCGTAGCCCAGCTGCTCGACCTGCTGGGCGAGCTGTCCGAGGTGGCGGGGGTAGTCGCCGCGTTCGACGACGGATTCGCGGCCGGGCATGACGACGCCGACGCGCAGGGCGGCGGGTGACTGGGGCATGGGGTTCCTCTGGAAGGGGGGTGTGTCTGCGGGGGGTTGTGTCTGCGGGGGGTGTGGTTCAGCCGAAGACGGCGTCGACCAGTTCGCGGGCCTGGCGCGGGTTGAGCCGCGGGTCGCAGAGGGTCTCGTAGCGTTCGGGGACCAGGTGCTCGCCGGTGACGGGGCCGCCGACGCACTCGGTGATGTCGGCCGCTGCGGTCTCCAGGTGCAGCCCGCCGACGTGCAGCCCTTCCTCCTCCAGGGCGTGGCGGACGGTGGCCGCCTCGCAGATGGCGTCGGCGAGGTGCCGGGTCTTGAGGCCGGATGCGGTGCGGACGGTGTTGCCGTGCAGCGGGTCGCTGAGCCAGACCACGGGGTGGCCGGCGCGGCGTACGGCGCGGGCGACGGCCGGGGTGGCCGTCTCGGCGGCGCGTACGCCCATGCGCAGGATCAGGGTGAGGCGGCCGGGCAGCCGGAGCGGGTCGAGGACCTCGCACAGCCGTACCACGTCCTCGGGCGCGGCGGAGGGACCGATCTTGCAGCCGACGGGGTTGGCCATCGCGGCGAGCAGTTCGACGTGGCCGAGGCCCGGCTGGCGGGTACGTTCGCCGATCCAGGGGAAGTGGGTGGAGGCCAGGTAGGGGGCGCCGGTCTGGTCGTCGCGGCGGACCAGGGAGCTCTCGTAGTCCATGACGAGGGCCTCGTGGCTGGCCCAGGGGCCCAGTGGGCCGGTGCGGCGCAGGTCGAGTTCGTGCAGGACACGGGCGCTGGACCGGTAGGCGGTGAGCATGCGGTGCGGGTCGTGGCGGCGGGCGGCCGGGGTCGGCTCCGGCGCGTTGACGAGGTGGCCGCGGAAGACGGGCAGGTCCTGCCCTTCGTGCCGCTCCGTGGGACTGCTGCGCGGTTTGGCGAACTGTCCGCCCATGCGGCCCACGCGCACCACCGGCCGCCCGGTGTGCAGGGCGAGCCGGTCGGCGAGTTCGTCCAGGACGTCGGCCTTGGGCGCGGTGTGCTCGGGGGTGCATTCGCGCAGGTCCTCGGCGCAGTCACCGGTCTGGAGCAGCCGGGCGTGGCCGAGGGCGACCTGGGCGAGCTGGTGACGCAGGACCCTGACGTCGGACGCGGTGGTGAGCGCGGGGGTGCTGCGCAGTTCGCCGAGGATGTCGCTGAGGTCGGGGTGGGCGCCCCAGTCGGGCTGCTGCTCGGCGGGCAGCAGTTCCCACACCGCGGGCGTGCGGTCCTCGTGCAGGGTGAGCGGCGAGGGCTCGCTCATCGGGTCGACTCCGGGCCGGGGACGAGTCCTTCGATCTCGACGAGGAGGTCGTCGCGGCACACGGCGACGTTGAGGTAGACGGGTTCGGCGTCGGGACCGAGGGCTTCGCGGCAGTGGGCGCGGACGACGGGCAGGTCGCGTTCGTGGCGGACGTAGACCTTGACCAGGCGCAGGTCCTTGAGTTCGTGGCCGCCGTCGAGTCCCGCCGCGCTCAGGTTGGGACCACTGATGAGTTCGGCGATGTTCTCCAGGACGACGTCGGTCTGGGCGCCGACGTCCCCCCGGTGGACGGTCTCGTGGCCGAGGATGCTGGCCGTGCCGGAGACGTAGAGGGTGCCGCCGGGGTCGAGCAGGGTGGCGCGGGCGAAGCTCGGCGGCTTCGGGCCGTACTGCTCGGGGTAGTGGTAGGCGGGCGTCTGGCGCTGGTTCTCCACGTGCCGGGGGGTGGATGTGCGGGCGGCGAGCAGGACGAAGGAGATGCCTTCGCCGCGGGTGCCGATGCCGGTGGCGGCGGGCATGTGCGCGGTGCCGTCGCCGTGGTGGGCGGCGAAGGCCTCGGCGCGGCCGGCCACGAAGTCCTGGTATATCTCCAGTCCTTCGGCGTTGGGGCCGATGATGTCGCCGACGAAGTTCCACATCCGGAAGATGTGCGGGTACCCGAGTTCGGTGACGAGGGAGAACGCCGCCTCGTAGGTGGTGCGGACGGTGGGCGCGTACACGGGGCGCGGGGTGATGGTGCCGCTGACGAAGAGGTGTTCACCGTCGTGGGCGAAGTGCAGGCCGTCGCGCGTGCCGGAGACGGGCCGGGTGGTGGTGGTCCACACCTCGCGGAAGGCGTCGAAGCCGGGCGAGGTCATGGGGACGGAGAGTTCGGGGTGTCCCTCGGCGTCGAGGGCGAGGCCGAAGCGGTCACCGAAGGCGACGGTGCCCAGGACATGCCGTCCCAGGGCGGGCTGCGGGGTGCCGGCCAGGGGGGCGAAGTAGGCCTGTAAGGAGGGGCGCTGCTGAGTCACAGGTGTGCCTTTCGGGAGTGGGAGGACGTGTCCGTGCCGCGCACGGGGGTGTCGTTCTCCAGGGAGTGGGCGTAGCGGCGGAAGCCGGGGACGTGCTCGGCCCGGCGCAGCGCTCCCCGGTACAGGACCATGCCGTGGACGGTGGTGCCGTCGTCGCGCCAGCACACGAGGGGAAGGCTGTGGGCGTCTCCGTCGTCGGTGACGAAGAGGGAGACGTGGCCGTCGGCCGGCAGCAGGCTCATGCCCGGCCTCCGGCCGGCTCGGCGGTGAACAGGCGGCCGTACCCGGTGATGGAGCGGGCGGCTTCGACTGCCCCGGCCAGGTGCAGGGCGTGCCAGAACAGGACCTGGTTGGCGGTCAGGACCGCGAAGCCGAGTTCCTGTTCGAGGGCGTCGATGACGCCGACGGCGCGGATGCCGTTGCCGGCGACCAGGACGGCGTCGGGGCGGTGTTCGGCGACGGTGGAGCGGATCCACTGCGACAGCGCGTCGGGGGTGATCAGCTTCTGGTTGCTGGGCAGCCCGCAAGGGCCGTGGTGGACGACCTCCAGGCCCTGCTCCGTGAAGTAGTCGGCGCCGAGTGTGGAGAGGCGGTCGTCGAACCACGGGGGGTTGACGAGCGCGATGCGCCGGGTGCCGAGGGCGGTGAAGCCGGCCACGGCCGCGGTGGTGGTGCCGGTGAGCGGCAGGCCGCGGGTGTACCGGGCGAGCCGGTCGAACAGCTTCTTCTCGCCGTCGGCGCCCAGGACGTAGGCGGAGCTGGTGAAGCCGAGCGCGATCACGTCGAGGGGGGAGGCGGCGAGCAGTTCGACCGCGTGGTCGATGTGCGGGGGTTCCACGAAGGCGCGGACCGGGTCGTGCGGGATCTTGGGGTCCATCTCGCCCCCGGCCCGCATGGCGCCGAAGTGGACGCGCGAGCCGTGGACGAACACGTCGTCGGGGGCGATCGCCTGGAACTCCGATTCGGGGCCGACGTCCGCGTGCGGGACCACCACGCCGATGCGTGCCCGGGCCTCCCAGCCGTCCTTCTGGGCTCGGATGCTGCTCATCTGGGTGTCTCCTTCGTCTGGGTCGGGTGGGCGGTGACCGCCGGGGTCAGGCGGTGGCTTCGGCGGCCAGGGAGCCGCCGCGGACGGTGCCGGTGCCCTGTGCGTCGAGGAAGGCGGGGTGCTTGCGGCGCATGTTCGTCATGACGAACTCGTAGGGGACGTCGTCGAAGCCGCCGTGGTCGGTCAGGAACTCCATGTTCTGGCGGCCCTCGTCGTCGAAGGGGTGGTGCAGGCTGTCGGCGGTGCCGTCGAACTCCAGCGGCTTCATCCCGTACAGCCGGCACAGGATCTTGTTGAAGACGGGGGTGGCCTTGACCCAGGTGCCGTCGAGGTAGACGGAGTTGAGTCCGTGGAAGAAGACGTCGCCGCCGATGTGGGCGCGCAGCCGGTCGGAGGCGAGGTGGTTGCGCACGTCGCCGTAGTGGACGCGGGCGGGGATGCCCACGCCGCGGCAGACCGCCGCGTACAGGGCGGACTTGTGCAGGCAGAAACCCTTGCGGGTGCGGGCGGTGTGGCTGGCCTTGAGTCCCTGGGGGGACAGGTCGGCGCCGTACACCTCGTAGAAGACCTCGTCGCGGACGGCGTAGTACAGCTCGACGGCCAGCCGGCGCTTGTCGGCCGCGCGGTCGGTGACGGCCTCGTCGATGAAGCTCTGGACGGCGTCGCTGTCGTGGTCGAGGAAGTCGGTGGGCGCGGTGAGCCGCCGCAGGTCCTCGGGGCTGAGTGTGTTCATGGTGACTCTTTCGTCGGTGTTCGGCTCACAGGCCCAGGAGGGAGGCGATGCGGTTGCGCTGGATCTCGCTGGTGCCGGAGTAGATGGTTCCGGCGACGGCGTTGCGGACGTCCCGCTCCAGGCCGGTCGCGGTGAGGTAGCCCTGGCCGCCGAAGATCTGGACGGCGTCGAGCGCGGTCTGCTTGTTGGCCTCGCTGACCACGGTCTTGGTCGCGGCGATGTCGATCGCGGCGTCCTGGCCGGCCTCCACCTTCGCGCCGGTGTCGGTCAGCCACTTGCGGGCGCTCTCCACGGCGATCTTCATGTCCGCGACCTTGTGGGAGACGCCCTGGAAGGAGCCGATGGGTGCGCCGAACTGGCGGCGGGACTTGGCGTAGGCGAGGACGCGTTCGAAGCGGTGCTCCATCTCGCCGAGCGTGAGGGAGAAGGAGAAGAGGATCTCCCGTTTCATCACGTGGTCGAGGATCAGGAAGCCGGCGCCCTCCTGGCCGATACGGCGGGAGGCGGGCACGCGCAGCCCGTCGAAGGTGACCGCGCTGAGCGGGGACGTGCGCAGTCCCATCTTGGACAGCGGTTCGCCGACGGTCAGACCGGGGGTGTCGCGTTCGACCAGGAAGACGCTCAGGGCGAACGGACCGGGCTTGCCGGTGCGGACGTAGAGCAGGAAGAGGTCGGCGATGGGCGCGTTGGTGATGAACATCTTGCCGCCGTCGATGACGTAGTCGTCGCCGTCGCGGGTGGCGGTGGTGGAGATGTTCAGGGCGTCGGAGCCGTTGTCGGGCTCGGTGATGGCGTGCGCGGTGATCAGCTCGCCGTTGATGATGGGAGGAAGGAAGCGGGACTTCAGTTCCTCGGAGCCGAACGCCTGGAGCGGGACGCCGACGCTGACGATCTGGGTGGAGGCGGAGAAGCCGAGGCCGGCGTCACGGCAGGTGTGTCCGAGGCCCTGGAGGGCGCGCATCGTGTCGGTCAGGGTGCCGCCGTGGCCGCCGTACCGCGTCTCGAAGGGCACGGCGAGCAGGCCCGAGCGCTGGATCGTCTTCCACTTCTCCCAGGGGAACTCCGCGCGGGCGTCCCACTCTTCGACGTCCAGGTTGAGTTCCTCGGCCCAGGCGGCGGTGAGGGTGTAGGGGTCCGGTGCGGTGCCGGTGGTCCGCGGTGCGGGGGTCATGTGTGTGCTGCCTTCCGGTACGTCGCTGGTCGGGGCCGGGGCCCGTGCCGCGGAGGGCGGGACGGGCCCCGGTGCGCGTAACTCAGTACTGGGAGAAGCCGTCGGAGGACAGCGTGTGCTTCTCGTCGCCGCGCAGGGCCGGGCTGAAGACGGAGATCAGTCTCAGATCCTCGTAGTCGGAGGCTATGAGGTAGTGCGCGTCGTTCTTGTCGAGGGCGTAGATGGTGCCCTCGGTGATCTTGTAGCGCTCGCCGGAGGCGGTGACGACCTCGCCGGAGCCGCCGGTGCAGAAGCAGGCCTCGAGGTGGCGGCGGTACTGGAGGGCGCTGGAGGTGCCCTTGCGGACCAGCGTCTCGCAGACGGTGAAGCCCATGCCGTCGGCCTCGGTGAGCAGGCGGTAGCTGGTGCCGTTGCCCCACTGGACGGGGGCGACGTCGCCGGTGCTGCGAACGATCATGACTATCTCCTTGTGTGATAGGGTCCTTCGGGAGAACTGTGAGCAACGTCCGGATATCAGCGTCCAGTTCGCTGCGGAGCACGAGCCCGTGTCGTTTCCGGGCCGCGGTCTCCCGCCGGTTATCCGGACTCCGCTGTTCTTCGCGCGGTGCCTCAGACGGCCGTCTTCGTCGCGTCCTCGACGAACGCCGAGATGGCGCCGATGCTGCGGAAGTTGTCCGGGTTCAGCGGGATGTCGTCGATCGGTATGGCGTAGGCCCGCGACAGGTGCGAGACGACGCGGACCACGCCCAGGCTGTCGACGACGCCGTTGTCGATGAGGTCGTAGTCAGGGGTCAGGTCGGCGCTGTCCTCGCCGTCGAGGAACTCGGTGACGACGTAGCCGCGGATCTCTTCCACCAGGGAGGTCATGCGGGTATTCCCTTCTGTCGTGCTGCCTTGATGAGGTTGCGGTCGGGCTTTCCGGTGGACGTGCGCGGCAGCGGGGTGTCGCCCACGTGCACGGAGGAGGGGATGGCGTGGCGGGGCAGGCGCGCGGCGCTGTGCGAGCGCAGCCGCAGGGAGGTCAGCGAGGTGCCGGGCCGGCGGGTCACCTGGGCGTGCAGCCGGTAGCCGGCCTCGGTGTCGGGGATCGCCACGACGGCGGCCTCGGCGACCTCGGGGTGGGCCGCCAGGACGTTCTCGACCTCCTGCACGTTGGTGCGCACGCCGCGGACCTTGACCTGGAAGTCGGTGCGGCCCTGGAGCCAGTACAGGCCGTCGGGGTCGCGGGTGACGAGGTCGCCGGTGCGGTAGAAGACCTCGCCGCCGCCGTCGGGAGCGGGCACGAACACCCCATCGTTGCGCGAGCGTTGCAGGTATCCGCGCGTCTGGAACGGTGTCGTCACGAGAAGTTCACCGCTGCCGGGACCGGTGAGGATCTCCCCGTCGGTGTCCAGCAGCAGGGCCCGCACCCCGGGCAGCGGCCGGCCGATGGGGGTCTGCTCGCCGGCGCGGGCCGGGTCGGCGTCGTGGACGAAGCTGTCGTTGGTCTCGGTGCAGCCGAAGACGTTGTGGAAGCCGGCGGCGGGGAAGGCCGTGCCGAGCTGGTGCAGCAGCGTCCGGGGCATCGCGTCCCCGGTGAAGATCACCGTGCGGACGTGCGGGTGGACGGCGCCGTCCTGGGTGAGCAGCCGGTGCAGCATGGGGACGCCCTGGACGAAGGTCACCTCGTGGCGGGCGAGCAGGTCCTGTAGGTGACGGGCGTCGGTGCTCAGTTCCGTCTCGACGAGGACGGTGCGGGCCCCCAGGTGCAGGGCGGTCCACACGTCGAGCAGGGAGAGGTCGAAGTTCAGCGGCGCGTAGCTGAGCAGGGTGTCCCGCTCGGTGAGGCGGAACCGGTCGGCCGCCCAGCGGGCGAAGCGGGTGAAGCCCTCGGCCGGGATGGGCACGATCTTCGGAGTGCCGGTGGAGCCGGAGGTGGTGAGCAGCAGGGGCGCGGTCGCGGGGTCCGCGGCGTCGAAGCCCTCGGCGGCCCGCGGGTCGGCGGCGACGGGGGCGATGTCGAGCACCGCCCGGTCGTCGACGGTGAGCACGGCCGAGCAGCGGGCTTGCGCGGCGATGGTCGCCCGGGCTTCGGCGCCCAGTCCGGGCGAGGGCGCCAGGACCGCGTAGCCGGCGCTGAAGGCGCCGATGAGCAGGGCGATCGTGGCGGGCGTCTTGTGGGCCGGTATGCACAGCGGCTGCCGGCGGTCGAGCCCGCCGGCCTCCAGGGCGCCGGAGAGTTCTTCGGCGAGGGCGGCCAGCCGGCGGTAGGTCACCCGCTGCTCGCCGTGGATCAGGGCCACCTGATCGGGTCGGAGCCGGACGTGCGCGGTCAGCACGTCGAGAAAGCTTGAAAGCGGCACAATTCCCCCTGTTCATGCACATGACAATGTGATCATGCTGGGGGAGGGTGATGGCGCATGAGTCGCGCCGACGAAACCGCGGAGCCCGGCATGTGTCTGCCCGGCCGGCCCCGCATCACTCCCCCGTGATCGAGCCGTGACCAACCGTACCGGCGGTGCATGCAGAGTCAAGCATATATCTAGGTCCGTACCCGTGATGCACATCACTCATCGGAAGCGGCCCGTCAGGTCGCCGCTTGCTTGATGAACTATGGGTTTCGAGTTCCTTTCAGGTCTTCCGCGCAAGCGTCGCGGAGCTTAAGGAAGGGCCCGCCGCACGGCGGCGGCCGTTCACTCTCGACCGCCCGGTCGGTGCCCGCGAACACGGAAGGAGCCGCCCCTCTCCGTAGGACGGCTCCCTCTGCCCGCCCCCCCCGGAGAGGGACGGCCGCACGTGCGGGCCGGCAGCGCTCAGAGACCGCTGCGCAGCGACTGGACCGTACCGGCCAGTTCGGGGTCGGCGCCGGCGGTGTTCAGCGCCGCACTGAGGACCTCGGCATAGGTGCCGCGCGCGTCGGCGTAACGCTGCCTGCCGTCGTCGGTGATGACGGCGTACACACCGCGTTTGTCGTCGGGACACAGGTCACGGAAGGCGAACCCGGCGGCGAAGAGCCGGCCCACCAGCCGGGTCACCGAGCTCTGCCCGAGCCCGACCTTCTCGGCGAGCTCCTGCATGCGCAGCTCGCTGTCCTTCGCCTGGACGAGACACTCCAGGGCGCGGTATTCGGAGAGTCCTATTCCGTGCTTGCGCTGCAGGGCCTGGGTCAGCTGGCGTTCCACATGCGCGTGCAGGGTGAGGACCCTGCCCCACATGGCCTGGTCGGACGAGGCGGCCGGCGTATAGGAGATCGTGGTCATGAGGCAGCTCCCTTTCAGGCGGCGCGTTGACAACAAGATACATGTTCATGCAAGCTTTCACCGCCCACCCGACTCTTGCATCGGATCTCCTGAAGTCCAAAAAGATGCACGTACAAACAAGTATTGGGGGCTTCATGCCCGATACCACCGCGCTTGCCGCCGCCGGCTCCCGTCCCGGGGGCCGCGCCCGGCCGCCGGGACCGCCGCCGCCCGGGGCCGCCCTGGAGCCCGCCGCCGGCGGGAACGCCGGTCCGCCGGCCCGCATGGCGGCCCCGCTCGCCGCGGCGGGCACGCCCGTGGCCGCCGCGACGAGCGGGGCCGCCGAGCGGAACATGCGGAAGGGGATCAGCGTTTTCCGGCCGATCTCCACCACCTCGGTCATCGGCGGCGCCGCGGGGCCCCGCCCGGCCACGGTCTGAGTCGGGAGCGACGATGTCCCATTACGAGATCTCACAGAGCGAGCTGACCGAGTACGCCCGCGAGGCGGTCCGCATCAGCCGCGAGCACGTCGCCAAGGGCGGCATCCCGTTCTCCGGCGTGGTGGTCAACGACGGCCGCGTCCTGGGCACCGGCTTCAACCGGGTGCGCGAGGACAACGACCCCACCGCGCACGCCGAGGTGGTGGCGCTGCGGGAGGCCGCCGCCAAGTACGGGCTGCACGCCACCGCCGGGGCCACGCTGTTCGCCTCCGGCGAGCCCTGCGCCCTGTGCTACATGGCCTCGCTGTACTTCAACGTCAGCCACATCGTCCACGTGGTGGACCGCAAGACGGCCGCGCGCTACGGCTTCGACTACTCGGGGTCGTACTCGATCTTCGCCCAGGACCCGGCCCAGTGGCCGGTCAAGGTCACCTCGCTGCCGGTCCCGGAGGGGACGGAGCCGTTCGAAGAATTCCTCGCCCTGAACCGGAGGCGGATGTGAACGACAACGAGACGCGAACCAGCACGGTCGCCATCAAGGTCTGGTCGGACTACGTCTGTCCGTTCTGCATGCTCGCCGAGGGCCCGCTGCACGAGGCCACCCGCGACCTGGACGTCGAGATCGAGTGGATGCCCTTCGAACTGCGGCCCCACCCCACCCCGACCCTGCGGCCGGAGGACGAGTACCTGCCGGCGATCTGGGCCCGCTCGGTCTACCCGATGGCCCGCCGGATGGGCGTGGACATCACCCTGCCCACCGTCTCGCCGCAGCCCTACACCCGGCTGGCGTTCGAGGGCTACCAGTACGCCGCCGAGCACGGCCGTGCCGCCGAGTACACCCCGCGCATGCTGCGCGCGTTCTTCCAGGAGAACCGGGACATCGGCCGGCTGGACGTCCTCACCGACATCGCCCGCGAACTGGGCCTGGACGGGGACGAATTCGCCCAGGCACTGACCGACGGCACCTACACCGCCGCCCACCAGGAGGCGCTGCGCACCGCCGCCGCCTACCGCGTCTCCGTCGCCCCCACCCTCGTCATCGGCGAACGCCACCGCATCGAGGGCGTCCCCTCCACGGCCCAGATCCGCAAGGCCGTGCTCGACATCCAGGCCGAACAGGCCGTCGCCCGCGGTGCCGCCTGCGGCATCGACGGATGCTGAGCACGCCGCCCCGCCCCGCCTCTCCGCCCACCGGCCGGCGTGTGCCCTGACACCCCGGCCCACCCGCTTCCCCGTGCCCGCGACCGCTCACCCGGTACGGCGCACCCCACGGCGCGCCGTCCCCGCCGCGCCGGTTTCGAACACGAACGAAGGGACCCGCCATGCAGTGGCTCTACCTGGCCATCGCCGACATCTTCGAGATCGCCGTCGCCATCGCGGCCGGCAAGGCCGAGGGCTTCAAGAACCGCAAGTGGACCATCGCGACCCTGGTCAGCGGTGCCATCGGAACGTACTTCCTCAGCAAGGCGCTGCTGACCTTCAACGTGGGTGTCGGCTACGCCATCTGGACCTCCGTCGCCGGTATCGGCATCACCCTGCTGGGCGCGCTGCTCTTCGGCCAGCGTCTGACCTGGCGCAAGGCGCTGGGCATCCTCGCGATCATCGTCGGCGTCGTCGGCCTCCAGCTCAGTGGCGCCGCCTGAGCCGCACGCCGCCGTCCGCCCCCTCCACTTCCCGAAAGGACCCACGCACATGTCCGACACCAGCCCCTCCTCCGCCAACTCCTGGCTGATGCTCCTCCTCGCCGGCGGGTTCGAGGTCGGCTACGCCCTCTCCGTGGGAGGCAGCCACGGCTTCACCCGCCTGACGTGGTCGCTGGTCGCCGTCGTGTTCTTCCTCCTGACGCTGTGGGCACTGAGCGCCGCGCTGCGCACCATCGACGTCGCTCTCGGCTACGCCGTCTGGGCCGGCATCGGCTCGGCGGGCGCGGCGCTGCTCGGCCCGGTCTTCTTCGACGAGACCCTCACCGCCACCCAGGCGATGTGGCTGGGCCTGATCATCGTCGGCGTGGTCTGGCTCAAGCTCGCCGACCGGCCGGAGGGCGGTGCCGAGCCCACCGCCGTGCCGCAGGGCGCCCAGGAGGTCCCGGCCGGCCCGCGCGAGACCCAGGGCGCCTGAACCCACCCCGCACCACCCGCGCCGGCGCCGCCGGCCCACGGCCCCGTGAACCCGGGCCGGGGGCCGGCGGCGTCGGCGTCGGCGTCGGCGTGGGGGCCGGGATCAGGTGCTCACGGGCGTGGGGGCCGGGCGGGGTCACGCGCGGGGTAGCGCAGGGGCCGGAGCGGGGTCGCGCAGGGACCGGAGCGGCGTCGCGCAGGGGCCGGCGGCCCAGGGTGCGGGTGGGGCAGCCAGAGTGCGGTCCGGCGTCGGCGGACCTACGAGGCCGCGCCGGGCACGGCGTGGGGGGCCGGCCGGGTGAACATCGCGACCCTTCCACCGGCAGGCGACCGGAGGTGCGGCTTCACGCCGGGGGCCCGTTCCGGCACGGGGCGGGGCGCCGAGCCGGGGAGCCACTCCGGCACGAGCCCCGGCACCACACCGGAAGCCCGTTCCGGCACCAGTTACGGCAACACGCCCGGGAAGCCCAGTCCGGTAAAGGCCCCGGCACGACACCCGCAACCCACTCCGGCACAGGACGGGGCATCGAGCTGGGGAGCAGCTCCGGCAGAAACCCCGGCATCACACCGAGAGTCCGCCCCCGCATCGGCTGCGGCAACACGCCCGGCAGAGTCCGACAAAGGCCCCGGCACCACACCCGCAACCCACTCCGGCACAGGACGCGGCATCGAGCTGAGGAGCAGCTCCGGCAGAAACCCCGGCACCACACCGAGAGCCCGCCCCCGCATCGGCTGCGGCAACACGCCCGGCAGGCCCAGTCCGGCACAGGCTCTGGCAGGCATCACACCCCGAAGCCCACCCCCAGCACCGGCCGGGGTATCACAGGCAGGAGCCAGTCCGGCACCGGCCGGGGCATCACAGCCAGGAGCCAGGTCCGGCACGGGCCGCGGCAACAGGCCCGGGAAGCCGCTCCGGCACGGGCCGCGGCAACGGGCCTGGGAAGCCGCTCCGGCACGGGCGCGACCGGTCTCACGCCAGATGCCGGGGCAGGACCGCCCGGACCAGCCCCGCGACACCGCCCTCCCCGGGCGGGGCCGCCACGCAGGACAGGGCCAGGCGCACCACCAGTTCACAGCAGCGGAGCAGTTCGGCGGTGTCGGCCGGGGAGGCGCCGGGACCGGCCAGCACGGTCACCGCGCGGTCCCGGACCATCCGCACGAAATCGGCGGGCGCCGGCAGCGGCCCGTCCGCCCGGCGCTGCGCCGGCACCGCGCTGGAGGAGGGGACGGGGACGAGCGGCGGGTCGGGCAGCCGCTCCGTCCAGCAGCCGGTGAGCACGGCCCGGACCAGGACGTTCTCCCGCGCCGCGACGGCCGTCCACTCGGCGGTGGCGGTGAGCCGGTCCCGCGGCTCGGCCGCACTGCCGAGCGCCCGCTCCACCCCGGCCAGATATCCGTCGGCCTCCCGCCGCACCAGCGCCCTGGCCAGCCCTTCCTTGCTGCCGAACTCGTTGTACAGGGTCTGCCGGGACACTCCGGCCGCCACGGCGACGTCGACCATCCGCACCGCGGACCACGGCCGGCGCGTGAGCGCCGTGTAAGCGGCGTCCAGCAGGGAATCCCGGGCAGCAGGCATCCTCGCCTCCCTGGGGCACAGCGACTCTGCCCAGATTTGACGCACCCGTACGCACTGTCAAGGGTTCACGACGACGGGGGGCGGGCTTCGGCCGTCGGGGCGCGCGGGCGGACGGCCAGCCGGCCGCCGGCGCGGGCGGGGCGCGCAGCCGGCTGTCACCCGTGCGCCGCACCCGGTCACCCGAGTCCTGGTAGCCCCTGTGCCCACCTGGCGGATACCGTTCCTCACATGCCGGACTACCTCGACGACCTCGGACTCGCCCACGTCCTCGCGGACGCGGCCGACGCCGCCACCACGTCCCGTTTCAAGGCTCTCGACCTCAAGGTGGAGACGAAGCCGGACATGACCCCGGTGAGCGAAGCCGACAAGGAGGCGGAGGAAGTGATCCGCAGCCGGCTCCAGCGCGCCCGCCCGAGAGACTCCGTTCTCGGCGAGGAGTACGGCGTCGAGGGCACCGGCCCCCGCCGCTGGGTGGTGGACCCGATCGACGGGACCAAGAACTACATCCGGGGCGTCCCGGTGTGGGCGACGCTCATCGCCCTGATGGAAGCGGGCGAGGACGGCTACGAGCCGGTCGTCGGCCTCGTCTCCGCCCCCGCCCTCGGCCGCCGCTGGTGGGCCGCGAAGGACCACGGCGCCTTCACCGGCCGCAGCCTCACCTCCGCGTCCCGTATCCACGTCTCCCGCGTCGGCGGGCTCGCGGACGCCTC
The DNA here is from genome assembly GCF_040613095.1 of Streptomyces sp. NPDC006309. Lineage (NCBI taxonomy): Bacteria > Bacillati > Actinomycetota > Actinomycetes > Kitasatosporales > Streptomycetaceae > Streptomyces > Streptomyces sp. NPDC006309. The sequence continues at coordinate 51,457 of NZ_JBEXRO010000007.1, read as the reverse complement.
GTTCGCCTACTCCTCGCTCACCGGCTGGGAGGAGCGGGGCCGCCTGGACGGCTTCCTGGACCTCAGCCGCCAGGTGTGGCGCACACGCGCGTACGGCGACTTCTGGCCGTACATGATGGTCGCCGAGGGCTCCGTCGACATCTGTGCCGAGCCGGAGCTGTCCCTGTGGGACATGGCCGCCACCGCGATCATCGTGACGGAGGCGGGCGGCACCTTCACCGGCCTCGACGGCCGTCCGGGCCCGCACAGCGGCAACGCGGCGGCGTCCAACGGACTGCTCCACGACGAGCTGCTGGGGTATCTCGCCGAGCGCGGCTGACACACGGGAAAAGCGCGCGCACGCCGTCGACAGGCGTCGCGCGCCCCCTTGTTGACCCTCCCTTTGCCTGGCACTCTGGGTCCACCCTCGCTTGTGAACTTGTGCAGCGACGCACGGGCGCCTCCGGCGCCGGGAGTGCACACAGGCAGGACATCCTCAGGAGGTGGCCCCTTCATGCTCGTCCGTGACGCCATGAGCACGGTGGTACTCACCCTCGGCCCCGCCCACACCCTCCGCCAGGCAGCAGCCCTGATGTCGGCGCGCCGCATAGGCGCGGCCGTGGTCCTCGACCCGGACGCCGGCGGCGTCGGCATCCTCACCGAACGCGACATCCTCAACTCCGTCGGCCTCGGCCAGGACCCGGACACCGAACGCATCCACGCCCACACCACCACCGACGTCGTCTTCGCCGCTCCGACCTGGACCCTGGAGGAGGCGGCCCGCGCCATGGCCCACGGCGGCTTCCGGCACCTGGTCGTCCTGGACCGCGGCGAGGTCGCCGGGATCGTCTCGGTCCGCGACATCATCCGCAGCTGGGCGCCGGCCCGCGAGCCCGCACCCGCCCTCTGAGCACGCGAAGCGGGCCGGACCCCGAGCACCGTGGGGTCCGGCCCGCCCGGCCGCGAAGGCGGCCGGCTCAGCCGCGCAGCGCCTGCACCGCGGCCTCCAGCCGCTTGCCGAAGTCGGCGTCGGCGTTGCGGAAGTTGCCGATCGCGCGGTCGGCGATGTCCTGGCGCGAGACCTGGGAGATCGCGCCGGCGAGGTTGGCGATCAGGCGCTCCTTCTCCTCCTCCGTCATCAGCCGGTAGAGGTTGCCGGCCTGCACGAAGTCGTTGTCCTCGGCGTGCACCGGCGTCGGGTGGTCACCGGTGCCGCCGGTGAAGCCGCCGTACGGCTGCCACAGCGCCCGGCCGGTCTGCTGCGGTCCACCGAAGCTGTTCGGCTCGTAGTTCTTCGCACCGCCGTGCCGGCCGTCGTACAGGTGGCCGTCGCGGGAGTTGGTGCGTGCCTCGGTGGCGTGCGGGCGGTTCACCGGCAGGTGGTCGGCGTTGATGCCGACGCGGTAGCGGTGGGCGTCGCCGTACGCGAACAGCCGGCCCTGGAGCATCTTGTCGGGCGAGGGGCCGATGCCCGGCACGAAGTGCGCCGGGGAGAAGACGGACTGCTCGACCTCGGCGAAGACGTTCCGCGGGTTGCGGTTCAGCTCCAGCTTGCCGATCTCGACGACCGGGTAGTCCGCGTGCGGCCACACCTTGGTCAGGTCGAACGGGTTGAAGCGGTAGGCCGCCGCGTCCGCCGCCGGCATGATCTGCACGCCCACGGTCCAGCTCGGGTACTCCCCGCGCTCGATCGCCTCACGCAGGTCGCGCTGATGGGAGTCGGGGTCCTTGCCGGCCAGGACGTCCGCCTCCTCGGCGGTCAGGCACTTGATGCCCTGGTCGGTCTTGAAGTGGTACTTGACCCAGAAGACCTCGCCGGCCTCGTTGTTCCACTGGAAGGTGTGCGAGCCGAAGCCGTCCATGTGACGGTACGACGCCGGGATGCCGCGGTCGCCGAACAGCCAGGTCACCTGGTGCGTGGACTCCGGCGAGAGGCTCCAGAAGTCCCAGACGTTGTCCGGTTCCGTGGAGCCGGTGTACGGGTCGCGCTTCTGGGTGTGGATGAAGTCGGGGAACTTGATCGCGTCCCTGATGAAGAACACCGGGGTGTTGTTGCCGACGAGGTCGTAGTTGCCCTCCTCGGTGTAGAACTTCAGCGAGAAGCCGCGCGGGTCGCGGACCGCGTCCGCCGCGCCGAGGTTGCCTGCCACGGTCGAGAAACGCAGGAAGACCTCGGTCTGCTTGCCGGCCTCGGAGAGGAATGCGGCGCGGGTGTACGGCGTGACGTCGGCGGTCACCGTGAAGGTGCCGTAGGCACCGGCACCGCGGGCGTGCACCACGCGCTCCGGGATGCGCTCCCGGTTGAAGTGCGCCAGCTTCTCCAGCAGCAGCTGGTCCTGGACGAGTACCGGCCCGCCGACGCCCGCCGTCTCGCTGTTCTGGTTGTCGGCGACCGGGGCACCGGCCTCCGTGGTGAGCGGTCCCTGCGTCACGTGCGCCTCCTGCGTCATCACTGACTCGTCCTGTCCTGTAGCCAAAGCCAAGCTCGATCCTACAATAGACTTTGTCTAAGTCAAACGTTGTTCCAAAGTCACACCTATTCCCGACCTGGTCCTGCTTCCTGTTAGGCTGGTAGCTATGAGCGACCTACTGGAACGGCTGCGTGGACGCGGATGGCGGATGACCGCGCAGCGGCGCGTGGTGGCCGAGGTCCTGAACGGCGAGCACGTCCACCTGACGGCCGACGAGGTCCATGCCCGGGCCGTCGCGAAGCTGCCCGAGATCTCCCGGGCGACCGTGTACAACACGCTGGGCGAGCTGGTCACCCTCGGTGAGGTGCTGGAAGTCACGACGGACAAGCGCGCCAAGCGGTACGACCCGAACGCGCACCAGCCGCACCATCACCTGGTCTGCGCCCGGTGCGGCTCGATCCGTGACGTGCATCCGACGGGCAACCCCCTCGCCGACCTCCCCGACTCCGAGCGCTTCGGCTTCACGGTGTCGGACGTAGAGGTGACGTACCGGGGCCTGTGCCCCAACTGCGTGATCGTCTGACGAGACGCCGGCCGAGAGCCCCGATGCCCTGACCCGGCACCGGGGCTCTTTTCCGTTGCCGGCTCTTTCGTTGGAGCCCGGGAAACACCGAGGGCCGGAACTCATCTCTGGATTCCGGCCCTCGGCCTTCAGTAGCGGGGACAGGATTTGAACCTGCGACCTCTGGGTTATGAGCCCAGCGAGCTACCGAGCTGCTCCACCCCGCGTCGGTAAACACGACACTACGCGACCCCACCCGCCCGATGCAAATCCCTTCCCACGCCCACCACACCCCGCTCACCAGCCACTCCCCCGGCAACGGCCCCGCCCATCCGCACGGCGCGGATCGCCTGCGGCGCCATGAGGTACGCCGATGCCGGTCCTCCGCCCCTGAGACGTGGCCCGCGCCTGCCGTACTCCGGCTCCCTCGGCCTCGCCCGTTGCGGCGTGACCGGTGCCGGCACGGCAGGCGACTCACGGCACAGCGGGCACCCGGTGTCGCGGCGCGCGATGCCGCAGGTGTTCGCGCCGCCGCGCCGGCACCCGCGAGCTGGGGATGCGATCGGCACCCGGTGGGAGACGGGCCGGGCGGCCCCACCCCGTAGGGGACCGGCCGGGCGGCGGCCCACGCCACCACCCCAGCACTCCCGCACCCGCCCGCGTGGGAGTGCGCGGCCGGCGCCCGTAGGGGACGGGCCGCCCGGCCCGCGCCACCACCCCGACGCCCGCCACCGGGCACCCGACAGGGGCGCACCAGGCACCCGACGTCCTTGCGCCCGACAACCGGGCACCCGGCACCGGCACCGGCACCGGCACCGGCACCCAGACTCCGCGCCCACCCCGCTGGTGGCCCCGTTCAGCGGCAGAAGGCACAGCCCGCGGTGTCGGTCAGGCGGAGAGTTCTTCCCGTAGCGCGTCCCGCAGTCGGCCCGCTCGTTCGGCGACCTCCGTCGGGCCCAGGGCCACGGCCCTGTCGGCCCACTTCTGGCCCTCCGCCAGCTCACCGCGACGCGCGTAGACAAGGGCCAGCCGAAGGGCCGCCCGTCCGTGCCCGGCGTTCGCGGCGCGGGCCCACCAGACCGCGGCCTCCGGCTCGCTGCCCTCCCGTGCCAGCAGCAGCCCCAGGTTGAACGCGCCGTTGCGCGACCCGGCCTCGGCCGCCGCCCGGTACCACCGCGCCGCCTCCACCACGTCGCCCCGCGCCGAGGCGAGCATGCCGACCCGCACCTGCGCCCGCCGGTGCCCCTGGGACGCGGCGCGCTCGTACCACTCCTCGCACTCGGTCTTCTCGTGCACGATCTCCCCCAGCTCGTGCGCGGGCTCCAGCGGCCGGCGCGCGTCGAGCAGAGCGGCCAGCCGGTACGCGCCCTCCGCGCTGCCGCCGCCCGCCGCGCAGCGCAGGTGCCGTTCGGCCTCCCGCTCGTCCCCCTCGCGCAGCCGGGCGATCCCGACCTGGAGCGCGGCCTCGGCGTGCCCGGCGGCTGCCGCCCGCTCGTACCAGCGCAGCGCCATCGCGTCCTCGTCGCGCCCGGCGTAGAGGATGCCGAGGTTGAACGCGGCGTCGACGCTGCCGGCCTCGGCGGCCTTGGAGAACCACGGCTCGGCACCGGTCGTGTCGCCGCCCCGCAGCAGCAGGATGGCGAGGGCGTTCGCGGCCTCCCGGTGCCCGGCGTAGGCGGCCCGCCGGTACCACTGCTCGGCCTGCGCGGTGCGCCCCTGCTCGGCGCAGAGCAGCCCCAGGTTGTACGCGCCGTTGTCGTCGCCGGCGTCCAGCGCGGCCCGGTACCAGCGCTCCGCGGTCTGGGTCTCGCCGCGCTCGGCGTGCAGCGCGCCGAGCGCGTTGGCGGCGTTGCCGTCGCCGTCCTGGGCGGCGCGCAGCCACCACACGGCCGCGCTCTCGGTGTCCCCCGCGTCGCGCAGCAGGAATCCGAGCGCGCAGGCGGCCTGCGGCTCGCCGTCCTTGGCGGAGGTCAGGTACCAGCGCCCGGCCTCCCTGAGTTCCCCGCGCTTCTCCAGGATGGCCCCGAGGTGCAGCGCGGCCCGCCGGTGGCCGCGCGCGGCGGCCTGCCGGTACCACTGCTCGGCCTCTGCGACAGCGTTGTCCGCGGGGGTCTCCTCACCGTGCCCGGCCGTGCGGTCCAGCGCGCGCGCCAGCCGGTAGGCGGCCTCCCGGTGCCCGCGTTCCGCGGCGGCGCGCATCCAGTGCTCGGCGCCGACGTCCCCGCGGTGCTCCAGCAGGTCGGCGAGCGCGTAGGCGCCGAGGACGTGGCCCTGCTCGGCGGACTGACGCAGCCAGTACTCGGCGGCCGGTTCGTCGCCGCGCTCGCGGTGGTGGCGGCCGAGGGCGTGCGCGGCGGCCGCGGAGCCGGCGACGGCGGCGATCCGCCACCAGCCGGCCGCCTCGTCGGCGTAACCGCGCTGGTGCAGCAGGACGCCCAGGTTGTTGGCGGCGGCACGGTCACCGGCCGCGGTGGCCGCACGCAGGTGGGGTTCGGCCGCGTCGAGGTCGCCGCGGCGCAGCAGCATGGCTCCGAGGACGCTCGACGCCTCGGCGTCGCCGCTCTGCGCGGCGAGCGCGAGGCGGGTCTCCTCGACGGCTTCCCCCATGTCGCCCAGCTCGTCGCGGACCGGTTCCGCACCGGAAGGCTGCACAAATCGCCCTGTCTCGAACAGAGTTCCCTTGTCCCCCATAACGTCCATCGTCGCACCACCCGCAACCTGGGTACACCCGGTATACCGCAACCCGTAAGGTCACTTCAGCGTTTTGTCGACATGCCCACAGGGAGACAAGTCAAACACATATCGCCCAACTCCCCACGGCGGCGCGGCGGTTTCTCTGCCCCCGTATCCGCGTTCGCACACCACGAAGGCCCGGATCCCTGATGGGATCCGGGCCTTCGATGCAGTAGCGGGGACAGGATTTGAACCTGCGACCTCTGGGTTATGAGCCCAGCGAGCTACCGAGCTGCTCCACCCCGCGCCGTTGCAGGTCAACCGTACCACGGCGCGGGGGGTGCCTGATCAGCCGCCGTTCTTCCGGCCGGTCCCGCCGGCCTTGGACTGGGCGTCCTCGGCCCGCTTCAGCGCGTCCTTCAGGTCCTTCTGCGCCGTGGCGTACGCGCCCCAGTCGGGGCCGTCCTTCAGCGCCCGCTGTCCGGCGTCGAAGGCCTTCTGGGCGTCCTGGAGCGCCTGCTTCACCGTCGGGTTGCCGGTGTCGGGCGGGTTGGTGGTGCCGGTGTCCGGTGGCCTGGTCGCCGAACTCTTCGTACCGAAGACCTTGTCGAGCGCCCCTTCGAGCGTGTTCTCGAACGCGGTCCTGCCCTCGTAGGTGACCAACACCTTGCGCAGCAGCGGGTACTTCAGCCCGCCACCGCGTACGTAGACGGGCTCCACGTAGAGCAGGCCGCCGTCCAGCGGCACGGTCAGCAGGTTGCCGTACTCGATGTCGGAGTCGCCGCCCTTGAGGAGTTTGATCGCGGCGGCGATGTCCTGCTCGGAGTTGAACTGACTCTGTACCTGTTTGGGGCCGTCGACGGTCGTACTGGTCGGCAGTTTCAGCAGTCTGATCTTGCCGTACTCGCTGCTGCCCGCCTCCGCGTCGACCGACATGAACGCACTGAGGTTGTACCGGCCGTTGGGCGTGAACGTCGTGGACAGCGAGAACGCCTGCCCGGTCTGGTCGGGCATCTTCATGCTCAGGTAGTACGGCGGCACCGCGTTGCCCGACTTGTTGGTCGGGTCGTCCGGCACCTGCCACACCTCGCTGCCGGTGAGGAAGGTCTGCGCGTCCGTCACGTGGTATCGGGTGAGCAGCTCGCGCTGGACCTTGAACAGGTCCTGCGGGTAGCGCAGATGGTCCAGCAGGTCCGGGGAGATGGCGTTCTTCGGCTTCACCGTGCCGGGGAAGGCCTTCATCCAGGTCTTCAGCACGGGGTCCTTGGTGTCCCACTCGTACAGCTTGACGTCGCCGGTGTACGCGTCGACGGTCGCCTTCACCGAGTTGCGGATGTAGTTGACCTGGTTCTGCTGGGCCACCACCGCGCGCGAGTTGTTCGTCGCCGTCAGCGAGTCGGCCGTGGTGTCACCGAGGGTCGTACGGGAGGCGTACGGGTAGCCGTTCGTGGTGGTGTACGCGTCGACGATCCACTGGATGCGGTGGTTGACGACCGCCGGGTAGGCATCGCCGTCGATGGTCAGCCAGGGGGCGACCGCCTCCACGCGCTCCTTGGGGGTGCGGTTGTACAGGATCCGCGAGCCCTTGCCGATCGCGCCCGAGTAGAGGATCTGCGGCTCGTTGAACGCCACCGCGTACGCCGCCCGGTTGACCGGGTTGTCGAGGCTGACGCCGCTGCCGCCCCGGTAACTGGTGGTCTTCTCACCGTTGTTGTCGGAGTAGTCGATCTCCTTCTGGGGACCGCCGACGATGGAGTAGGTGGTGGTCTTCTCGCCGTAGTAGACCCGCTGCTGGTACGCGCCGAGGTCGCCCCGGGACGGCAGGTCGTACTCGGTGAAGACCGGTTCGCCGTTCGGGTTCGCCTCGGTGCCCTTGGCGGCGACCACGCCGAAGCCGTGCGTGTAGCGGAAGTGGTCGTTGATCCAGTTGTTCTTCGGGATGCCGCTGAGGTTCAGCTCGCGCAGACCGAGGACGGTGTCTTGGTCCTTGCCGTTCTTGCCGTCCTTGGCGGGATACCGGTCGACGTCCAGGTTGGTCGGGAACCCGTAGTAGTTCTTCATCTGCTGGAGGACCTGGAACGTCGGCGAGACGATGTTCGGGTCCACGATGCGGATGCTGGCCGCGTTGTTGGCGTCGTCGCGCAGCTTGGTCCTGTCCTGCACGGTGGATTTGCCCGGGTACTCGGTGACCTGGGTGTCGTCGATGTCGTAGGCCTGGCGGGTCGCCTTCAGGTTCTTCTGGACGTACGGCGCCTCCTTGGCCTGCTCGTTCGGCTGGACCTGGAACTTCTGCACGATCGCCGGGTACAGCCCGCCGATCAGGATCGCCGACAGGACCATCAGGCCGAAGCCGATGACCGGCAGCTGCCAGGTGCGCCGCCACAGGGTGGCGAAGAACAGCAGCGCGCAGATGACGGCGATGCAGAACAGGATCGTCTTCGCCGGCAGGTAGGCGTTGGCGTCGACGTAGCGCAGGCCCGTCCAGTTGTCCGTCGCCTTGAAGTCGCTGGACTTGACGGCGAGGCCGTACCGGTCGAGCCAGTAGGCGACCGCCTTCAGCGCCACGAAGATGCCGAGCAGCACCGACAGGTGCCCGGTCGCGGCGGCGGTGGCCCGCGCGCCGGGGCTGGTGACCCGCAGCCCGCCGTACAGGTAGTGGGTCAGCGCGGCGGCGATCAGGCACAGGACGGCCGCGGCGAAGCCGAAGCCCAGCAGGAAGCGGAACCAGGGCAGGTCGAAGGCGTAGAAGGAGACGTCGAGGTGGAACTGCGGGTCCTTCTGGTGGAAGGGCACGCCGTTGACCCACATCAGCCAGGTCCGCCACTGGCCCGCCGCCGACGCGCCGGCGATCAGCCCGACGAGTGCGGTGACCGCGAGCAGCAGCCACTTCTTGTACGGCGCGATGCCCATCCGGTAGCGGTCCAGGCTCTGCTGCTCCATGGACATGGCGCTCAGCGGGGGCCGCAGCCGGTGCGCGAGCCAGATGTTGACCCCGACCGCGACCGCCATCAGCAGGCCGAAGACGAAGAACAGCCCGATCTTGGTCCACAGGGTGGTGGTGAACACGGACGAGTAGTGCACCGACCGGTACCACAGCCAGTCCGTCCAGAAGCCCGCGAACATGGTGAACGCCATGCCGAGGACGGCAAGGACGCCCAGGGTCATGAGCAGGGTCCGGACACGCCGGGACGGGCGGCCCGCTCTCATCCGCGGTCCCGTCGGGCCTCCGCCGCGGTCCGGCATCTGGAAAGCCAAGGTGCGCACCTCGAAGTCGCTGTCGATCCGTCAGGCCCCCGTGTTCGCGGGCCCGCCGTGGCCCCCCGTGATCGTGGGCCCACACCTATGCAACTTACTCACGGTTTACTCGGTTCCCGATTCCGGTCGGGAACGAGGCAGGATTGTGACCATGTCCAACACTCCCATGGCAGCGAGCCCGCTCACCCGGGCCGTACTCGAGATCGACGAGTACGCCTCCGGCCTCGGCTGGGACCAGCCCGCCCGCCTCTTCGCCCTCGTCGACACCGCACGGCTGCGGGTTCAGGAACCCTCGCTCGCGGCCCAGCTGGGCCTCCAGGACGAGCCCGAGACCACCGGTCTCACCCCGATCGAGCAGGACGAGATCCCGTCCGGCAAGCCGCTGGACGAGTTCCTCGGCACCATCGCCTGGCCCGACGCCGTCGTCGGCTGCGCGCTCACGGTGGAGCGCCTGATGCTGCCGCCGTCCGCAGAGGCCCAGGTTCCGTCCGGCCTGGACGAGGCGGGGCTGACCAGGTGGGTGGCCCAGCACCCGGAGCGCCAGGAGGTGCGGATGACGGTGGCGGTGCTGCGCGACGGCAGCCGCGAGTCGGCGCTCCGGCTGCGCGAGAAGGACACCCCGACGGAGGTCCTCACCGGCCCCGCCCTGGTGCCGGGCCTGGCGGAGGCCCTGGCGGCGACGTTCGCGGACTGACGTCCCGTACGGCGAGGGGGGCACCCGTGTGCTCACGGGGTGCCCCCTTGCGCGTACCGGGCCGGCTCAGCCCTTGGCGGTGCACGTGGGCAGCGCGGCGGTGTGCTTGCCGCGGATGTCCTTCAGCGCCTCCAGCGCGTCCCCGATCGTTCTGACCTTGACCAGGGTGAGCCCGCTCGGGGTGTCCTTGGCGGCTGCCGCGCAGTTGTCTGCGGGCGTCAGGAAGTACCGCGCGCCCCTGCTGCGCGCGCCGACGGTCTTCATCTCGACGCCGCCGATCGGGCCGACCGTGCCGTTGTCGTCGATGGTGCCGGTGCCGGCGACGAACGTGCCGCCGGTGAGGCTGCCCGGGGTGAGCTTGTCGTAGATCCCGAGGGCGAACATCAGGCCGGCGCTCGGGCCGCCCACGTCGGCGAGCTTGATGTCGATGGTGAACGGGAAGGTGTGGTCGGTCCCGGCGGAGATCCCGACGATGGCACGCTTGGCCCGGCCGTCGGCGGACGTCGCGGTCGTGAGGGTGACGTCCCGCGTCCCGCTCGCCGTCCTGTGCGCCTTCTCCGCGGCGGCCTGCTCCTTGGCCGGGACGACGGTGAAGACGACGTCCTGACCGGGCTTGTGCTTGGTCACGAGCTTGGCGACGTCGGCCGGCTGCTTCACCTTCGTGCCGTCGACGGCCTTGATCACGTCACCGGCGTGCAGCCTGCCCTGCGCCGGGGAGTCCTTGACGACGGTGGAGACGATCACCCAGGACCTCACCGGGATGCCCAGCTTCTTCAGGGCGGCCACCTTGGCGCTCTCCTGGGACTGGCTGAACTCCTCGGCGTTCTCCTGGGTCGACTGCTCCTCCGTCTTGCCGTCCGGGTAGAGCGTGTCGTGCGGGACGATCTTGCTGTCGCGCGACAGCCAGCCGTGGACGGCCTCCACCAGGTTCATCCGGAAGTCGGCGCTGGTGACCCGGACGGTGGTCATGTTCAGGTGACCGTCCGTCGGATAGGTCGTGTGCCCGGCGATCTGTAGCACCGGCTCGCCGTCGTGCTCTCCGAGCGTGTTCACGGTCGGGCCGGGGGACATCTCCGCGTACGGCACGGGGATGAGCACTCCCGCGCACAGGAGCGCGATCAGCATCAGGGTGGAGGCGAGCATCGTCGCGGTGCGGCGTGGCATGTCACGACAGTACGGGACAGCTCTGTCAGCGCACTGTCAGGGCACCCCCGTCAGGCTTCGCCCGCGCCCGTGTGGGACCGCTCCATCGCCTCGCGGAACCGGGCGTATCCGTCCAGCTCAGGCCCGTCACTGCGCGCCTTGCGCGTCCGATTGGCCCAACTGCCCCACAGGCCGCCGCCGACCGCGGCCACCAGCGGGATCAGCAGCCAGACAAGCACCGCCATGCCGACCTCCGTACCCATGAGCGTCCGCAACTGACTGATCAGCAGATTAACCGTCCGCAGGGACAACGCTCACGCCAGGGTGCCGGTTACGCAACCGGACGGGCCGGACGTGACGGCGATCGGGGGAACGCCGCCGCCGAACGGGGGTCAGCAGGCGCCGACCCACTCCTCGGTGCCGTCCGAGAAACTCTGGTGCTTCCAGATCGGCACCTCGTGCTTGAGGTCGTCGATCAGTTGCCGGCAGGCGTCGAAGGCCTCCGCGCGGTGCGGGCAGGCCACGGCGACGACGACGGCGAGGTCCCCGACCCTGAGGTCGCCCACCCGGTGGACGGCGGCCAGCGCCCGCACGGGGTGGCCGGCGACGACCTTCTCGGCGATCCGCCGCATCTCGGCCTCGGCGCTGGGATGGCACGAGTAGCCGAGGGCGTCCACGTCGGCGCCCCCGTCGTGGTTGCGCACGGTGCCCACGAACAGCGCGATGCCCCCGGCCGCGTCGTCCCCGACGGCCCGGAACACCTCGTCCACACAGAGCGCGGTCTCCCGGATGCCGATCAGCCTGATGGGGTCCGGGGCGGCCTGCTCACCGGGGTGGTCGTTCGTGTGCGCCATGGCCCCATCGTGCCGCACCCGCCCGGCATCGGGGAATACGAGGTTCACCCGTCACACGCGCGTGCCACCTTGGATGCTCCTACAGCCACGCCGCGGCATGGCTGTAGGGCGCGTCCGGGTTCGGGTCCGGGTCCGGGTCCGGGTTCGGGTCCGGGTCCGGGTCCGGGTCCGGGTCCGGGTCCGAGAGACGGCAGCAGCCCGGCACGGGCCAGCGGCCAGGGGGTGGCAGCCGGGCCGGCAGGGGTGAGACCCCGGAAGACAGCAGCCCGGGCCCGCAGGGGCGAGACCCCGGAAGACAGCAGCCCGGCCCACACCGGCCGAGCCCAGGAGACGAGTGCCGGCCGGACAGCAACCGGGTCCGGTCAGCGGCAGCGGCAGCCGGGCGGGCAGGACGGGGCCCAGGAGGCGAGTGCGGGCGGGCCCGCGGGGCTCACGGGGCGGAGCCCGGCGGCGGGGGTCCCCAGGGCCGGGCCCCGGGGCTCACACCCGGCGCCGGGCCTTCCGGGCCCGCCGTACGACAACAGCCACCGCGGTCGGCACAGGGTCGGGCCCAGGAGGCGAGTGCGGGGGCGCACGCGGAGCTCACGGGGCGCGGAGCCCGTCGACCGGTGCCCTGGGGCTCACACCCGGCGCCGGAGTCCGCCGTACGACAACAGCCGCCGCGGCCGGCACCGGCCGGGCCCGGAACACGGCAAGCGGCCGGCACCGGCCTGCCCCAGGACTCGGGCGCCAAGCGCCCACGCGGGGCTCACGGGGCGGAGCCCGTCGGCCGGAGTCCCAGGTCAGGCGCCCCGGGGCTCAGGCCCGCCCCCGGGGCTCAGGCCCCCCCGGGGCTCACACCCGGCGCCGGGCCTTCCGGGCACGCCGTACGACAGCCGCCGCGCCGAGCAGGGCCACCGTCGCCCCCGCGGCGCCCGCCGCCGTCGCGTCCTTGCGTCCCAGCCGCCGTCCGGCCACCGTGTGCCGCCCGGACACCTCCTCCAGGAGCTGCGCGAGCACCTCCTCGTTGGTCCACTTCGGGCGCCACCCGGCGTCGTGCAGCCGGCTCCCGCTGACCACCCAGGGGTACATCGTGTAGGCCAGGTCCCCCGCCGGGGACGGGGTGAGCCCGATCCGGTGCAGCCGGGCCGCCGCGCCGAGCGCGACCGCCGACGGCAGCTCCATCCGCCGGATCCCGCTCAGCTCCTCGACCTCCTCCTGCTCCAGCCACCCGTCGCAGCCGACGGCCAGCTCCCCGTCGACCTTCTCCAGGACGGCGTACTCCAGAGCACTGCACAGGTCCTCGACATGGCAGAACTGCCACGCGGGCCGCGACCCGGCGACGACGAGCAGCCGTGGCGACTCGAAGTACCTGGTCAGCGCGGTGTCGGTCCCGCCGACGAGGACGGCCGGCCGTACCACGGTGACGTTCAGTCCCGGGTGCGCGCGCGGAGCCCGCCGGGCCAGCCGTTCGATCTCCAGCAGGTCCCCGACCCCGGTCGCCTCCGCGGTGGCCCGCAGCTCGGCGTCCTCCGACAGCGGCAGCTCGTTGTCCGGCAGCGCGCCGTAGACCATCGCCGAGGTGCACAGCACCACCCGGTGCACCCCGGCCGCCGCGGCGGCGGTCAGGACGGTCTGCGTCCCCCGGACGTTGTAAGCCGTGCGCGCCGCCGAATCGGTCTCCAGATCGATGTCGAGCGCGAGGTGGACGACCACGTCGGCGCCCCGCAGCTTGTCCGCGATCGCGGGGTCGCGCACGTCGAGGATGTGCCACTGCGCGTCGGCGCACTCACCGCGCCGCTCGTCGATGGCGAGGACCTGTCTGACCTCCCCGGACGCGGCGAGCCGCTCGGTGAGCAGGGCGCCGACCCCGTCGGCGGCGCCGGTCACCGCGACGACGGGCCCGCGCGCGGCGGGAGGGGTTGAGGGGTTTCGCGCTGCGCGAACCTGCGGATCTGGGGAACTCACCGGGCGTCTCCAGCGGTTGTCTTCAGTACGGGCGCGACTGACGCGTACGTACCAGGTGCATCCATCCTGCCGCAGGCCTTCCGTGGGCCAAGCACCGAGGCCCGATCGGGTCCGGGTGTCTACGCTGGGTGGTGTTGTCGGGCAGCCGCGCCGCCGGAGCGAAACCGGTGGCCTTACCAGCCGAGGAATCCTGTGAGTGACACCCCATTCGGTTTCGGCCTTCCGCCGGAGGAGCCGGAGGACGGCGACGAGGGCAAGAAGAAGGACCAGCAGAGCGGTGGTGGGCAGGGACCGGGCAGTCCGTTCGGTTTCGGCGACCTGCCCGGAGCCGGGGGCTTCGGCGGCCCGGGCGCCGACAATCCGCTCGCGGCCATGTTCGGTTCCCTGAACCCCACCGACCTGGGCGCGGCCTTCCAGCAGCTGGGCCAGATGCTCTCGTACGAGGGCGGTCCGGTGAACTGGGACATGGCCAAGCAGATCGCCCGCCAGACGGTCTCCCAGGGCACGCCGGACGGCACGAAGGACGCCAGCATCGGCCCGGCCGAGCGCCGGGCGGTCGAGGAGGCCGTCCGCCTGGCCGACCTGTGGCTGGACGACGCCACGTCCCTGCCGTCGGGTTCCGCCTCGGCGGTGGCCTGGTCGCGCGCGGAGTGGGTCGAGGCGACCCTGCCCGCCTGGAAGGAGCTGGTGGACCCGGTCGCCGAGCGCGTCGGCGCGGCCATGGGCGACGTCCTGCCGGAGGAGATGCAGGCCATGGCGGGCCCGCTGATCGGCATGATGCGCTCGATGGGCGGCGCCATGTTCGGCACGCAGATCGGGCAGGCCGTCGGCGTGCTCGCGGGCGAGGTCGTCGGTTCGACCGACATCGGCCTGCCGCTGGGCCCGTCCGGGCGGGCCGCCCTGCTCCCGGCGAACGTGGAGGCGTTCGGCAAGGATTTGGGCGTGCCGCAGGAGGAGGTACGGCTGTACCTGGCTCTGCGGGAGGCCGCCCACCAGCGTCTCTTCGCGCACGTGCCGTGGCTGCGTTCGCACCTGTTCGGCGCGGTCGACGGCTACGCGCGCGGCATCAAGGTCGACACGGCGAAGCTGGAGGACGTGGTCGGCCAGTTCGACCCGCAGAACCCCGAGCAGTTGCAGGACGCGCTCCAGCAGGGCATGTTCCAGCCCGAGGACACGCCCGAGCAGAAGGCCGCGCTGGCCCGTCTGGAGACCGCGCTGGCGCTCGTGGAGGGCTGGGTGGACGCGGTGGTCCACGCGGCCGCGAAACCGCGTCTGTCGTCCGCCGACGCCCTGCGCGAGACGCTGCGCCGCCGCCGTGCCACCGGTGGGCCGGCGGAGCAGACGTTCGCGACGCTGATCGGCCTGGAGCTGCGCCCGCGCCGGCTGCGGGACGCCTCGCGCCTGTGGGCCTCGCTCACGGACGCCCGCGGGGTCGACGGCCGGGACGGCCTGTGGGCCCACCCGGACATGCTGCCGACCGCGACCGACCTGGACGACCCGGACGGGTTCGTGCACCGCGAGCAGCTGGACTTCTCCGAGCTGGACAAAATGCTCGGCGAGGCCGCGCACGGCTCGGCGGGCGGCCCCGACCTGCGCAAGAAGGACGGCGACGCGAAGGCCGACGGCAAGGACGACGAGGGCAAGGGCGACGACGCCGAGTGAGCCTGTACGACGACGCGGTCCTCGTCCTGAAGGGGTACGAGGGCCAGCCCGAGCTGCGCCAGGCCTACCTGGACCACCTGGCGGCGCATCCGGACGGCATGTGGAAGGCCTGCCACGCGGGCCACATCACGGCCAGCGCCCTGGTGGTCGACCCCCAGCACGACCGGGTGCTGCTCACCCTGCACCGCAAACTGCGGATGTGGCTCCAGATGGGCGGCCACTGCGAACCGGGTGACGCCACGCTGCGGGAGGCGGCCCTGCGGGAGGCGGCCGAGGAGTCCGGCATCGCCGGGCTGACGCCGCTGCCCGGCGGCCCGGTGCGCCTGGACCGGCATCCGATCCCCGCGCCGTGCCACTGGCACTTCGACGTCCAGTACGCGGTGCTGGCCCCGCCCGGCGCGGTGCACGAGATCAGCGACGAGTCGCTCGACCTGCGCTGGTACGCCTACGACGAGGTGGCGGGCGTGGCGGACGAGTCGGTCGTGCGCCTGCTGGACGCCGTCCGCGCCAGGCTCTGACGGCGGTGCGGGGGTGACCGCCGTGACGGTCACCCCCCGCGCCCGCCGTGACTCAGCTCCAGACGTTCCCCTGGTTCTGGCCGCGCGCCCCCTGCTGCCCCATGCCGAACTGCGCGGCGAGGCCCTGTCCGATCTGGGCGTTCTGCGGCGGCAGCAGCTCGCTGGGCTGGACGAGCGCGAACCCGGACCCCATGAAGCTCAGCTCCCAGCCCTCACCCGTGCTGCCGCGCCGGCGCCACACCCCGGAGGAGTGCGTCTGGGCCTGCATCTGCACGCGCAGCCCGGTCGACCAGGCCACGATCGCGTCGGCGTCACAGTTGACGTACGTGTCGGGTGTGACCCGCATCAGCAGCGGCGCCCCCGACGTCATCAGGGCCACCTTGCCGCGCCCGGTGATGTTGAGCTGGTACTTCCCGGAGCCGGAGATGCCGTAGAGGCTGTCGACGGCGATGACCTCGTGGTGCAGCGAGGAGTCCATGGCGAGGACGTAGGAGCTGTCGACGGTCAGTCCGTCCTGGTCCACGTCCATGATGTGCACGTGCTGGGCGAGGTTGGCCAGGTAGACGGTGCCCTGCCCGTGGCAGCGCATCAGGTCCAGGCCCTCGCCGGTGTAGGCACGCGCGCGTGCCTGGCCGTTGGCGCGGTACTCGGCGTCGAACTCGACCAGGCCCTGGTAGGCGACCATGGTCCCCTTGCGGGCGAGGAGGTCGTCGTGACCCTCCAGGGTGATGCGGAGCATCTGGGTGTTCTGGAGGCTCCAGCGTTCCCGCGTCTGGGAATCGTTGTGCGCGAAAAGCGGACTCTGCATGGCGTTCTCTGACTCCCCCTCAGCCCCGGAACCGAAGCCGGTCGGTGCTGTCCTCGCTGGGCTGGACGACGACGATGCCCTGGCCGGAGAAGGCCATCTGATAGGCCTCACCGCTGCCCCGGCCGATCAGCGACTGCGCCTTGAAGCTGCGCTTGCCCTTCACCTTCAGGTTCGGTGACCAGGCGACGAGCGCGTCCGGGTCGACGTACGTCTCGTCCTCGCCGCCACCGCAGTCGACGACGACCGGCTTGCCCCGGGAGGTCAGCGCGACCCAGCCCTGCCCGGAGATCCTGGTGTTCCACAGGCCCTGTCCGGCGAACTTGGCGAGCCCCTTCACGCGCTCGACACCCCAGGTGAGGTGCGCGTCGAAGGCGAGGAGGTTGGTGGCGTTGACGGAGATGCCGTCGCCGTCGAGGTTGATCACGACCACGTCGGCGCCGTAGTCGGCGAGATAGAGCAGGCCGTCACCGGAGCACTTCATCAGCGGCGCGCCCTCGCCGGTGACCCAGTCGCGGGCGATCTGGCGGACGGCCGGCGGGTTGGGCTCGTACTGGACGAAGCCCTCGTAGGCGACCATCGACCCCACGCGCGCGAGGAGGTCGTTCCCGGTCTGGAGGGCGACCTTCAGCATGTGACTGCCGTGGTTCTCCATGCGGGCGGTGACGGGTGCGGGGGCGAAGCCCGCGAGCGGCTGGTTCATGACGGGCTCCCTCAGACCTCGTACGGCTGGACGACGATGAAGTTGCCGGGCGCGCCCCGGAACTGGAGGTTGACGCTCTCGCCGGTGTCACCCGGGTAGGCGTTGCGGCGCATCCGGACCTGGCTGGAGACGATCACCTGGGAGGCGGCCGACCAGGCCACGACGGCGTTGCAGTCGGCGAAGGTGGTCGGCGTGACCGGCAGCACCACGGGCGTGCCGTGTGTCTTGACGACGATCGTGCCGGTGCCCTGGAACTGCATCGTGAAGAGCGCACCGCCCGGGATGCCGTGACCCTCGACGCGGCGGACCTCGTACTGGAGGCTCTCGTCGAAGGCGAGGACGTTCTCGGCCGACACGCAGATGGCGTCGCCCTGTAGTTCGACGGGGTGCAGATGGGTGGCGTTGTCGGCGAGGAACACCTGGCCCTGGCCGGTGCAGCGCATCAGCTGCATCTCCTGGCCGGTGGCGTTGCCGACGATCCGCCCGGCGAAACCGGCGCCCTTGTAGCTGAAGTCGACCTTGCCCTGGTAGAGCACCATGCTGCCCTGCCGGGCCAGCACGGGCTGGCCGCCGATGCCGAGGTCGACGCGGATCAGCTTCTTGTTCTGCTGCGTCCAGCGTTGCCCGGTCGGCGTCTCCTTGAAGGCCTGGAGCGCGGCCGTCACCCCCGCGCCGCCCTGGGGCGCGCCCTGCGGCACTTGGTAGGGGGCGGCCTGCTGGCCGGGGACCTGGCCGTAGCCGGGCGGCTGGGGCGGGGCCGGCCGGCCGCCGTAGCCCGGGGGCAGCGGCGCGCCGGGCCCGCCGCCGTACGACGGCTGCTGGGGCGGCCGGCCGTAGGGCGCGGGGGCCGGCGGCGGCACGGTGCCGGCCGTGGGCGGGGTCATCGGGGCGATGACCGTCGGCGCGCCGTGCATGGTCGGGGCGGGGGGCGGGGTGTGGCCGGGCGGCGGGGCGAAACCCTGCGGGGCGGGTGCCGGGGCGGCCCCGAAGACCGGTGCGGGCGCCTGGGCGGGGGCGGGGGCACCGAACGCGGGCGGGGCCGTGGCCTGGGCGGGGGCGGGGGCGCCGAACGCGGGCGGGGCCGTGGCCTGGGCGGGCGGCGCGAAGCCGGGGGTCGCGCCGGGCTGCGGCTGCTGCGGGGCGGCGGGGGTCTCCACCTCCTCCGCCACCTCGCCGCCGAAGTTCTTCAGCAGCGCCTCCAGACCGCCGTCGAAACCCTGCCCGACGGCGGCGAAGCGCCATCCGTCCTTGAAGTAGAAGTCACCGAGCATCACGGCCCGCTCGGTGGAGAACTCCGCGCCGCTGAAGGAGTACCGCGCGACCTCCTCGCCGCCCGCCACGATCCGCAGATAACCGGGCGCGACCTGCGACATCTGCCCGGCACCGTCGATGGTCGCGGTGAAGGACAGCCTCCGGATGTGCGCGGGGACACGGTCGAGCGTGATCCGGAACGACTCCGTGTCGCCCGCCTGGGCGCCCAGCAGCTGGACGGACTCCTCCGGGGACTTCGGCTGGTTGAAGAAGACGAAGTACCGGTCGTCCGTAAGACGCTCGTCGGCGTCCAGGCCGAAGCAGCTGATGTCGAAGGTCAGTCCGGGGGCGGAGATCTGCACGCCTACGTACAGATCCGTGCCCGCCGTGAGGTCACTGATCCTGGCCTTGTGGCCGCGTTGGAAGTCCCTGGCCATGCGTTACGACCGTCCCCCATCCCGAATGTGAGTGCGTCGCGCCAGGCTAACGGCAAAGACCGACAACGGCTCCGGGCGGCCGTCGTCGGTACGAACCCGGTACACAACCGCGCCCGCCCGCTCGCACGCCCGGGCTCAGGCCTCCCGCTCGTCCCGCGCGCCGGGCACGTGCGGCAGCCGCCCGGCGGCGACCACCCCTTCCAGGTAGCCGCGGGCCCGCTCGGTGCGCGGATAGGCCTCCAGCAGCCGCCAGAAGTCGGGCCCGTGACCGGGGACCAGCAGGTGCGCCAGCTCGTGGCAGAGCACGTAGTCGACGACGTAGTCGGGCATCCCCTGCAAGCGGTGCGAGAGCCGGATGCTGCCCTCGGCCGGGGTGCACGAGCCCCAGCGCGTGTTCTGGTTGGTGACCCAGCGCACGGAGGCCGGCCGGGCGCGGCCGGCGAAGTACTGGGCCGACAGCCGCTCCGCGCGCTCGCCCAGCTCGGCGTCGCCCAGCACGCGCCTGCTCTCCTGAGCAGCGAGTTTGTCCAGCATGACACTCACCCAGCGCTGCTCCTCCGCCTTGGACATCCGGGCGGGGATCAGCACGATGGTGCGATCGCCCTCGCGGTACGCGGAGACGGTCCGGCGGCGCCGGGCACTTCTGCGGACCTCGATCGCGCTCGCCCCCGAGCCACCGGGCGGCGGGCTCGTCGTGCTGCGCGGTGGCGTTCCGGCGCTGTGCAGGGGGTCGGCGGACACGCCCCGACGTTACCCGGTACGCGGGGGCAAAGTCCCGGCTCCGGGACCGTTCCCTGCCGATCCCCCACCATGTGTTTGATTCGTACGACCGGTCCGCCGGTCCGGCCCGCCCCGGACCGGCCGACTGCCGAAGGTCCGGCATGTCCCCGTCCCACCGGCATGCTCCTGATTCGTACGACGAACTCCCCAGCCTGTGGACAACCGTCGGCGCCCGGCGCCCGGGGCCGGGCATGCTGGCAGACCTCGGCGGAGCGCGACCGGCTCCGCCGGCAGGACGGACGTCCCGGAGGCCCGGGGTGTCACAACGGGAACGGGGGCCGGCATGCATCCGGTGATGAAGCCCGCGCTGCGGCGCGGCTGGCGTGATCTCAACACGGTGCAGTTCGGGATGACCCCGGCGCACGCGCTGACGCTGGGCCCGGTGGCCACGGCGACGGGCAGCTTCCTGGAACTGCTCGACGGCACCCGGGGCCTGCCCCTGCTGCGCGAGGAGGGCCGCCGCATGGACGTGCCGGACGGCCATGTCGACGCTCTGGTGGAGCGGCTGACCCGCGCGGGCCTCGTCGACGACGCGCGCGGCGGCGGGCCGGACGCGGACGCCCTGCGGGAGAGGACGGACGTCCTGGAGCGCCTGCGGCCCGACCTCGCCTCGTTGTCGCTGACCACACCCGAACCGGGCGGCGCGATGGCCCGTCTCGCCGCCCGGCGGGCCCGGCGGGTGCAGGTGCGGGGCGCCGGCCGGGTCGGCGCGCTACTGGCGTCGGTGCTGTCGGGTGCCGGCGTCGGCGAGGTCGACGTACGGGACGTGGGACGCGTGGAGCCGTGGGACGTGGCGCCGGGCGGGCTGCCCGCCGAGGCGCTCGGCACCCGCCGGGACGCGGCGGCGCGCGCTGCCGTCCGCCGCGCGGCACCGGACCGTCCACCGCGCCGCGCCCCCTCCCCCGGGCCCGGCGCCGAGGAGCCCGGTCTCTCCCTGGTGATCCTCGCGCCCCGGGACGACGTCGCCGTGCACGCACCGGACCCGTTCACCGCCGAACCCCTCATGGACTCCGGCACCCCTCATCTGTACGCCGGTGTCGTGGAGGGCACGGGCGTCGTCGGCCCGCTCGTGCTGCCCGGCGAGTCGGGCTGCGCCCGCTGTCTGCACGAGGACCGCACGGACCGGGACCCGGTCTGGCCCCGGCTCATCGCCCAGTGGCGCTCCGGCAGGGCCCGCCGGATCGGGGCCTGCGACCTGGCCCTGGCCACGACCGTCGCCGGTCTCGCCGCGGCACACGCCCTGGCCTTCCTCGACGGGGAGTCGCCGTCCAGCGCGGGAGCCCGCTGGGAGGTCTCCGTACCCGGCCTGAACTGGCACGCCCGGCCGGTCCGGCCGCATCCGGCATGCGGTTGCGGAGCCGCGGAGAGGGCAAAAAGGGAGGACTCATCAACCATGGAGGCGCCACGCGCGACAATGGCGGTGCAACGGCCGTCGACGGAGCGCCGACGCGTGGCAGGCGCGGCGCGGCCGACTGGGACCTGGAGGGCGCATGTCTGATCTTCCCCGCAAGGCGGTCACCCGGACCGCCAAGCTCGCCGCGCTCCCGCTCGGCTTCGCCGGCCGGGCGACCTGGGGGCTGGGCAAGCGGATCGTGGGCGAGTCCGCGGAGATCGTCGGCCGTGAACTGCAACAGCGGACGGCGGACCAGCTCTTCAAGGTCCTCGGCGAGCTGAAGGGCGGCGCCATGAAGTTCGGGCAGGCCATGTCCGTCTTCGAGTCGGCGCTGCCCGAGGAGATCGCCGGCCCCTACCGCGCGGCCCTCACCAAGCTCCAGGAGGCCGCGCCGCCGATGCCGATCCGCACGGTGCACGCGGTGCTCCAGGAGCGGCTGGGCCCGGACTGGCGCGACCTGTTCGAGGAGTTCGAGGACAAGCCGGCCGCCGCGGCCTCCATCGGGCAGGTGCACCGGGCGGTGTGGCACGACGGCCGCGAGGTCGCGGTCAAGGTGCAGTACCCCGGCGCCGGCGAGGCTCTGCTGTCCGACCTGGGGCAACTGAGCCGCTTCGCCCGGCTGCTGGGCCCACTCATCCCGGGCATGGACATCAAACCGCTGATCGCGGAGCTGCGGGACCGCGTCTCCGAGGAACTGGACTACGGGCTGGAGGCCCAGGCCCAGACCGCGCACGCCGAGGAGTTCGCGGACGACCCGGACGTGGTGGTCCCGGCGGTCGTGCACCAGTGCGAGCAGGTCCTGGTGACCGAGTGGATCGACGGCATCCCGCTGTCGGAGATCATCACGGACGGCACCCCGGAGCAGCGCGACCGGGCCGGCCAGCTCCTGGCCCGCTTCCTGTTCTCCGGTCCGGCCCGCACCGGCCTGCTGCACGCCGACCCGCACCCCGGCAACTTCCGGCTGCTGCCCGGCGGCCCCGCCGGTGAGGACGACTGGCGCCTCGGGGTCCTGGACTTCGGCACGGTCGACCGGCTCTCCGGCGGTCTGCCGCTGCCGATCGGCGTCTCGTTGCGGTTCACGCTGGACGGCGACGCCGAGTCGGTCTACGAACTCCTGCGCTCGGAAGGGTTCGTGAAGGAGACCATAGAGCTGGACCCCGACGCCGTCCTCGACTACCTGCTGCCGATCATCGAACCGGCCCGGGTCGATGCGTTCACCTTCACCCGCTCGTGGATGCGCAGCCAGGCCGCGCGCATCGCCGACCCGCGCTCCCCGGCCTACCAGCTCGGCAAGCAGCTCAACCTGCCGCCGGCGTATCTGCTGATACACCGGGTGACGCTCAGCACGATCGGCGTGCTGTGCCAGCTGGGCGCCACGGTCCGGCTGCGGCAGGAGCTGGAGGAGTGGCTTCCGGGCTTCGTGGCCGACGACCCGGCCGGGGAGGAGAAGCCGGCAGCGGGTGCGTGAGCCCGGACCTCACCGGCCCGGCACGAACGGTCCCGCCCCCCTGACCCCGCGCTGACGCCTCGCGGCACGGGCCTGAGCCTGGGGCGACGGGTGTGGTCGGTCTCGTCGGCGCCGGCACGCTCGCTCCCGTACGGCTCCCGCACGCCCGGTCACCACCAGGCCGAGTCCAGCCGCCCCTCGATGGCCCGCAGGTTCTCGCGGGAGCAGGCGTCGCAGAAGTACTGCCGGTCGCCGTTCTCCACGGAGCAGGTCCAGGTGGCCGGCTGCGGGCCGTCGGACGGGACGCCGCAGCGGGCGCACACGAGGATGGCGCGCTCCGCGATGGAGCCACCCTGATCACTTGCTCCGGGAAGACTCGTCACCCGGCGACGATAACCCCGCGCCCGGGGGCACGCCGTGCGGAGCGCACCGCGGGGGCCGGTCCGTTCGGCCGGACCGGCCCCCGCGGGAAGGTTTCGCCTCCCCGGTCCGGGAGGCCACCGCTTGTGGAATTGTGGTCGTTACTGCATGACGGCCATGGCGAGCGCGCGGCGGGCGCGCATCGAGGCGCGCTCGGCCCGGCGCTGCATCCGCCGGGCGGTGGCCAGGCGCACGGCCCGGCGTTCTTGTGCGGCGTCATGGAGCCGCTCGTGCATATGCGCACGAGCCAGGGCTTCTTGCATGAGTTGCATCTCACGGTTCCTGTTCTGGCGCGCTTCGGTTGCGCCGGTGGTGGTGAAGTCTGGGGTCGCGGAGCCTGTGTGCTCGCTGGTGGACGGCTTCATCGGGGCCTGCTTCTTGGGGTCGTGCGTGAGGGGGCGGTCGATCGTTCCTGCGATGTTCATGCTGTGACCGGGTTCTTCCGCGGGCGGCCACGCGGCCGCTTCCGGGCGACGACGACACCCTGGACGAACAGCTCCCCACCCCAGACGCCCCAGGGCTCGCGCCGCTCCTTGGCGCCGGCGAGGCAGGCCTCCATCAGCGGGCAGGTGCGGCAGAGGGACTTGGCGTACTCGACGTCGGCCGGCGACTCGGCGAAGAAGACCTCCGGGTCGTAGGAACGGCAGGGAACGGGTACGCCGAGGTTCTCGATGGCGTCGTCGAGCGCGGTGAGCGCGGTGAGGGGGATCAAGGTGGAGTCCTCCGTGAGGCCGGGCGGGGGGATCGTGCGCGAAGGCGGTACGGACGGGGCGTGCGCTTCGAGTTGCACGGTGGGTTTTCCTCGTCTTGTCGGTCCGGCCTGTTGACCGGGTGTCGGCTGGGTACCGGGTTCTTCCTTGTCCCGAGGCCCCTTCGCTCCGTCCTCCCCGTTCGGGGCAAACAGAAGGGCCGCGGATCCCGGATGGGGTTCCGCGGCCCTGAAGGCGCCGGCCTGATCGATGATCAGGCTGGATCACTCCAGGGTTCTGGCCCACGGAAGGCCCACATCAGGTGGTACTGCTTCGTCTGCTTCCGGAATCCGGCACCGGCCGCCGCAAAGGCATAGGCATGCGCCTGTGCCGTTACCGCTTCCAGTGCCTTGGTCGGTCGCTCATTGCGCTCACGGACGGGAAGCCCGGTGAGGGCAGAGGAGGACGCCGGGCGCGCGGCACGGATGCCGGACAGACCGGTGCCCTGGTTCGAGGCGCCGAGCATGCACGTGGAGACGGTCGAGCGATCGGTCAGTTTGGCCGCGCTGACGGTGGTGCTGATGTTGATGCTGATCACTGGACTCGCCTCCTCTCGGCGTCTCTGGGACTGGGGTGAAACCCAGCCCGTTCGGGTGTGCAAGTACAACACGGAACCAGTGCCTTCGAGAAGGCCGCTGCTTCCGTGCCTAGAACCTATGGGGATTGCCGGGGCATGTGCAAACTATTTTTCCGACGAGTTCTCATCACTCGCCCAGTCCACCTTCGCCGGGCTCCTGGCCTGCGCAGATGGCCAAAACATCGGCCCCGTAGCTGCGCAGCTTGCGGCTGAGGACGCCGGGGATGCGGGACAGCTCGGCGGAGCTCTTCGGGCATGCCTCGGCGATGGCCATCAGGGTCCGGTCGGTGAAGACGCAGAAGTCCGGCTGACCACTGCGCCCGGCCTGGACGGCACGCCACTCCCGCAGCCGCTGGTAGAGCCCTTCGTCCATGTCCGAGGGGCAGTCCTCGCAGCGCATCAGCTTCATCTCGCCCGCGTCGGTGAGTGTCCGGCCGCAGACCCGGCAGCGCGCGGGGGTGCGCTGGGCGCGGCGCCGGACCGGGGCGGCGCCGCCCACGGCCCCACGCTCGACGCCACCGCCCGCACCGGTGCCGGCGGGGCCGACGGTGGGAGTGGTGCCGGGGCGCAGTCCGTCGAGGAAGCGGCTCGGTCTGCGATGGGGGCGTCCACCGGGTGAGCGGGACAGCGACCAGGAGACGTGGAGCCGCTCCCGCGCGCGGGTGACGCCGACGTAGAGGAGGCGGCGTTCCTCCTCGATCTGCTCGTCGGTCCTGGCGTAGGTGATGGGGAGCATGCCCTCGGCGACGCCGACCAGGAAGACGACGTCCCACTCCAGGCCCTTGGCGGCGTGCAGGGAGGCGAGGGTGACGCCCTGGACGGTGGGGGCGTGCTGGGCGTTCGCCCGCTCGTCCAGTTCCGTGACGAAGTCGGCGAGGGCGGCGCCCGGTCTGGCGGCGGCGAGGTCGTGGGCGAGGCCGACCAGGGCGGCCAGGGATTCCCAGCGTTCCCTGACGGCGCCGGAGCCGGCCGGGGGTTCGCTGGTCCAGCCCTCGCCGGAGAGGACGGCGCGCACCTGGGAGGGCAGGTCCACGACGTCGTCGAGGAGGGAGTCGTTGCCGCCGAAGCGGGCCGCGCCGCGCAGGGCGATGCCGGCCTTGCGCACCTCGGGCCGGTCGAAGAAACGCTCGGCGCCGCGCAACTGGTAAGGGACGCCGGCGTCGGCGAGAGCCTGCTCGTAGGTCTCGGACTGGGAGTTCGTGCGGAACAGGACGGCGATCTCGGCGGCCGGGACGCCCGCGTCGATCAGCTCGCGGATACGGCGGGCGGCACCCTCGGCCTCGGCGGGCTCGTCCGTGTACTCGGTGTGGACGGGCTCGGGTCCCGGGGGGCGCTGGGAGACGAGTTCCAGCCGGTGGTCGGCGGCGCGACCACGGGCCTGGGCGAGCAGGCCGTTGGCGAGACGGACCACCTGGGGCGTGGAGCGGTAGTCACGGACCAGTTTCACGACGGTGGCACCGGGGTGCCGGGCGCGGAAGTCGAGGAGGTGGTCGGGCGTTGCACCCGTGAACGAGTAGATCGTCTGGCTGGCGTCGCCGACGACGCACAGGTTGTCGCGGTCGCCGAGCCACAGATCCAGCAGCCGCTGCTGGAGGGGGCTGACGTCCTGGTACTCGTCCACGACGAAGTGCTGGTACTGGTCGCGGACCTGTTCGGCGATGTCGCGCCGGTCCTGGAGGACGGCGACCGTCAGCAGCAGGACGTCCTCGAAGTCGATCAGTGAGCGGTCGCGTTTGACGTCCTCGTAGGCCGCGTAGAGGTGGGCGATCTCGGCGGGGTCGCGGGGGGTCTCGCGGCCGGCCTTGGCAGCCGCGTACGGATAGTCGGCGGGAACGGTCTGGGTGACCTTCGACCATTCGATCTCGGCGGTCACGTCCCGCAGCTCGTTCCGGTCGAGCCGGGTGCCCAGGGCGGCGGCCGCGTCGGCGACGAGCTGGACCTTTCGGTCGACGAGCCGGGGCAGGGAGCCACCGATCGCTTTCGGCCAGAAGTACTGGAGCTGACGCAGGGCGGCGGAGTGGAAGGTGCGGGCCTGGACCCCCTGGGCGCCGAGCTGGCGCAGCCGTCCGCGCATCTCCCCGGCGGCGCGGTTGGTGAAGGTGACGGCGAGCACGCTGGACGGGGCCAGGATGCCGGCGCGCACCCCGTAGGCGATGCGGTGGGTGATCGCGCGGGTCTTGCCCGTGCCCGCTCCGGCCAGCACGCACACCGGACCGTGCAGGGCGGTGGCGACCTCGCGCTGCTCGGGGTCGAGCCCTTCGAGCACCGCGTCGGCCGAGTCCGGTACCTGCGGGATGAGGGTGGAGTGCGTTGCTGCTGTCACACCGCCATGCTGCCAGGTCGCCCGGGACGGCTGTGCCGGTTGTCCACAGGCGGGGGCACGCGGTCGTACTAATGCGGCACGCGTCATGAGAGGCGTCCCGGGGCGGTGGGCCTGGCAGTCGGCATGACCCGGGACACGGTGGGCTCCGCGGCCGGCGCGGCCGGGTGTGGCGGGCCTCACGACCGGTCGTGGACGCGCGACGGGCGGGGCGGCAGACGACGGAAGCGGCCCTTGGGTTCTGTGCCGGGGCCCACGGGTTCTGTTGCTTGTATCCGTGCGGAGGCGGGCGTACCCGGGCGGGAATGGGGGCCCGGGCCGGTGCGTTGTACGTCCGACGACGTTTTCCGAGCTGCCTGAGGAGCGCGAGACATGCAGGGCACTGTGACGATGTACAGCACGACGTGGTGCGGCTACTGCCGGCGGCTGAAGAGCCAGATGGACCGCGAAGGCATCGCGTACAGCGAGATCAACATCGAGCAGGACCCCGAGTCCGCCGCGTTCGTGGAGAAGGCGAACGGCGGTAACCAGACGGTTCCGACCGTGCTGTTCGCGGACGGCAGCACACTGACGAACCCGTCGCTGGCTCAGGTGAAGCAGAAGCTCGCCGCGTGACGTTCCGCGCGCCCGCGCGGTGACACGCCGGACAGGGCGGCCCCGATCACTCCGGGGCCGCCCTGTCCTGTGTCGTCCCGCACCGGGGTGGCGCGGCTCAGAAGAAACCGCGCGTCGGCAGGGGCTTGCCGTACCACAACTCGATCAGGCGGGCCGCGATGGAGATGCCGTAGGGCGGCAGCACCTCGCCGGACTCGAAGGCCGCGTGCAGCTCCTCGCGGGAGAACCAGCGCGCCTCGTGGATCTCGTCCCCGTCCACCTCGATCTCGGTGGACGTGGCTCGGGCCATGAAGCCGAGCATCAGGCTCGACGGGAACGGCCAGGGCTGGCTGGCGACGTACTCGACCGGACCGACGGTGATGCCGGCCTCCTCGGACACCTCGCGGCGCACCGCCTGCTCGATCGACTCTCCCGGCTCGACGAAGCCGGCGAGCGTGGAGAAGCGGCCCTCGGGCCAGTGGACCTGGCGGCCGAGCAGGATGCGGTCGTCCTCGTCGGTCACGGCCATGATCACGGCCGGGTCGGTGCGCGGGTAGTGCTCGGCACCGCAGGCCTGGCAGCGCCGGATGTGGCCGGCGGCGGCGATGACCGTGCGCTCACCGCAGCGGGAGCAGAAACGGTGGGTGCGCTGCCAGTTCTCCAGGCCGACCGCGTGCACCATGAGCCCGGCGTCCCGCGGCGACAGCAGCAGGCCGGCCTCGCGCAGGCCCGCGGGGCGCGCGGACTGGTCGATGCGGCCGGGCAGCGCGTCCTTCTGGAGGGCGAAGTAACTGACGCCCTCCTCGTCGATGCCCAGGAAGTAGCGGTGCGCCTCGGTGAGCGGCGCCTCGAAGGAGGGCGTCATGACGAGTTCGGTCCGGCCGTCCGGGGCTTCGTCGATGAGCACCTGGCCGCCGGAGACCACGAAACACCGGGTCGTGGGGTGGCTCCACGCCGCCGCGAGCCAGGCCTCGTCCAGCCGGTGGTGGGCGGCGCGGTCGATGCCGCTCGGGGCGGTCAGCGAGATGGGTCGGTCGGCTGTGTGGTCGGTCCAGGTGGTCACGGGTGGTTCCACTCCCCCAGAGCAGCGGTTCGTTCGGCGGGCGGTTCGGCGGGACGTAGGGCGGAGGGCACCGGGCCGGGCGTAGGCGGGGCAGGGCGGGCGGGCGGTTCTTCCAGTGTGCCCCGCGCGCGGTGCCCTGCCGTACGGCCCCGGCCGGTCAGGGTGCGGGGCGCCAGTTCTCGGCCAGGTCACCCCACAGGTAGGCGCTGGTCTCGACGCCTTTGAGGAGGAGGTCCAGCTCCACCTTCTCGTTGGGGGCGTGCCAGCCGTCGGAGGGGACGGAGATGCCCAGGAAGAGCACGGGGGCACCGAGGACTTCCTGGAGGTCGGCGGCGGGCCCGGAGCCGCCCTCGCGGGTGAAGCGGACCGGCTGCTGGAAGGCGCGGCCCATGGCGCGGGCCAGGGAGCGCAGCGCGGGGTGGTCGAGCGGGGTCAGGCACGGGCGCGTGGCCGAACCGAAGTCGATCTCGCACCGGACGCCGGCGGGCACCTGTTCGGCGGCCCAGTCCCGGACGGCCTTCTCGATGTGGCCGGGTTCCTGGCCGGCGACCAGCCGGAACGACAGCTTCACCATGGCCGTCGACGGGATGATCGTCTTGCTGCCGGGCCCCTGGTAGCCGCCGCCGATGCCGTTGACCTCCGCGGTCGGGCGGGCCCAGATGCGTTCCAGGGTGGTGTGACCGGCCTCGCCGTGGGCGGCGTGGGACCTGGCGGTGCGCAGCCAGCGCCCCTCGTCGAAGGGCAGCTCGGCGAAGAGCTCGCGCTCGCGGTCGGTCAGCTCCACCATGCCGTCGTAGAAGCCGGGTATCGCCACGCGCGCGTGCTCGTCGTGAAGGGCGGCGACCAGGCGGGCGGCGGCGGTGGCCGGGTTGGGCACGGCACCGCCGAAGGAGCCGGAGTGGATGTCCTGGTCGGGTCCGTACAGCCGGATCTCGCACTCGGCGAGGCCGCGCATGCCGGTGCAGACGGTCGGGGTGTCCTCGGACCACATGCCGGTGTCGGAGACGATCACGGCGTCGGCGGCGAGCCGCCCGGCCCGCTCCTCCACCAGGGCCCGGAAGTGCGGGGAGCCCGACTCCTCCTCACCTTCGACGAGCAGCTTGAGGTGGACGGCGGGGGCGGTGCGGCCGGTGGCGGCGAGGTGGGCGCGGACACCGAGTGTGTGGAAGAACACCTGGCCCTTGTCGTCGGCCGCCCCGCGCGCGTACAGGCGGTTTCCGCGGACGACCGGCTCGAAGGGGTCGCTGTCCCAGCCGTCCTCGCGGGCGGCGGGCTGCACGTCGTGGTGGCCGTAGACGAGGACCGTGGGTGCTTCCGGGTCGTCCGAGGGCCACTCGGCGAAGACGGCCGGGGCGCCCGGGGTCTGCCAGACCTCGACGGTCGGGAAGCCCGTCTCCACAAGTTTGCCGGCGAGCCAGTCGGCGCTGAGCCGTACGTCGGGCGCGTGATCGGGCTGGGCCGACACGGAGGGGATGCGCAGCCATGCGGTGAGGTCGTCGAGGAAGGCGGCGCGCTGCTGCTCGATGTACGCGCGGACGGCGCTGTCCGGGGTCTGGCTCATGCTCACGAGCCTATCCGCCCGCAACGACATCGTCGGCGGGGGTTCGTCACACTCAGCTCGCCTCCGGTGTGCTCTCCGTCTCCCCGGTGAGCAGGCGCTCCAGCGCGGCCCGGTCCGGCAGTCCCTCGGGGCGTACGACCTCGCCGCCGCGCACGTACAGGAAGGCGGCCGTGACGGACTCGGGCGGCACGCCCTGCTGCTCGGCCCAGGCGAGCCGGTAGACGGCGAGCTGGAGCGGGTCGGCGGTACGGGTGCGGCTGGTCTTCCAGTCCACGATCTCGTACGTCGTCCCCTCGCCGTCGTCGTTCCTGTAGACGGCGTCGATGCGGCCCCGTACGACACGGCCGGCCAGGGTGAGCTGGAAGGGGGCCTCGACCCGGTAGGGGGTGCGCCGGGCGTACTCGGTGCGCTCGAAGGCCTCCTTCAGTTCTTCCAGGTCGCGTTCGTCGGCGATCTCGGCGTCACTGCCGGGCAGCTCCTCCGGTTCCAGCAGGGGGAGGGTCAGCTCCTCGAAGCGGGCTTCCACCCAGGCGTGGAACCGGGTGCCCCGGCGCGCGGCCGGTTGCGGGGGGCGCGGCATGGGGCGCGCGAGTTCCTGTGCGAGCCCGTCCGGGTCCTCGGCGAGCCGCAGCAGCTGGGTCGCGGTGAGCGTGGCGGGCAGGGGGACGTCCGTGACGGCCTGCCGGGCGCGCAGAAGCTCGCCGGTGAGGGCGTCCAGATCGCGGTCCCAGGAGGCGATGGTGCGGGCCTCCTCGGGCGTGAGCGACGCGGCGCGCGGTGACCGGCGGGGGCGGGGCTGGTTCTGCGGGGCGGATGCCTGGTGGGGGACCGTCGGCCGCTCGGCGTTCCAGGAGTTCCGGCCGGCACCGGCCGGGAGCGCCTGGCCGGGGACGTGTTCGCCCGGGACGGCTTCGTCGTACGGGAGGTCCGGGCCGTGGAGGGGGTCGTCCTCGACGGGGAGGGCCGCATCGGCCAGGGCGTCCTCGTACGACTCGTCGTACGGCTCTTCGTCGTAGGGCTCGTCGTCGTAGGGCCCCCGGCCGTACCGCTCTTCGTCGGACGGGTCGTGGGCACCGGGTTCCGCGCCGTACGGGTCAACGGGTTCCTCGCCGTACGGGTCGGGCGGGGGCGCGGGCCAGTCCGGGTCCTCGGCGCCGGCGGGGTCGTGGCGGGCCGGCGGGCGGCTCGCGGGTTCGGCGGCGAGGGTGTCCAGGTGGGCCAGCACGGTCTCGGCGGCGGCGCGGCGGCGGGCCAGGGCGCCGGCGTCGAGCGGGAGCGGCCACACCTGGTCTGCGGTGGCCGTGTGCAGGGCCGGGTTCTCCTCGTCCTCGGCGGGCTCGTCCGCCCACGCCTCGATCTCGCCGTGTCCGGCGGCGCAGTGGTCGTACAGGGCCTGGAGGAAGTCGGACGGGCCGCGCGGCTTCTTCTGGCTGGGGCCCCACCAGTGGCCGGAACCGAGCAGGAGGGAGCGGGGGCGCGTGAAGGTGACGTAGCCGAGGCGGAGTTCCTCGGTGTGCTGGTGGTCCTTCATGGCCTCGTGGAAGGCCTTCATGCCCCGGGAGTCCCAGGAGTCGATGTCGGGCAGGGTGTCGCGGTCGCCGCGCAGGGCGTGCGGGAGCACCTTGGCCTGGGCGGTCCACTTCTCGCGGCCCTGGGCGCTGGGGAAGGTGCCGGTCACCAGTCCGGGGACGGCCACGACGTCCCACTCCAGGCCCTTGGACTTGTGCGCGGTGAGCACCTTGACGGTGTTCTCGCCGCCGGGCAGGGCGTTGTCCAGGCCCTTCTCGTACTGGGCCGCGGTGCGCAGGAAGCCCAGGAAGGCGAGGAGCGTTGCCTCGCCGTCGCTCGCGGCGAAGGAGGCGGCGGTGTCCAGGAAGTTGGACAGGGTCTCGCGGCGGCGGGCGGCCAGCGCGTGCGGGGACGCGGACAGCTCCACCTCCAGGCCGGTGACGGCCAGCACCCGGTGCAGGACGTCCATCAGCGGGTCGGACAGCGAGCGGCGCAGGTCGCGCAGTTCCGTGGCCAGCCGGGCGAAGCGCACGCGCGCGTCCGGCGAGAACGGCAGCCCGTCGTCGGCGCCCTCGCCGAAGGCACCGGCCGCCGGTGTCTCGAGGAAGGTGTCCAGGGCGTCCGCGAGCGATATCACCTCGGCCGGGTCGATGCCCTCCACGGCGGCGGCGAGCCGGCGGTCGGGGTCGTCGGTGCCGTCCACGCGCGCGTGGGCGACCAGCAGGCGGGCCCGGCGACCCAGCAGGGCGAGGTCGCGGGGGCCGATGCGCCAGCGCGGGCCGGTCAGCAGGCGCACCAGGGAGGCGTTGGCGCCGGGGTCCTGGAGGACCTCGCAGACGGCGACGAGGTCGGCGATCTCGGGCAGGTGCAGCAGCCCGGACAGCCCGACCACCTCGACGGGGATGTCACGGGCGACGAGGGCGCCCTGGATCTCGGCGAAGTCGGTCGCGGTGCGGCACAGCACGGCGATCTCGCCGGGGGGCGTGCCGGTGCGGACGAGGTGGGCGAGGGAGTCGGCGATCCAGTCGATCTCCTCGGCGTGCGTGGGCAGCAGGGCGCAGCGGACCGTGCCGTCGTACTCGGCGCCCGGGGCCGGGCGGAGTGCCTCCACGCCCGCGTGCAGGGCGCGCAGCGGCTCGGCGAGGCCGTTGGCGAGGTCGAGGAGGCGCCCGCCGCTGCGGCGGTTCTCGCTGAGCGCCTGCCGGGTGGCGGGCCGCCCGTCGGCGTGGGAGAAGTGTTCGGGGAAGTCGTCCAGGTTGGCGACGGAGGCGCCGCGCCAGCCGTAGATGGCCTGGCAGGGGTCGCCGACCGCGGTCACCGGGTGGCCGGTGCCGCCGCCGAAGAGGCCCGCCAGCAGGACGCGCTGGGCGACGGAGGTGTCCTGGTACTCGTCCAGGAGCACGACACGGAACTCCTCACGCAGCAGGCGGCCCACTTCGGGGATGCCGGCGAGGCGGGCCGACAGGGCGATCTGGTCACCGAAGTCGAGCAGGTCACGCTCGCGCTTGGCGGCCCGGTACCGCCGGACGAGGTCGGCGAGTTCCCGGCGGGCCGCGGCCGTCTCGGGGACCTTGCGCAGGTCGGCGTTGGTGAGCTTGGCGCCGTCCAGGGTGCGCAGCAGATCCGCGTCCCAGGCGCGCGCCCTCTCCGGGTCTACGAGGTGTTCGGCGAGTTCGGAGTCGAGGGTGAGCAGATCGCTGACCAGGTCGGCGAAGGAACGGGTCAGCGCCGGGTAGGGGCCGGGGGCCTCGCGCAGCACGCGCGCGGCGAGCTGGTAGCGGGTGGCGTCGGCGAGGAGGCGGGAGGTGGGTTCCAGACCGATGCGCAGGCCGTGGTCGGTGAGCAGACGGCCGGCGAAGGCGTGGTACGTCGAGATGACCGGCTCGCCCGGCGGGTTGTCCGGGTCGATGACGTCCGGGTCGGTGACGCCGGCCGCGATCAGCGCCTTGCGGACGCGTTCGGCCAGCTCACCGGCGGCCTTGTTGGTGAAGGTCAGGCCGAGGACCTGTTCGGGGGCGACCTGGCCGGTGCCTACCAGCCAGACCACGCGGGCCGCCATCACGGTGGTCTTGCCGGACCCGGCGCCGGCCACGATCACCTGCGGGGCGGGCGGCGCGGTGATGCAGGCCACCTGCTCCGGGGTGAACGGGATGCCGAGGAGCTGCTTGAGCTGCTCGGGGTCGGTGATACGGGCTGGCATGTCGAAAGAGGCTAGCGGCGGCCACTGACAGTCGCGGACGAATCGACCGCCGGAGGCAGGAAAGGGCAGGTCAGCACGGAGGGTGCGGTACGTCACCCCCGCCGACCGCGTCTCACTCCACCACGTGGCGTCCCTCGGGACGGGCGCTGCACGAGGCGCGGAAGGCGCAGTGCGTGCAGTGCTGGCCGGCGCTCGGTGTGAACCGCTCGTCGAGGACCTTTCCGGCGGCGGTGGCCAGCAGCTCGCCGACCCACTCCCCCGTCAGCGGCTCCTGGCCCTGCACCCGGGGCAGGCCGTCGCCCCCGTCCCGCTTGGCGGCGCCCTGCCTGAGGTGGACCAGTTCCGCGCCACCCGGTTCGGGGCGCGCGCCGCCGAAGGCCGCGTCGACGGCGCCTTCGCGGACGGCGAGCTGGTAGACGGCGAGCTGCGGGTGGTGCTCCACCTCGCGCGCGGTGGGTGCCTGCTTGCCGGTCTTGAAGTCGACCACGTAGGCCCGGCCGTCGCCGTCGGTCTCGACGCGGTCCATCTGGCCGCGGATGCGGACCTCGTAGTCGCCCGCTCCGAGGGTGACGTCGAAGTCCTGCTCGCTGGCCACGGCGGTGCGGCCGGCGCGGGCCAGCACGTGCCAGTTCAGGAAGCGTTCGAGCGCCACACGCGCGTTGTCCTTCTCCTGCTGCGACTTCCAGGGCGCGTCGAAGGCGAGTGCGTTCCACACGGAGTCCAGGCGCTCCATGAGGACGTCGAGGTCGGCCGGAGTGCGCCCGGAGGCGACCTCGTCGGCGAGGACGTGGACGACGTTGCCGAAGCCCTGCGCGGTGGTCGCGGGCGCGTCGGCCTTGACCTCGCGGCCCAGGAACCACTGGAGCGCGCAGGTGTTGGCGAGCTGATCGAGAGCGCTGCCGGAGAGCGCGACGGGCTGGTCGCGGTCGCGCAGCGGCACCTTGCTCTCGGTCGGCTCGAACATGCCCCACCAGCGGTAGGGGTGCGCGGACGGCACCAGCGGGCGGCCGTCCTCGTCGGCGAGCGCCGCCAGCCGGGCCAGCCGGCGGGCGGCGGCCTCCCGCAGCGTGGCGGACGCGCGCGGGTCGACCGTGGTGGCGCGCAGCTCGGCGACGAGCGCGGCGACGGACAGCGGGCGCCGGGGGCGGCCGGTGACGTCCTTGGGCTCGACGCCCAGCTCGGTCAGGAACCGGGAGGGCTGGTCACCGTCGTCGGCCGGTGCGTTCACCGCGGTGACGACGAGCCGTTCACGCGCGCGCGTGGCGGCGACGTAGAACAGACGGCGCTCCTCGGCGAGGAGCGCGCCCGGGGTGAGCGGCTCGGCGAGTCCGTCGCGGCCGATGCGGTCGGCCTCCAGCAGCGAGCCGCGGCGGCGCAGGTCAGGCCACAGGCCCTCCTGGACGCCGGCGACGACGACCAGCCGCCACTCCAGGCCCTTGGAGCGGTGCGCGGTCATCAGGCGGACGGCGTCGGGGCGTACCGCACGGCGGGTGAGCGTGTCGGCGGCGATGTCCTCGGCCTCGATCTCCGCCAGGAAGTTCAGGGCGCCACGGCCGCCGGTGCGCTCCTCCGCGCGCGCGGCGGTGGCGAACAGCGCGCACACGGCGTCCAGGTCCCGGTCGGCGTTGCGGCCGGCCGCGCCGCCGCGCCGGGCGGCCCGCTCCAGCCGCGCGGGCCACGGCGTGCCCTCCCACAGGTCCCACAGCGCGTCCTCGGCCGTACCGCCGCCCGCGAGGCGCTCGCGGGCCTTGCGGAGCAGCGCGCCGAGGCGCTGCGCACCGCGGGCGTACGCCGGGTCGTGCACCGCCAGGCGCTCGGGCTCGGCGAGCGCCCGCGTGAGCAGCTCGTCGGACGGCGGCGGCAGCGGATTGCCGGCGGCCCGTTCCTCCTCGCGCAGGGCGCGCCCGAGGCGGCGCAGGTCGGCGGCGTCCATGCCGGCGAGGGGGGAGGCGAGCAGGGTGAGGGCGGTCTCGGTGTCGAGCCAGCAGGTGTCCGGGGCCGGTGCCGGTGTCTCGTGGGCGGCCGTGCGCCCGGCGGACGGCTCACGGTCGTCGTCGCCCGGCTCCACCGACGGCTCGGCCGCCGCGGCGGGCTGCTCCTCCGGGAGCGGCGTGGCGGGATACTCCGGGACCGGTGCGGTGGCCTCTGCGTCCGCGACGGGGTAGGCCGGCACCGGGGCGGGTGCGGTGGACTCTGCGTGTGCGAAGGGCTCGGCGGGCACGGTCGGCTCCTGCGCCGCGATCGGCTCGGCCGGCTCGGCCGGCACGGCCGGCACGGTCGGCTCCTCCGCCACTACCGGCTCGGCGGGCTGGTCCGCGGCCGGTGCGGTGGGCTCGTCCTCGCGGCGTCGTGCTTCCGCCGTGGCGACCGCGCGCAGGGCCGTGAGCAGTGGTGCCACCGCCGGCTCGTGCCGCAGGGGCAGGTCGTCGCCGTCGATGTCCAGCGGGACGCCGGCCGAGGTGAGGGCGCGGCGCAGGGTCGGCAGGGAGCGGGATCCGGCACGTACCAGGACGGCCATGTCGCTCCAGGGGACGCCGTCCTCCAGGTGCGCGCGGCGCAGGATGTCCGCGATGTTGTCCAGTTCGGTGCCGGGTGTCGGGTACGTGTAGACCTCGACCCGGCCGCCGTCCCGTACGGCGGCCGGTTCCCGGTGGGCGCGGACCTTGTCGGCGGGCAGCCGGGTCAGCGGCATCCGCTGGGTGATCAGGCGGGTGGCGGCCAGCAGCGCGGTGCCGGAGCGGCGGGAGGTGCGCAGCACCTCGACGGGGGCGGGGCGGCCGTCCGCGCGCGCGAAGGCGGCCGGGAAGTCGAGGATGCCGTTCACGTCGGCGCCCCGGAAGGCGTAGATCGACTGGTCGGGATCGCCGAAGGCGACCAGGGTGCGCCCGCCGCCGGCCAGGGCGTGCAGGAGCCGGACCTGGGCGGGATCGGTGTCCTGGTACTCGTCCACGTACACGGCGTCGTACTGGGCGGCGAGCCGTGCGGCGGCGTCGGGGCGGTGGGCGAGCAGGACGGCGCGGTGGACCAGTTCCGCGTAGTCGAGCACGCCCTGGAGGTCGAGTGTGTCGAGGTAGTCGGCGAGGAACGCGGCCGCCGCGCGCCAGTCGGGGCGGCCGGTGCGGCGTGCGAAGGCGTCCAGCGCGTCCGGGCCGAGGCCCAGCTCGCGGCTGCGGGCGAGGACGGCACGGACCTCGTCGGCGAAGCCGCGCGTGGTCAGGCAGGCGCGCAGTTCGTCGGGCCAGCGCACATGGGCCAGCCCGAGCCGCTCCAGCTCGGGCTGCCCGGCGAGCAGCTCGCGGACGGTGACGTCCTGCTCGGGTCCGGAGAGCAGGCGCAGCGGCTCGGTGAACCGGCCGCTGTCCTGGTGCGCGCGGACCAGCGCGTAGCAGTACGAGTGGAACGTGGTCGCCCTGGGCGCGCGGGCCGCGCCCATGCGCAGGGCCATGCGGTCGCGCAGGTCGACGGCGGCCTTGCGGCTGAACGTCAGCACGAGGATCCGCTCGGGGTCGGCGCCACGGGCGATCCGCGCGGCCACGGACTCGACCAGGGTGGTGGTCTTGCCGGTGCCGGGGCCGGCGAGGACGAGCAGCGGTCCGCTCCGGTGGTCAACCACGGCGCGCTGCGCCGCGTCCAGACGAGGGGGAGCCACGGTGGCCGGGGGCGTACGCACCAGCCGGTAAGCGCCACGGTTCCCCTGCCGCACCGGGGGGTGCGGCAGGTGCCTGGTGGAGGAAGAGGAGCTCACGTGATCGGCCGGTCCTGGTGGTTGTGCTGGTGGGCGCGCGGTCACGCGTGCGTGGCGGTGGCCGCGGGGTGAGGGGGACACGTGCTGCCGACGCTATGCCGCCGCTCCGGACGGAAGCAGAACTTCCGGTTCTTCCCTCGCGGCGCTCGGGCCACGTGCGTCCCTCACCCCACGAACGTACGGCATGCCACCGACGTCCCCCCTGTCACCCGTACGGGCCACAGGTCCTCCGTGCCGGCAGCCGATGGCGGAAGCTGTCAGATGTGACCCTCCGCGTCCACGCCGCCGTCCCACCGGGCCCGCCGCATGTCGAGCCTCGGCACATGGCCCGCCGCGCTCCTGCCCGCCTGCTTCAGCGGCGTGCTCTCCGCGCGGTAGTGCGCGAGCGCGCGCAGCTCGTGGCCGGGCAGCAGCACGCCGTCGGATCGTACGACGCGCCACCACGGGACGGCGCCTCCGTAGAGGGCCATCACCCGGCCGACCTGGCGCGGGCCGCCCTCCTCGAGCCACTCGGCGACATCGCCGTACGTCATGACCCGGCCGGGCGGGATCCGCTCGGCGACCGCGAGAACCCGCTCGGCGTACTCCGGCAGCGCGTCCGCGTACTCCTCGCGGGTCTCGTCGGCCGGGCTCTGCTCGCTCATTCGTCCCATCCTGCCGCACTCCCCGGGCGTCCCGGCGCGGTCCGCGACGAGCGCTCCTCTCGCCCCGGCGCGGTCCTTCGGGCAGACTGTGCGCCCGCGCACGCGCACCCTGATGCCCGTGTGTGCCGGTGGGGCATGCCACCATCGTGCGGGCGGTGACTGGTGATACGAGACCAAGAAGAGACCATGAAGGAGCAGGGCGTGCACCCCGAAGGAGTGGCGGGCACCCCTGACGCCTCCGCGCGCCCCGACGCCGCTCGGGCGGACGAGGGCGGCACCGACGCGCGGCAGGAAGACAGCGGCCCGCACACGGACGACGGCACGCGCGCGGGCGGATACGGGGCCGGCGGCCCCGACGACACCGCACACGCGGGCGGATCCGCGGCCGAAGCAGCCGGCGACGACGCCGTACGGGCGCGGCAGGACGGCGCCGAAGCCCACGAGGGCGACGGCACGCGCGCGCGGGAGAGCGACGAAGGCACCGGTGCGGACAGCGGCGCCCATGGAGCCCACGCCCCCGACGAGGCGCCCGGCGACCACCGCGCGTGCGCCGACGACGACCCGCACGCCGAGCAGGTGGAGGGCGACGAACCGCTGCTCCCCGCGCGCGTGCACCGCCCCTCCGACCTCGTACGGCTCCTGGTGGGCGTGCTGGCCATCGCGGTGCTCCTCTCCATCGCCGCGTTCGCCCACGGCACCACCTCGGGCCTCGAACAGGACATCAACAAGGGCACCGGGCAGGCCCCTGACCTGCTCATCAAGATCGCGGGCCTGGGGTCCAGCATCGCGATCCTCCTCGTGCCGGTCGCCTTCGCCATCGAACGGCTGATCAAACGGGACGGCCTGCGCATCGCCGACGGCGTCCTCGCCGCCGTCCTCGCCCACGGAGTGACCCTCGCCACCGACCTGTGGGTCGCCCGGGCCGCCCCGAACTCGATCCAGGACGCGCTGACGCAGCCCTCGCCGGGTGACATCCACGCCCTGACCGACCCGGTGCACGGCTATCTGGCACCCGTCATCGCCTACATGACGGCCGTCGGCATGTCCCGCAGACCCCGATGGCGCGCGGTGCTGTGGATCGTGCTGACGCTGGACGCGTTCTCGATGCTGGTCACCGGCTACACGACGCCCTTCTCGATCATCCTCACGGTGCTGATCGGCTGGACCATCGCCTACGGCACCCTGTACGCGGTCGGCTCCCCCAACGTCCGCCCCACCGGGCAGACGCTGATGGCGGGCCTCGCGCACGTCGGCTTCCATCCCGTCTCCGCGGCGCGCGAGGAGGCCGTGGAGACGGAGAACGGCGACCGGGGCCGGCGCTACTTCGTCACCCTGGAGGACGGCCCGCCGCTGGACGTCACGGTCGTCGACCGGGAGCAGCAGGCGCAGGGCTTCTTCTACCGCGCGTGGCGCAATCTGACCCTGCGCGGCTTCGCCACCCGTTCCAGCCTCCAGTCGCTGCGCCAGGCACTGGAGCAGGAGGCGCTGCTGGCGTACGCGGCGATCGCGGCGGGCGCCAACGCGCCCAAGCTGATCGCCACCTCCGAACTCGGCCCCGACGCGGTCATGCTCGTCTACGAGCACACCGGTGGGCGCACGCTGGACTCGCTGGCCGACGAGGACATCACCGACGACCTGCTGCGCAACACCTGGCAGCAGGTGCAGGCGCTCCAGTCGCGCCGCATCGCGCACCGCCGGCTGGCCGGTGACGCCATCCTGGTGGATCGTTCCGGCAGGGTGATCCTCACCGAGCTGCGCGGCGGCGAGATCGCGGCCGGCGAGCTGCTGCTGCGCATGGACGTCGCCCAGCTGGTCACCACGCTCGGCCTGCGGGTCGGCGCCCGGCGGGCGGTGGCCTCGGCCGTCGGGGTGCTCGGCCCGGACGCGGTCGCCGACTGTCTGCCGATGCTGCAACCGATCGCACTGACGCGCTCCACGCGCGCGACGCTGCGCCGGCTGGCGCGCGAGCGGGCACAGCGCGAACGCGAGGCGGTGCTCGAGGCCTCCCGGCAGAGCAAGCCGGCCCGCCCGGAGGAGACGCCCGAGACGACGGCGCCCGCCCTGGAGAAGCCCGACAAGAAGACCGTCCGCGCCGAGCAGCGCGCGGAGAAGCGGGCCATCGACGAAGCCCTCGACGAGGCCCGCGAGGAGGATCTGCTCACCCAGATCCGGCACCAGGTGCTGCTCATCAGGCCCCAGGCGCCCGTGGAGCCGGCCCGGCTGGAGCGGGTCAAACCACGCACGCTGATCAGTTTCATCGCCGGTGCGATCGGCGCGTACTACCTGCTGACGCAGCTCACCCACATCCAGTTCGGCACGCTGTTCGCGCAGGCCCAGTGGGGCTGGGTGGCCGCCGCGGTGCTCTTCTCGGCGCTCAGTTACGTCGCCGCCGCGATGGCGCTGCTGGGCTTCGTACCGGAACGGGTGCCGTTCCCGCGGACGGTGGCGGCGCAGGTCGCCGGATCGTTCGTGAAGATCGTCGCGCCGGCGGCAGTCGGCGGTGTGGCCCTCAACACGCGCTTCCTGCAACGCGCCGGTGTGCGGCCGGGACTCGCGGTCGCGAGCGTCGGCGCCTCCCAGCTGTTCGGGCTCGGCTGTCACATCCTGATGCTGC
The DNA here is from genome assembly GCF_040613095.1 of Streptomyces sp. NPDC006309. Lineage (NCBI taxonomy): Bacteria > Bacillati > Actinomycetota > Actinomycetes > Kitasatosporales > Streptomycetaceae > Streptomyces > Streptomyces sp. NPDC006309. The sequence goes on along the minus strand of NZ_JBEXRO010000007.1, from coordinate 10,947 downwards.
TGTCCTTCGGCTATCTGACCGGCACCGAGAAGACGCCGTCGCTGTCGCCGTCCCGCACGGTCATCGCGGGCCTGCTGACCGTGGCCGTCCTGGTCCTCGTGGTCACCTCGGTGCCGTTCCTGCGGAAGTTCGTCGTCACGCGCGTGAGGTCGCTGTTCGCCGGCGTCGTGCCCCGCATGCTCGACGTGCTCCAGCGGCCCCAGAAGCTCGTCACCGGCATCGGCGGCATGCTCCTGCTGACCGCCTGCTTCGTGATGTGCCTGGACGCCTCGATCCGGGCCTTCGGTGACGGCTCGGTGTCGCTGAGCATCGCCAGCGTCGCCGTCGTCTTCCTCGCCGGCAACGCCCTCGGTTCGGCGGCGCCCACCCCCGGCGGCGTCGGCGCGGTCGAGGCGACGCTGACCGTCGGCCTGATCGCCGTGGGCCTGCCCAAGGAGGTCGCCGCGCCGGCCGTCCTGCTGTTCCGGCTGCTGACCCTGTGGCTGCCGGTGCTGCCGGGCTGGTTCGCCTTCGGCCATCTCAGCCGCAAGGGAGCCCTCTAGGCCGTGTCGCCAAACTCCCGCCTGCTCCACGACGCCATGCACGCACTCTCGCCGCACCGGGCCCCGACCCGAGTACGTCCAGTACGAGAGTCAGGACCCGGCACGCCGCGAGCACGCACCTGACGCCGCAGAGCCCGCCCTTCGGGCGAACGGCGGGAGTTCGACGACACGACCTAGGGCCCCTGCCGGGTGGCTGCCGCCGCCCCCGCGGTGCGGTACCCCGGACGGCCCGCGCCCCGCGCGCCCCGGCGTGCGCGCCTCCAGGATGGGGTTATGGCGAACCCCTTCCGGCTGCGCGCCGGCGCCCTGACCACCGCCGTGCTGCTCTCCGCCGTACTGGCCGGATGCGGCGGCCACGCCGAGGACGGGGATCTCACGGCGCAGAAGCTGGACTGGAAGGACTGTCCGGCCCCGTCGGAGGCGGAGGGCGGCGGCAGCGCTCCCTCCCCGCTGCCGAACGGCACCGCGTGGCAGTGCGCCACCATGAAGGCGCCCCTGGACTGGGGCCGGCCCAAGGGCGACACGATCGGCATCGCCCTGATCCGGGCCCGGGCCAGTGGCCCCGCGAGCAGCCGGATCGGCTCGCTCGTCTTCAACTTCGGCGGCCCGGGCGGCAGCGGCGTGACCGCGCTGCCGTCGTTCGGCGAGGACTACACCGCCCTGCGCACCCGCTACGACCTGGTCAGTTTCGATCCACGCGGGGTCGGCCTCAGCGCGCCGGTGGAGTGCGAGAGCGACGCCCAGCTGGACGCGTACTTCCAGCAGGACGCGACCCCGGACGACAGCGCCGAACGTGCCCAGTTGCTGAAGCGGACGCAGCAGTTCAACGCGGCCTGCGAGAAGAACTCCAAAAAGATCCTGCCGCATGTGCGCACCACCGACGCCGCCCGTGACATGGAGCTGATGCGCCAGGTCCTGGGCGACCGCAAGCTGTACTACTTCGGCATCTCCTACGGCACCGAACTCGGCGGCGTCTACGCCCACCTGTACCCGGGGAACGTCGGCCGGGCCGTCCTCGACGGTGTCGTGGACCCCACCCAGAACCCCGAGCAGAGCGCGCTCGGCCAGGCCCGCGGTTTCCAGCTCGCCCTCGACAACTTCGCGAAGGACTGCACCTCCAAGACCACGGAATGCCCGGTCGGGGACACCGAGCAGGGGGTGAAGGACCGCATGGCGAAGCTGCTGGCCGACCTGGAGAAGAAGCCGATCCCCGGGATCCTCCCGCGCCGGCTGACCCAGACCGCCGCCACCAACGGCATCGCGCAGTCCCTGTACTCGAAGGACTTCTGGGAGTACCTCACCGAGGGGCTGGAGGAGGCGTACGACGGCGACGGCAGGACCCTCATGCTGCTGTCCGACCTCATGAACGGCCGCAGCGAGAACGGCGAGTACAGCAACATCACCGCGGCGAACATCGCCATCAACTGCTCCGACGAGAAACCGCGGTACACCACGGAGTACGTCCAGCGGAAGCTGCCCGAGTTCCAGGCCGCCTCCCCGCTGTTCGGGCACTACCTGGCCTGGAGCATGGTCGGCTGCACCGACTGGGCGGTGCCGGGGGCCGCCGACCATCCCGACGTCAGCGCACCCGGTTCGGCACCGATCCTCGTCGTCGGCAACACCGGTGACCCGGCCACCCCGTACGAGGGCGCGAAGAAGATGGTCGACGCGCTCGGCAAGGGCGTGGCCGTCGAGCTGACGTACAAGGGCCAGGGGCACGGCGCCTACGACAGCAAGAACCGGTGCGTGCAGAGCGCGGTGAACGGCTACCTGCTGGACGGCAAGGTGCCGAAGACCGGCACGGTCTGCTCCTGACGGGACCGGTCGTGCCCTGACATGGCCAGTCAGCCCCACAAATCCGCAGGTCAGAGGGTTATCCACAGGCCGTCATGTGCCGGGCCGGGGACGCCTACCATGGCCTGAACGCCCGGCGCGGCACGACGCGGAGGGCCTGTGAGGGGGGTAAGCATGAGGCGATTTCTGCGCGGGACCGCCGCGGTGGCCGCGGCACTGCTGCTGGCCGGCTGCGGCGGCTCGTCCGGCGGGGGCGGAAGCGGTGACGAGGGCAAGGGATCCGGTTCGCCGGCGCCCCCGGCGTCGCCGTCCTCCGCGTCTGTCTCCCCGGTGGACCTTCCCTCCTCACTCACCGCGCAGCACCTGGACTGGCGACGCTGCAAGGCCAGCGGGAGTTCCGCCGCGCCCGGCGACGACTGGCGGTGCGCGACGCTCAGGGCGCCGCTGGACTGGTCGAAACCGGGCGGCGAGACGATCGGCCTCGCCCTGATCCGCGCGCGGGCGACCGGCCGTGACCGCATCGGCTCGATGCTGTTCAACTTCGGCGGCCCGGGCGGCTCGGGAGTCTCGACGATGCCGTACTACTCGGCGACCGTCTCCGCACTCCACGAACGGTACGACCTGGTGAGCTGGGACCCGCGCGGGGTCGGCGCGAGCGAGGGCGTCCGCTGCCGCGACGACCGGGCGATCGAGGCCGCCGAGGCCGTGGACACCACACCGGACGGCCCGGCCGAGGAGAAGGCGTACTTCCGGGACGCCGCCGCCTTCGGCAAGGGCTGCCGGAAGGCCGCCGGCTCGCTGCTGGCCCATGTGTCCACCACCGACAGCGCCCGCGACATGGACCTGATGCGCCAGGTCCTGGGCGACCGGAAGATGCACTACTTCGGCATCTCCTACGGCACCGAACTCGGCGGCGTCTACGCCCACCTGTTCCCGAAGCGGGTGGGACGGCTGGTGCTCGACGCCGTGGTCGACCCGGCCGCCGACACGGTGGGCCACGCGCAGAACCAGGCCCGCGGCTTCCAGCGGGCACTGGACGACTATCTGAAGTCCACCGGCCAGGACCCGGCGCTGGGTTCGAGGAGGATCGCGGACCTGCTGAAGCGGCTGGACGCGAAGCCGTTGCCGACGTCGTCCGGGCGAAAGCTGACCCAGACGCTCGCGACCACCGGGATCATCCTGCCGCTGTACAGCGAGTCGAGCTGGCCCCGGCTGACCAGTGCACTGAAGTCGGCGGAGACGGGCGACGGTTCGCAGCTGCTCGCGCTCGCCGACGCGTACGACGACCGTGACTCCTCGGGCCACTACGGCACGACGTCCCACTCCCAGCGGGTCATATCGTGCCTGGACGACCGCCAACGGCCGACGCTCGCGGGAACCAGGCAGCGACTGGCGGAGTTCGAGCGCATCTCCCCGGTGTTCGGAGACTTCCTCGGATGGGACACGGCCGGCTGGTGCCACCACTGGCCGGTGCCGGGCCAGTTCGACACGCCGGAGGTGAGCGCACCCGGCGCGGCGCCGATCCTGCTGGTCGGCAACACCGGCGACCCGGCGACCCCCTACGAGGGCGCCCGCAGGATGGCCGACGAACTGGGCAGGGGCGTGGGCGTCGAACTGACCTGGAAGGGCGAGGGCCACGGGGCGTACGGCAACGGCAGCGACTGCGTCGACTCGACGGTCGACGCCTACCTGCTGTACGGCACGGTGCCGAAGGACGGCAAGGTGTGCTCCTGACGGCACAACTTCCCTACCGGCGGTTCCCCTTGCCGGCTTCGGAGAAGCCGCTGAGTCCCATCACGAGCCGGCGGGGCCGGCAAGTGGCGTGCGAGGGAACGGAGGGGGACGATCGAAGTGCGGGTCACCATCTCACAACCCGCACATTCGGAGATCCACACATCACCGCGGGCGGCAACCATGAACATGGCAAAATGCGGCTTCAGGAGATGCTTCGGCGTTCTCGCTCCGCTCCTCCTCGCCTCACTGGCGCTCTCACCGGCCGTTGCGGAGGCCGGCGTTGCCACGCGATCGGCACCATCCACGGCAGTCGCGGACGCGTCGAGTCCGACCTCGAGACAGAACGATGCGCGGCAGGAGTATCGGCGAGGCTACCGAGCGGGGTACGACGACGGGTCGGGGGACTACAGCTGCTACCTGCACGTGCCCCCGGTCCATGGCACACACGCCTTCAGGGCGGGCTACCGGGCCGGGTACGCGGCCGGGTGGAGAAACCACCACTGCGTCGCCTGACCACTCCGGGGGCGGACCGCCCACGGCGCCTGAACCGGTCAGGGCCGTGGGCCTGTTTCCTCGTCGGTCGGCCCGGCCGATCAGTAGACGGGCTTGTCCGGTTCGATCTGGTTGACCCAGCCGATGACGCCGCCGCCGACGTGGACCGCGTCGGCGAAGCCCGCGGACTTCAGGACCGCCAGGACTTCCGCACTGCGGACACCCGTCTTGCAGTGCAGGACGATTTTCCGGTCCTGCGGGAGACTCCCGAGGGCGGTGCCCATCAGGAACTCGTTCTTCGGGATCAGCTTGGCGCCGGGGATGGAGACGATCTCGTACTCGTTCGGCTCGCGGACGTCGATGATCTCGATGTTCTCGCCCTCGTCGATCCACTCCTTGAGCTGCTTCGGAGTGATCGTCGAGCCGGCGGCGGCCTGCTGGGCCTCTTCGGAGACGACGCCGCAGAAGGCCTCGTAGTCGATGAGTTCGGTGACGGTCGGGTTCTCGCCGCAGACCGCGCAGTCGGGGTCCTTGCGGACCTTGACCTGGCGGTACTGCATCTCCAGGGCGTCGTAGATCATCAGTCGGCCGACCAGCGGCTCACCGATGCCGGCGAGGAGCTTGATCGCCTCGTTGACCTGGATGGAGCCGATGGACGCGCACAGCACGCCCAGGACGCCGCCCTCGGCGCAGGACGGGACCATGCCGGGGGGCGGGGGCTCCGGGTAGAGGCAGCGGTAGCAGGGTCCGTGCTCCGACCAGAAGACGGACGCCTGACCGTCGAAACGGTAGATGGAACCCCAGACGTACGGCTTGTTCAGCAGCACGCACGCGTCGTTGACCAGGTAGCGGGTCGCGAAGTTGTCGGTGCCGTCGACGATCAGGTCGTACTGGCTGAAGATCTCCATCACGTTGTCGGCTTCGAGCCGCTCCTCGTGAAGGACGACGTTCACGTACGGATTGATGCCCTTGACACTGTCGCGCGCGGACTTGGCCTTGGAGCGGCCGATGTCGGCCTGGCTGTGGATGATCTGACGCTGGAGGTTCGACTCGTCGACCTCGTCGAACTCCACGATGCCGAGGGTGCCCACGCCCGCGGCGGCCAGGTACATCAGCGCCGGCGAGCCCAGGCCGCCGGCGCCGACACAGAGCACCTTGGCGTTCTTCAGCCGCTTCTGCCCGTCCATGCCCACGTCGGGGATGATCAGGTGGCGGGAGTACCTGCGGACCTCGTCTACGGTGAGCTCAGTAGCTGGCTCGACCAGGGGTGGCAGCGACACGGGGGCTCCGTTGATCGGTCAATCACTACGGTTGTTCTCCCCGTAACACTGCCACGGCCTTCTTCATTCCGAGACACCCGTTCCGAACGGCGAGACGAAGTCGTCCCAGTAGCCGGGCACCGTCCGCGCCCCGGCGTACCGGTGCCCCCTCAGATGCGGCAGGCCGCCTCCATCCAGATGTCGGCCAGGGATTCCTCGAGGGCGATGCGGGGCCGCCAGCCGAGCCGGTCGCGCGCGGTGCGCACATCCGCCTGCTGCCAGGTGCCGCAGCCGTCCGGGTACGGGTACGCCATCGGGGCCGTGTGGTCGGGCTCCGCGCGCGGGTGGCCGATGGTGCCGCGCAGCAGGGGCCCGGGCGGGACGTCGAGTTCGTGGAGGGCACCGCCGTACCCGGCCACGCGCGCGAGGACGGCGGCGGCGTCCCTGAGTCGGACGGCGCGGCCGGAGCCGATGTTGATCACACCTTGCGCGGCGGAGAGCGAGGCGGCGTGCACGGCCCGGGCGACGTCACGGACGTCGATGAAGTCGCGCTGTACGCCGAGACCGCCGAGTTTGAGTTCGCCGTCGCCGGACTGCATCGCCCGGCGCATCGCCTCGGCGAGCCGACCGAGCGGGGAACCGGCCGGGGTACCGGGACCGGCCGGCGAGAAGACGCGCAGGACGACGGCGTCCAGGCCGGAGCCGAGGACCAGTTCGGTCGCGGCGAGCTTGCTGACGCCGTACGGGCCGCCGGGGCGCGGTACGGCGTCCTCGGCCGTGGAGGAGCCGGGCTGGCTCGGGCCGTACTCCGCGCCGCACCCGACCTGCACCAGCCGGGCACCGCAGCCGCTGCGCCGCAAGGCCTCGCAGACGGTGGCCACGGCGACGGTGTTGTGCCGGGTGAGTTCGCGGGCGCCGCCGCGGGTGGCGCCCGCGCAGTTGACGACGACCCCGGGGTGGACCGCGTCCAGGAAGCGGGTGAGGGCGCCCGGACTGCCGGTGGCGAGGTCGAAGCGGACGTCGGCGTCGTCGCCGCGGCCGAGTGCGGTGAGCTGGACGGCCGGGTCGGCGAGCAGACGGTCGGCGACGAAGCGGCCGATGAATCCGTTGGCTCCGATCAGCAGGATCCTCATCGGGCGGCTCCCGGGGTGTGCGCGCCGGCGGTACCGGCTGTTTCGGGGGTCCCTGCGGCTGCTCCGGCCGCTCCGGCGGTTCCGGTGGGGCCGGACGCTCCGGGTCGGGAGGTGGTCATCTGGTGTTCTCCTTCAGAGGGGTGATGCGGGTGCCTCCGGCGGTGGGTCGGACCGGTGGGCAGAAGAGTCACTCGGCTGCTCCCGTGGGCGCGTGGGCCGATGCCTGGGTGAGGGTGCGGCCGGCGTGCAGCAGCAGGGCCAGGGCCGCGGTGCCGCAGGCGAGGACCGGTACGGCGGCCTCCCCCGCGGCGCCGACGAGGGTTCGTACGGGGGCCGCGAGAGGGGCGCAGCCGGGCAGCCGGGCGGCCAGCGGCAGTGCCAGGGCCGCCGCTTGTGTCGCCGCCGCGGTGCCGAGCGCGAGCACGGGAGCGTGCCGGTGGCGGTGCACGGTGAGCAGGCGGCCCAGCAGGAGCAGGGCGCCCAGGGTGAGGGCCTGCGGGCGGGCCGCGGGTTCGCGCAGGACCGTGGCGCACAGCTGGAGCAGACCGGTGAGAGCGCCCAGGAACAGGGCGAACGTGCCGAGCAGCAGCGGTTTGGCGGCGGCCGTGAAGTCCCCGAGGCTCCGGCTGCCGGCCAGCCTGCGGCGGGCGCCGGCGGTGAGGAGGTGGGCGCACCAGGCCGCGGGGGCGCAGGCCAGCAGGAGGGCGAGGACGGGGGCGGTGGCCGCCGTGGGCCAGGGAGCGTCTCCGGTGACGGCGGGCGGGACGCCCGGGCCGCCCGTCATGACGCGGTGGAGGAGCCCGTCGCCGACCAGGGCGTACGCGAGCAGCCACAGGGTCCACGCCCGCGCGGCGTACGCGGATCGCCGTGCACGCGTGCCGGGCGGATCGGCGAGCGGACCGTTACGCAGTGCCGCGCGCGTGGCGAGGGCCACGGCGAGGATGCCCCCGAGGGCGACCAGTGGGCGGGGGTGCCCGTGGGTGAGGCGCAGCCCGGCCACGGTGGCCGCGCCGAGTGTCCCGGGCAGGAGGCTGAGCAGGGCCCAGCTCGCACGGGCGCGGGGTACGGGCAGGGACCCGGGTGCCGGGTGGGGTTCGCCGGTGCGCGGCACTCGCGCGTACAGCTCCTCGGCGAGCGAGAAGACGTCGCGGTGCCGGAAGCGGGCGGCGGTCCGGTCGGTCACGCCGTGCGCCTCCAGTCCGGCGGCGATCTCCAACGGGTCCACGGCCCGCTCACACAGCTCGCGGTGCTGGTGCAGCAGGACTTTCACCGGGTCGACCGGTCCGCGCCGAGCCGGAGGCGCAGGTCTCCGGCTCGGCGCCGGGTCCGTCACGGCGCGGGGGCCGGCCACCCGTTCGCGGGCACCGCCCACCGCGTCCACCGCTTCCACCGCGTCGCGGGCACCGCCCACCGCGTCCACCGCGTCCACCGCTTCCACGGGCCCGGGCGCCACGCCGCCGGTACCGTCCGCCGCATCCCGGGACCCCGGTGGGGCCGGAACGGACCTCGGCGGCTGTGTGGTGGGATCGGCCGGCGAACCAGGGTTGAGTCGGTGTGCCCCGAGTGACCCCATCGCCCCGACGGGATCGGCCGACGGCCAGGGAGCGGGCCCGGGATCCGCGACGGGGCCGACCGTCGCTCCGACGCCGCTCAGGGCTGAGTCGCTGATGAGGCCGGCAGACGTACCGGAGCCGCTTCGGCCAGGTCCTTCGAAAGGATCGGCCGGTGATCGTGGGCCGGCCGATCCGGCCGGTCCGTTCGTCAGCCACTCTCCCGACCGCGCGTCCCACGGATCGGCTCCGCCGGGCGCTCCCGGACGGTCCGCCCCGGTCCGCTCCCCTCCGCTCCAGGCGTCCTCCACCGCGGCGGTGTGCCCAACGGTGGATCCCGGTCCGCCCCGCTCACCCGCCCGTCCACGCGGCGAACCGGAGTCCACGCCCCCTGCCCCGCCCCGACCTCCGCCGCCAGGCGTGCCCGGCTGCTTGGTGACGCCCGGCGTCGGCCCGGTCCCCGGGGGCCGGCTGTCCACGTCGTTCATCGCACTCCCTCGGGGGTCGCCGGCCGTGTCGCCCGTACGGGAGCGGCCGTGGCCCAGCCGGGCAGGGCGCGGGGCGCGGGGGCGGTCCAGTGGCCGGGGAGGCGGGACTCGGCGGGGGTGGCGAACGGCAGCGGGGCGCCGGCCTTGTCGAGGACGACCCGGCGGACCGGGTTGTGCGAGACGATCTCCAGGTAAATGCCGTGAAATGCCGCGGTGTTCTGCTCGACGGTGAACAGTTCGAGTGCGCGGGCGCGTGCGGCGGCGCCGAGGCGCGCACGGCGCTCGGGGTCCCGCAGCAGCCCGACGCACGCCTCGGCGAGCGCCCTGGGGTTGCGCGGGGGTACGACGAGTCCCGTGCCGCCGATGACCTCCACGACCGCGCCCACATCCGTGGACACTGTGGCCCGGCCGCAGAACATCGCCTCGACGAGGCTGACCGGGAAGCCCTCCACGACGCTGGAGAGGACGACGACCGCGCCGGCCGCGTACGCGTCGGCCGGGGTGGGTGCCTCGGGGCCGCCGATCTCCTGGAAGGAGACGGGGTTGTCACCGACGGCGTGCACACCGTCGGCCTCGTCCGGGAAGAGCTGCGCGGCGAGCGCCCGGCAGTGCCCGAGGTAGGCCGCTCCGTGGACACCCAGGGGCGCGCCGAGGATGCGCAGGCGGGCCCCGGGTCTCTCCCTGCGGACCTCGGCGAAGGCGTGCAGCAGCGAGACGAGGTCCTTGGCGGGTTCGACGCGCCCGACCCAGACCAGGGTGTGCGGATCGGCGCGGTCCGGGGACTCGCCGGCCTCCGTGAAGCGGGCGGCCTCCATGCCCGGGTACACCGTGCGGATGCGGGCGCTGTCGGCGCCGCACCGCTCCTGCCAGCGGCGGGCGTGCGCGTTGCCCGGGGTGAGGAGTGCCGCCGCGCGGTACACCTCGGCGGCGAGCCGGCCGTGGAAGGCGGCGAGCAGGGCGCGTACGGCGAGGGCGGCGGTGCCGGGGCCCGCGCCCAGGTAGTGCGAGCGCAGTCGGACGCCGTACTCGGTGACGAGCAGCGGTACGCCGGAGAAGTGCCGGGCGAGCAGCCCGGCGAGGGCGGCGGGGCCGCCGGTGGTGGCGTGACAGAGGTCGGCCGCGCCGAGGCCATCGTCGTCGTACCAGTCGAGGGAGAGGGGGCGCAGGGCGCGTTCGAGGTGGGCGGTGACGGTGAGCAGCTCGGGTACGCGCGCCTCGCGCGCCGTGCGCAGTGCCCCCGGTGCGCGGCAGGCGTGTTCCAGGGCGCGTACGGCGGTGTCGGAGCGCAGGGCGCCGACGAGCCCGCCTTCCTCGCGGGCGAGTTCGGCGAGCCCGTACAGCCCGCTGCGGAAACGGTCCGCCAGCTCGTCGCAGACGCCGTCGGTACCGGTGGCGGGAGCCCCGCCGGACACCGTGTCCGCCGGAACACCGGACGCGCTGCCGGGGCCGGTGCCGACGGCCCCGGCGGACACCGCCCCCACCAGCTCGCCGTAGCACTCGGTGAAGCGCCGGCGCGCGCGCCGTCCGTACGCGACCCCGTCGGGCTCGGCCGTCCGCAGCGGTGCCGTACGCACCCGGCTGATCTGCGGGGGGAGCGGGACGGGGTGCTCGTCCCGCTGCTGGGACCGGCCGGGGCCGAGCGTGTAGACGTCGAACTCGTGCTGCCCGAGTCCGCGCACGAGCCGGTCGCACCAGAGCCCGGCGTCACCGCTCACATACGGATAGCCACCCTCCGTAAGCAGTCCTACGCGCATGTGTGCACCCCCGATCTCCCGTCTGGGGAGCCGCCGTTGTCCCGGCGGCTCGCGGCGGGACGAACGTAAGCGGACAAGGCGGTGGTGCGACGGACGGTTGTCCGTCCAGATGGTTGCGGGCACTGCGGCCACCGTGCACGGCCTTGGCGTCGAGCAGCGCGCCGACCTGCCGGGGGGCGTTGGGCAGCCTGCGGTAGGGAT
>NZ_JBEXRO010000006.1:218076-301699 GCF_040613095.1 Streptomyces sp. NPDC006309 | reverse complement strand
GACTACATGTGGGCCGAGTACGCCAAGGACCCGCGGATGCGCGCCAACATCGGCATCCGCCGCCGCCTCGCCCCCCTGCTCGACAACGACCGCAACCAGATCGAGCTGTTCACCGCCCTGCTGCTGTCCCTGCCCGGCTCGCCGATCCTCTACTACGGCGACGAGATCGGCATGGGCGACAACATCTGGCTCGGTGACCGCGACGCGGTCCGCACCCCCATGCAGTGGACCCCCGACCGCAACGCCGGCTTCTCCTCCTGCGACCCGGGCCGCCTCTACCTCCCCACGATCATGGACCCGGTCCACGGCTACCAGGTCACCAACGTCGAGGCCTCCATGTCGTCCCCGTCCAGCCTGCTGCACTGGACGCGCCGCATGATCGAGATCCGCAAGCAGAACCCCGCCTTCGGACTCGGCTCGTTCACGGAACTCCCCTCCTCCAACCCGGCGGTGCTGGCGTTCCTGCGGGAGTACGGCGACGACCTGGTGCTGTGCGTGAACAACTTCTCCCGCTTCGCCCAGCCCACCGAACTCGACCTGCGGGCCTACGACGGCCGGCACCCGGTCGAGCTCATCGGCGGGGTGCGTTTCCCCGCCATCGGCGAACTGCCGTACCTGCTCACCCTCCAGGGCCACGGCTTCTACTGGTTCCGGCTCACCCGAGTCGCATCCCGCATCGGCCGCCGCCGCTGATCCCGGCGCCGAGGAAAGGACGCGTCACCATGCCGAAGACCATCACTCCCCGACCGAGAACCGCCGTCGGCGTCGACGGCCCCCTGGTCTCGCTCGGCGCGCTGCTGCGCGAGTGGTTGCCGAGGCAACGCTGGTTCGCGGGCAAGGACCGGCCGGTCACCGACCTGTCGGTGCTGTCCGTGACGGAGCTGTTCCCGGGCTGCCTGCACCTGCTGGTGCACGCCTCGCACGCGCCGGTGCCGGCCCCCGGCGGCACTCCCCCGCCCGGTGACTGCTACCAGCTGCTGCTGGGCCTGCGCCCGAACCTCGCCCCCCGCCTGGAGCGGGCGTTCATCGGGCGGGCGCTGGAGGGGCCGCTGGCCGGGCTCGCGGTGTACGACGCGCTGCACGACCCGCGCGCGGCCCATCTGCTGCTGGAGCGGCTGCGGCAACCCGGCACGGCGGGCCCCCTGCGGTTCGAGACGGACCCGGCCGCCCATGTGCCCGGCGGGCTGCCGCCACGGCTGCTGGACGCCGAGCAGTCCAACTCCTCGATCGTGTACGGCGACGCCTACATCCTGAAGGTGTTCCGCCGGATCCAGCCGGGAGTCAACCCGGACCTGGAGGTGTCGGCCGCGCTGGCCGGGCAGGGCTGCACCCGGGTGCCCCCGCCGGTGGCCTGGTTCACCACCAGCGCCCCGCGCCCGGCCACCCTCGGGGTGCTCCAGCCGTTCCTGCCGGACGCCACCGACGGCTGGACGCTGGCGCTGCGCGCGCTCGCCGCGGGCGACGACTTCACCGCCGAGGCCCGTGCGCTGGGCCGGGCGATGGCCGAGGTGCACCTGGCGCTGGCCGGGGCGTTCCCGTCGGCCGGACCGGGCGAGAACGGCCGTACGGCCGAGGCGATGTGCGCGCGGCTGGACGCCGCCGCGCACGCCGTGCCCGCGCTGGCGCCCTTCGTCCCCGGCCTGCGGGCCGCGTTCGGGGCGCTCGCCACGTGCGACACCGGCCCGCCCGCCCAGCGCATCCACGGCGACCTGCACCTGGGGCAGGTGCTGCGGGCCGGCCGCGACTGGTTCGTCATCGACTTCGAGGGTGAACCCTCCCGCCCGCTCACCGAGCGGCGGGCCCCGCAGTCCCCGGTGCGCGATGTCGCCGGGATGCTGCGCTCCTTCGACTACGCGGCCCGGCAGCGCCGCCCCTGGCGACCCGAGTGGGCGCGCCGCTGCCGGGAGGCGTTCTGCGCGGGCTACGCGGCCCGCGCGGGCTGGGACCCACGCAAGAAGCACGCGCTGCTGCGCGCGCACGAGACGGACAGGGCGGTGTACGAGGTGCTGTACGAGGCAAGACACCGACCGGACTGGCTGCCGGTACCGATGGCGGCGATCAAGCGGCTCGCCGTGTGGGGAGGCTGACCCATGGCACTGCGTGACACGACGCCTCCCGAGGCCGCGGGCCCGAGGCCGCCCGCCGCGCTGGACCCCGCCGACCGCGGCCGGCTGCTGGCCGGCGCGCACCACGATCCGCACGCCCTGCTGGGTGCCCACCCGGTGCCGGGCGGCACCCTGGTCCGGGCGCTGCGCCCGAACGCCCGGACGGTGAGCGTCCTGGCCGGCGGGACGCGCACCGCGCTGACGTCCGAGGGTGACGGCCTCTTCGCGGCCGTCCTGCCCGGCTCCGGGATCCCCTCGTACACGCTGCTGGTGGCGTACGACGACGGGGAGCAGGAGGTGCACGACCCGTACCGCTTCCTGCCCGCCCTCGGCGAGCTGGACCTGCATCTGCTGCGGGAGGGCCGGCACGAGCAGCTGTGGCGGGCGCTCGGGGCCGAGCCCATGGTCCACCAGGGCGTGGCCGGCACCCGCTTCACCGTGTGGGCGCCGAACGCCCAGGGGGTGCGGGTGGCCGGTGACTTCACGTACTGGGACGGCACGCAGTACCCGATGCGGTCGCTCGGCGCGTCCGGGGTGTGGGAGCTGTTCCTGCCCGGTGTGGGCGAGGGCACCCGGTACAAGTTCGAGATCACCTCCCGCCACGGCCACCGGTTCCTGAAGGCCGACCCGATGGCCAGGCTCACGGAGGTGCCGCCGGACACCGCGTCGGTGGTGACGTCCTCGCGGTACGAGTGGGGCGACGCGGAGTGGATGACGCACCGCGGTGACATCCCGGTGCACCAGGCGCCGTTCTCGGTGTACGAGGTGCATCTGCCCTCCTGGCGGCCCGGTCTGGACTACCGCCGGCTCGCTGAGGAACTCCCGGCCTACGCCCGCGACATGGGCTTCACGCACGTGGAGCTGATGCCGGTGGCCGGGTACCCCTTCGACGGTTCCTGGGGTTACCAGGTCACCTCCTACTACGCGCCGACGCCCCGGCTCGGCTCGCCGGACGACTTCCGGTACTTCGTGGACGCCTGTCACCGGGCCGGCCTCGGCGTGATCATGGACTGGGTGCCGGCGCACTTCCCCAAGGACGACTGGGCGCTGGCCCGGTTCGACGGGGAGCCCCTGTACGAGCCCGGGGACTCCCGGCGGGCCGAGCATCCGGACTGGGGGACGTACGAGTTCGACTTCGGGCGGACCGAGGTGCGCAACTTCCTGGTGGCGAACGCGGTCTACTGGTGCGAGGAGTTCCACATCGACGGGCTGCGCGTGGACGCCGTGGCCTCCATGCTCTACCTCGACTACTCGCGCGAATCCGGCCAGTGGGAGCCGAACGTGTTCGGCGGGCGGGAGGACCTGGACGCGGTGGCCTTCCTCCAGGAGATGAACGCCACGGTGTACCGGCGCTGCCCGGGAGTGGTGACCATCGCCGAGGAGTCCACCGCCTGGGAGGGGGTGACCCGGCCGACGGACAGCGGCGGCCTCGGGTTCGGGCTGAAGTGGAACATGGGCTGGATGCACGACTCGCTGGAGTACATCCAGAAGGAGCCGGTGCACCGCAGGTACCACCACAACGAGATGACCTTCTCGATGGTGTACGCCTACAGCGAGAACTACGTCCTGCCCATCTCCCACGACGAGGTCGTCCACGGCAAGCAGGCCCTGGTGTCGAAGATGCCGGGCGACTGGTGGCAGCGGCGCGCCAACCACCGCGCCTACCTCGGCTTCATGTGGGCCCACCCGGGCAAACAGCTGCTGTTCATGGGGCAGGAGTTCGCCCAGGGGGCGGAGTGGAACGAGGCGCACGGCCCCGAGTGGTGGCTGCTCGGCGACGACTACCACTCCGCCGGCGACCACCGGGGCGTACAGGACCTGGTGCGGGACCTGAACACGGTGTACCGGCGGACCCCGGCGCTGTGGCAGCGGGACACCGACCCGGGCGGCTTCCGGTGGGTGCTGTGCGACGCCGCGGACGACAACGTCCTGGCGTTCCTGCGGTTCGCGGACGACGGCGCCCCGCTGCTGACCGTGTCGAACTTCTCCCCCGTCGTCCGGCACGGCTACCGCCTGTGGGTGCCCGACGAGGTCCCCGCCTGGCGGGAGGTGCTGAACACCGACGGCGTCCGCTACGGCGGCGGCGGGGTCGGCACCGAGGGGCCGGTCAAGCCCGGGGACGGGTTCCTGGAGCTGACGCTGCCGCCGCTCGCCACCGTCTGGCTGGGCCCCGGGGGCTGAACGCCGCGCAGGTGTCGCCGGCCGGGTGAGGGGGCAGTCGGGGTCGTACAGACCCACGACTGCCCCTTGCGGCACGGACAGAAGGGCGGCACCACGTGCGCACCGTCGGAGTGGAGGAGGAACTCCTCCTGGTCGACCCGGACAGCGGCGACCCCAAGGCGCTCGCGGCGCCCGTGCTCGCCCGCGCCGCCCAGGACGATCCCGGTCAGGACGTGTTCGAGAAGGAACTGTTCGGGCAGATGCTGGAGTTCGCCACGCATCCGCAGTCGGACATGACGGCCCTCGGCGACGAGATCGTGCGCTGCCGCAAGGAGGCGGCCCGGCACGCCGGGCAGATCGGCTGCGCGGTCGCGGCGCTCGCCAGTTCCCCGCTGCCGGTGAGTCCCTCCCTCAGCATGAACGAGCGCTACCGGTGGCTGGCCGAGCGGTACGGGGTGCCCACCCGGGAGCAGCTCGTGTGCGGCTGTCATGTCCATGTGTCGGTGGAGTCCGACGAGGAGGGCGTGGCGGTCCTCGACCGGATCCGGCCGTGGCTGCCGGTCCTCCGCGCGATCAGCGCGAACTCGCCGTTCTGGCAGGGCCGGGACAGCGACTACCACAGCTACCGCAGCCGGGTGTGGGAGCGCTGGCCGTCTGCCGGGCCGACCGAGCTGTTCGGCTCCCCCGAGCGATACCACCGGCGGGTGGCGGACATGGTGGCCACCGGGGCCGTACTCGACGAGGGCATGGTCTACTTCAGCGCCCGGCTGTCCGCGGCCTACCCGACGGTGGAGATCCGCGTGTCGGACGTGTGCCTGAACGCAGAGACCGCCGTGCTGATCGCCACGCTGACCCGGGGCCTGGTGGAGACCGCCGCCCGGGACTGGCGGGCCGGCCGGCCGCCGCTCGACCACAGCGTGAGCCTGCTGCGGCTCGCCGACTGGCAGGCCGCCCGCTTCGGCCTCGACCAGGACCTGCTCGACCCGGTGACCCTGCGGCCCCGGCCCGCCGCCGAGGTGCTGCGCTCACTGCTGGAGCACACCGGGGACGCGCTCGCCGCCGTCGGTGACGCGGACCGCGCCGAACAGGCCGTCGCCGGCCTGCTGCGGCACGGCAACGGCGCCCGCGAGCAGCGGGCGCTGCTGGAGCGCACCGGCAGCCTGCGGGACGTCGTCACCGAGTGCGTACGCCGGACCCAGGGCTGAGGCACCCTGGGCCGAAGGTGCCGGTCAGAGGATCAGCACCAGGGCGTAGACCAGGAAGAAGGCCGCGATCAGCACGACCAGCAGGAGGATCAGGGTCAGCGGAGCCTTGGCCCAGCCTCTGCGCCGGGCGTTCGGCTGGCGGGGCCCGGCCTCGGGCATGCTGCTCTCGGCGGGCGGGGTCTCGCCGGGCGGAACTCCCCCGCCTGGCTCGAGTCCGGTCGTACGCTCGGGTTCCGGATCGGGGTTCACATGGCTCATGCCGTACGAGTCCCCAGAACACGACCGGATCATCAGCCGATCACGACTTACCCGTTCCCGGCACCGAACGCGCTCACCTGGGCTACATTCGAGCACCGCCGACACCGAGCCGGTCGGCGGAGTGACCCTCCGTACACCCAGGAGCAGCGCATGCGGAACGTCGCCCTCGCTCCAGCCGTCAGCCCGCCGCTCACCGGCGGCCTCGCCGACAGTGTCTTCGAGACGGCGGACCGGAACCCCACCCTGCCGATGCTCGCGCGCCGCGCGCACCCCGCCGCGACCGGTTGGGAGGAGCTGACGGCGGTCGAGGTGCGGGACGAGGTGGTCGACGTGGCCAAGGGCCTGATCGCCGCCGGCGTCTCGCCCGGCCACCGGGTGGCCGTGATGGCCCGCACCCGGTACGAGTGGACGGTGTTCGCCCACGCGCTGTGGGCCGTGGCCGCCGAGGTCGTGCCGATCCACCCGGCCGCCTCCCGCGAGCAGGTCGAGTGGATGCTGCGGGACGCGGGCTGCGTGGCCGTGGTGGTGGAGGACGAGCAGGGTGTCATGACCATCGGCACCGTGTGCGCCCGGCTCCCGCTGCTGCGGCACGTCTGGCAGCTGGACGCGGGCGCGCTGTCCGCGCTGGCCGAGCGGGGCGCGGTGGTGCCGTACACGACCGTGGAGTCGCTGCGCCGGATCGTGCTGCCCGACGCCACGGCGGCCGTCGTCTACACCTCGGGCACCTCGGGCCGTCCGATGGGCTGCGCGCTGAGCCACCGCGCACTGGCTCACCCCTGCGACACCCTGCTGGCCGGCTGGGGCCACACCGCCGCTCCGGCGGGCGAACAGGCGGCCGTCCTGGCCTTCCTGCCGTTCTCCCACGTCTACGGAATCATGATCATGCTGACCTGCGTGCGCGGCGGGATCCTGCTGGGGCACGAGCCGGAGCCGACCGAGGCGGCGCTGGCGTCGGCGCTGGCCACGTTCCGGCCGACGTACCTGTACGGCGTGCCGTCGGTGTTCGAGAAGCTGTACAAGAACTTCCTGCGGGCCGCGGAACAGGCGGGCCGGGGCGCCCTGTTCGAGCGGGCCGCGCAGACCGCGCGGGACTTCGCCGAGGCCGAGGAGCGCCGGCGGCTGGGCACCGGGCCGGGCCCGGGGTTCGACCTGAGGCTGCAACACGCCCTGTACGAGCGGACGGTCTACCGCCGGCTGCGGGCGGCGCTCGGCGGCCGGGTGGTGCGCGGCACCTCCGGAGGCTCCTCGCTCGACCGCGGTCTGTCCCTGTTCTACGAGGGCATCGGCGTGTACGTCCACGACGGGTACGGGCTCACCGAGTCCGGCGGCGGGATCACCATGCAGCCGCTGGGGAGGGAGAAGTCCGGCACGGTGGGCCGCCCCCTGCCGGGCACCGACGTCCTGGTGGCGGACGACGGCGAGATCCTGGTGCGCGGGCCGTCGGTGTTCCAGGGCTACATCGGTGACGAGAGGGCGACGCGGGACGCGCTGCGCGGCGGCTGGCTGGCCACCGGGGACATCGGGCGGCTGGACCCCGAGGGCTATCTGACGATCACCGGGCGCAAGAAGGACATCATCGTCACCAGCGGCGGCAAGAGTGTGGCCCCGGCCCTGCTGGAGCAGCGGCTGCGCCGGCATCCGCTGGTCCACCAGGCCGTGGTGATCGGCGACGACCGGCCCTGCGTCGGCGCCCTCATCACGCTGGATCCGGACTTCCTCGCGCACTGGCGGGCCGCGCTGCGGATCCAGGGGGACGTCACGGGCCGGGAGGCGCGGGAGGAGAACGCGCTGCGGGAGGAGATCTCACGGGCCGTCGCCTCCGCCAACAGCGCGGTGTCCCGCGCCGAGTCCATCCGGGTCCACCGCGTCCTCCAGGAACCGTTCGCACCGGAGAACGGCCTGCTCACGCCGTCCCTCAAGCTGCGCCGGGCCGCCGTCGTGCGGCACTACGCGGCCGAGATCGAGGCCATGTACCAGGCGCGCTCCCGGGGGCGGCGGGGCCCGGTGGAGACGGCCGACTGGGACGAGCCGGACGACGTCTTCCGCTGAGCACGCGCATCGCCGGGACCGCTGTGCCAAGGGGGGCGGATAGCCTGCCCGGCTCGGGGAACCCGAGCGCAGGCAGAGATCAGCAACGACGACCGTCCTGGTCGGCAAGGGGCCGGGCCGGCCCTTTTCCGCCCGGACCGGGGAATGCGAGATGGCGACGGAGCCGCGTTGGGACGAGACACCGCCCTCGGAGGAGAGGTACGAGCGTACGTTCTCCTTCGCGGGCGAACTGCGCAACGTCACGGAGGCCCGGCTCGCGGCGGAGAAGTACCTGGGGGCGCTCGCCGTGAGCGCGCCGCCGGCCGCGCCCGAGTACTGGGACGACAT
Source organism: Streptomyces sp. NPDC006309 (assembly GCF_040613095.1). Classification (NCBI taxonomy): domain Bacteria; kingdom Bacillati; phylum Actinomycetota; class Actinomycetes; order Kitasatosporales; family Streptomycetaceae; genus Streptomyces; species Streptomyces sp. NPDC006309. Next base: position 293,595 of record NZ_JBEXRO010000006.1, on the reverse strand, counting down.
CCTGCTGGTCGTGACGGAGCTGGCCGCGAACGTGATCCAGTACGCGCCCGGCCCGTTCGACCTGCGGATGCGCCGCACCTTCGACGGGGTGCACGTGACGGTGCGCGACACGAACACGACCAAGCCGGAGCCGCGGCCCTTCCACCCGCGTACGGGCGGCGGCGGCATCGGCTGGCACCTGGTGCACACCCTGTGCACCCAGGTGAGCGTCGTCGTGCACGAGGGCGGCAAGGACATCCACGTGTTCCTGCCCTGGTGACGGGCGTTCGACGTGTAGGTGTACGTCAACCGGTTACTCCGCCCTCTGCGGGGGCACGTTGATCCCCACGCGTTCGTCTGCCTGCCGGACCCGGCTGGCGGAACGGCTGGAGGCACGGTGGGATCGGAGTGGGTGCACAGCGATCCAGGGCAGGCGAACGGCGTCGAGTCGGACCGCCCGGAGCCGCAGAAAGGGATGAACACCGTGACACGACCCAGGATCCTGGTGGTGGGCGCAGGCTTCGCCGGAGTGGAGTGCGTCCGCCGCCTGGAGCGGAAACTCGCCCCCGGCGAGGCCGACGTCACGCTGGTGACGCCGTTCGCCTATCAGCTCTACCTCCCGCTGCTGCCCCAGGTCGCCTCCGGCGTGCTCACGCCGCAGTCGATCGCCCTCTCCCTGCGGCGCAGCAGCAAGTACCGCACGCGGATCATCCCGGGCGGTGCGATCGGGGTGGACCCGAAGGCCAAGGTGTGCGTCATCCGCACCATCACTGACAAGATCGTCAACGAGGCCTACGACTACATCGTGCTGGCCCCGGGCAGCGTGACCCGCACCTTCGACATCCCGGGCCTGACCGAGCACGCCTTCGGCATGAAGACGCTCGCCGAGGCCGCCTACATCCGCGACCACGTCATCTCGCAGCTCGACCTCGCCGACGCCAGCGACGACCCGGCCGAGCGGGCCGCGCGGCTCCAGTTCGTGGTGGTGGGCGGCGGCTACGCCGGCACCGAGACGGCGGCCTGTCTGCAACGGCTCACGCACGCGGCCGTACAGCGCTATCCGCGCCTGGACCCGGGCCTGATCAAGTGGCACCTGATCGACATCGCCCCCAAGCTCATGCCGGAACTGGGCGACAAGCTCGGCCGCAGCGCGCAGGAGATCCTCAGGCGGCGCGGGATCGAGGTCTCGCTGGGCGTGTCGATCGACAAGGCCGGCCCGGAGGAGGTCACCTTCACCGACGGCCGGGTCGTGCCGACGCACACGTTGATCTGGACGGCGGGCGTGGTGGCCAGCCCGCTGATGGCCACGCTCGGCGCGGAGACGGTCCGCGGCCGGCTGGCGGTCACCGCGGAGATGTGCCTGCCGGGCCATGACGGCGTGTTCGCGCTCGGCGACTCGGCCGCCGTACCGGATCTGGCGAAGGGCCAGGAGGGCGCGGTCTGCCCGCCCACCGCACAGCACGCCATGCGGCAGGGCCGGAAGGTCGCCGACAACGTCATCGCGGCACTGCACGGCCACCCCCTCCAGCCGTACGAGCACAAGGACCTGGGCCTCGTCGTCGACCTCGGCGGCAAGGACGCGGTGTCCAAGCCGCTGGGTATCGAGCTGCGCGGGATTCCTGCGCAGGCGGTGGCCCGCGGCTACCACTGGTCGGCCCTGCGCACCAACGTCGCCAAGACCCGGGTGATGACCAACTGGCTGCTGAACGCGGTCGCGGGCGACGACTTCGTGCGCACCGGTTTCCAGGCCCGCAAGCCCGCCCGGCTGAAGGACTTCGAGTTCACCGACTCGTACCTGACGCCGGAGCAGGTGCGGGCCCGGGTGGAGGGCGGGGCGCTCAACCAGTCCTGATATGAGGCAGGTCACCGGAGAAGGCCGCCGATCGGTCCCGACCGGACCGGCGGTCTTCTCCCGTGACCGCACACCGCGTCACACGGAACGGAACACCCCGGCATGACCCGGAAGGCTGTGCGGGGCCCGGCGCCGATGGCCCGGCCCAGGTCCCGGCACGGCCCCGGGCACGGGCACGCCGGCGCCCCGGTGACCGCCGCCCCGGCCGGGGGCGAGCAGCCGGGCGACGCGTGCGATGCTGGGTCGGAGATCATTTTCCGGCACGGGAGAGAGAGCGCGGCGGCGTGAGGGCAGCGGGACGGTCGGGACGGGTACGGATGTGGGACCGGATCGCGGCCTCGGATCCGGGGCTGCTGCGGCTGACCGCCGGGCTGCGCACGGTCGCCGCCATCGCTCTCACCCTCGCGGTGCTCGCCGCGCTGCGGGTGCCGGTGCCCCAGCTGGTGGCCGGCGCGATGGCGGCCATGGTCGCCACCTTCGCCATCCGGGAGAAGCAGCGCGGCCCGCAGGCCGTGACCCTCGCGCTCGGCCTTCCCGTCGCCCTGGCCTCGGTGGCGCTGGGCGCGCTGCTGAACCGACAGGTCGTCGCCGGAGACCTGTTCTTCGTCGCCCTCATTTTCAGCGCCGTCTACGGCCGCCGGTTCGGCGACCGCGGCACCGCCCTGGGGCTGATCGGCTTCCAGATCTACTTCCTCTCCCTGTTCGTGCACGCGACCGTGTCCACGCTGCCCGCGCTGTCCGGCGTCCTCTGCGTGGCGTTCGCGTGCAGCGCGACCGCCCGGTTCGTGGTGCTGCCGCAGACCCCGGCGGGCACCCTGGACCGGCTGCGGCGGGCGTTCCGCGCCCGGCTGGCCCAGCTCGTCGCCACCCAGGCCGAGCTGCTGGACGCCGGGCCCGACGCGGCCGAGAAGGTCCTGGACGACCTGCGCACCGGCACCGCGCGCCTGCACGAGACGGCCCTGCTCATCCAGGGACGGCTCGAGGACGGCACCTCCGACGCGGCGACGGCCCGGCTGCTCCAGCGCCGGATCGCCGACGCCGAGATCGCGGCCGAGCGGCTCGGCCTGCTGCTGCTCACCGCGCGCAGCGCCGAGCGCACCGACACCCTCACCCTGCACCTGCCCGGCGCCCCCGTGCCCTCCGCGGGCACGCTGCCGGTGACGGACGAGGCGACGGCCGCGCTGCGCCGGGACCTGGGGGCGTTGCGGCTGCTGATGCTGCGGCCCGCCGGTGAGGCCGCGGGGACCGCGCTCGCCCACGTACGCAACCGGCTGCTCGGCTACCGGGACGAGGAGAACCTGCCCGCGGCCCCACCGGCCGTGCAGGACGTCTTCCGCGGCCTCGGCGAGGCCGCCCGGGCCGCGCTGGGCCTGCGGCTCGCCCTGGACGGCCCGCAGGACGAGTCGGACGACAGCCCGGCGACCATCCGCTCCCGCGAGGAACTGGACGCGGAGGACGCCGCCATCGAGGTGAGCGAGGAGGCCGAGCGGGAGGATGCGGAGCCGGCCGGTCTGCAACGGCCCACCACCCGGGCCGCGGTCCAGGTCGCCGTCGGCTCCGCGCTGGCGATCACCGGCGGCGAGCTGCTGTCCAGCCAGCGCTGGTACTGGGCGGTGCTGACCTGCTGGATCGTGTTCCTCAACACCGCCTCCACCGGCGAGATCCTGGTGAAGGGCTACCGGCGGCTGCTGGGCACGGTGCTCGGCGTGGTGGCCGGCATCGGGCTCGCCGCGCTGGTCGGACCCCATACGTGGACGGCGTTCGCGCTGGTGCTGCTGTTCATCTTCGCGATGTTCTACACCGCGCCGCTGTCGTACACGCTGATGTCGTTCTTCGTGACGGCCATGCTGGGCCTGCTGTACACGCTGCTGAACACCTACAGCGCGGCGGTGCTGGTGCTGCGGATCGAGGAGACGGCGCTCGGCGCGGCCTGCGGGGTGATCGCGGCGGCGGTGGTGCTTCCGGTCCACACCGACCGCCGTACCAACGATCTCCTGGTCGCGGTCCTGGACCGGCTCGCCGACGTCACACGGGGCGCCGTCGACCAGCTCAGCGGCGGGACGGGCGGCGACCTGGTGGAGCAGGCGCGCGAGCTGGACCAGGCGCTGGCCGACCTGCGCGCGGCGGTCCAGCCGCTGACCCACCCGATCACCCCGCTGCGCTCCCGGCGGAACACCGCCCGGTACGTGGTCGCGCTGCTGGAGACGTGCGCGTACCACGGGCGGTCCCTGGCGGCCACGGCGGAGCTGCTGCCGACGCATCCGTCGATCGCGGCGGACCCGCGGCTGCGCGGGGCGTGCGCGCGGATCGTGCACAACATCGGGGTTATCGCCGCGCACGTGGGGGACCCGAGGTCCACGGCGGAGATGGAGAGCGGCCCCAGCATCGCGTCGATGCTGGAGCCGGGCACCCTGCGCACCCCGCGCTACGGCCGCGTGACCGACCGGGTGCTGCGCCATCTCCAGCGCCTGGACGAGGCGGTCTCCGGCCTGGCCCGGCCGTTGGGCGTCGCCGGCGGTCCGGCGGCGCCGGGCAGGTGAGCGCTCACCGCGGCTCGCCGGGGCGGCGGTTGCCGAGCGCCTCGTCGCGGACGCGGGCGCAGCTGCGGCTGATGAGCCGGGAGACGTGCATCTGGGAGATGCCGAGCCGGTCGGCGATGCGGCTCTGCGTCATGTCCTCGAAGAACCGCATGTACAGGATGGCCCGCTCGCGCTCGGGCAGCCGGCGCAGACCTTCCTTGGCGGCCTCGCGGTCGATGACGACATCGTACGAGGGCTCCGCGGCGCCGAGCGTGTCGGCGAGGCTGTAGCCGTCCTCGGCGGCGGAGAGTTCGGCGTCCAGCGACAGGGTGCTGAAGCTCTCCAGCGCCTCGATGCCCGCGGACACCTCTTCCTCGGTGAGCCCGGTGTGGGCGGCGACATCGGCGACGCTGGGCTCGGGACTGCCGGGGTTCTGGGTGAGTTCGCGCCGGGCCACCCGCACCCGGTTGCGCAGCTCCTGCACCCGGCGCGGCACCCTGAGGGCCCACATCCGGTCGCGGAAGTGCCGCTTCACCTCGCCGGTGATGGTCGGCACCGCGTAGCTCTCGAAAGCCCCGCGGGACGGGTCGAACCGGTCGATCGCCTTCACCAGGCCGAGCGCGGCCACCTGCCGCAGGTCCTCGACGGACTCCCCGCGGTCACGGAACCGGCCGGCGATGCGGTGGGCCATGGGCAGCCACGCGGTGACGAGTTCGTCCCGTACGGCATCGCGCTCGGGGCCGTCGTCCAGCTCCGCCAGCCGGGCGAAGAGTTCCGCGGTCTCGGGGGCGTCGTCATGGCTCCGCCGGCCGGGCGCGGCGGGGGCGCCGGTGGTGGTCGCGCCGGGACGGCTTGTCGACATGTCGGTCAGCATGCGGAATCGCTCCTGAACGGGGTTTCAGGGCACTGCGCCGGAATCTGGTTCCGGGTCCTGGCCCGAACGGTGGTGTCAGGGGTCCCCGCGGGTGAGCCGCCGGCCCGCCGGAAGCGGGCCCGGGCGGCGGTGATGACACCCGCCGGGCGCGCGCCTCCAGTCCGAAGCACGAAGTTCCGTCTGCCCCTCGCCCTCACGGGCAAACGCCGCAGAGCGGAACTTCAAGAACCGCTTCAGCGCAGTGGCACGACGGCCGTGATGCGCTTGCCGCCACGGGGCAGCGCGGCCACCCGGACCTCCCGGGCCAGGCGGCACACCAGGGACCAGCCGCGGCCGCCGGGCCGCACGCGGTCCCGCCGGTCCGGACGGGTCACCGGGAACGCGTCGCTCTGGTCGCTCACCGAGACCCGGACACCGCCGGGGTCCACGTCGACGTCGAAGCCGGTGATGCCGCCGCCGTGCACCAGGGCGTTGGTGGCGAGCTCGGAGGTGACCAGGAGCGCGTCCGCCACCGCCCGCGGCGGACAGGGCAGGGAGCGGGCACGGCACCGTTCGGTCATCACACGCTCGACCGTTCTGCGGGCGTCGGCCGACCGGCGCGGCAGCCGCCGGGGCGGTTCCGCCAGGGTGACGGAGGGGCCGACGGAGGGGCCGGTGTGATGCTTGTCGAGCATCCTTTTCCTCCCGATCTGTACCCGTTTCGCAGATCCTTCCCTTTTCGGCTAGCCCATCCGGGCGGCCCCAAACACCCGCGGCGCGCCTGTCATCACCGCGCGCCGCGCGGGTATCCGGTCGGCATGACGGATGTCGTGGATGCGGACGAGTTGTTGCGGCGGATCCGGCGGGGCCGGGACTGCGCGGCCGAGGAGGAGCGGTCCTGGCGGGGGCGGGCCCAGGGCCTGACGGCCACGGACCCCGAGGGGGCGCGGGAGGCGGCGGTCCGGGCGGAGACGTACGCGGCGGTGCAGCGGGTGCTGGACGAGATCGTGAACCCCGGCGGGGACCCCGCGCGGACCGGCTGAGTGAAGCAGGTCACCCGACCTGGTTCTGGGGATACACCAGCACCCGAGATGGTTTAGTATTCATACATACGTGATGCCGGAGCGGCGCGGAACCGTCCTTCCCCCCTCCCCGCGTCACCGCATACGGCCCTGGCTGGCCTCCCCCGTCCAGCCAGGGCTTTTTGCTGCCCGCGGCGGCGCGGGAAACACGCCGACCCCCTCCCTTCGAGGTGCCCGGCGCGGCGGCAGCGGCTGAAATGGGCTTAGCGACACCACCCGAACCGCAACCGCCGCCGGCGAGGAGCCCCGCGCATGACCAAAGCGATCAAACTGCTCACCGCCCTCCCCCAGGCACAGCGCGAGCGACTGATGGAGCTGGCCAAGGAGGCGTCCTTCCCGGAGGACAGCCGCATCTTCGAGGCGGGCGGCACCGCCGACCGGTTCTGGGTGGTCCGTTCGGGTGCGGTCCACCTCGACCAGGAGGTGACCTCCCGGCAGCGGGTGACCGTGGCCACGCTCGGCGCGGGCGACATGCTCGGCTGGTCCTGGCTGTTCCCGCCGTACCGGTGGGACTTCGGCGCCGTCGCCTTCAGCAACGTGCGCGCCTACGAGTTCGACGGGCCGTCGGTGCTCGCGCTGTGCGTGGAGGATCCGCTGCTCGGGCTCTCGCTGGTGCGGACGGTGGCCGAGATCCTCGCCCACCGTCTGGAGACGACCCGCGGGAAGCTGATGGACCAGTACGCGATCCGCCGGCGGGGACCGCTGTAGCCCCTCGTCAGATCCGGTAGCGGCGCAGCGCCGGGACCGCGGCCGCCAGCGCGAGCATCACGACGACGACCAGCGCGCCGCCGCCCGCGACGGCGGCCCGCGGGCCGAACGCCGAGCCGGCCGTGCCGTGCAGCACGTCGGCCAGGCGCGGCCCGCCCGCCACGACCACCGTGAACACCCCCTGCATTCGCCCGCGCATCTCGTCGGTCGCGGCGGACAGCAGAATGGCGCCGCGGAACACCATCGAGACCATGTCGGCGACCCCGGCCACGGCGAGGAAGGCCATGGCCACCCACAGGTTGCCGCTCAGCCCTGACCCGGCGACGGCCGCGCCCCAGCCGACGACCGCGCCGATGACCATCCAGCCGTGCCGGCGGGCCCGCGAGAACACGCCGGAGAACAGCCCGCCGAGCACCGCGCCGACCGGGATGCCCGCGAACAGCACACCGAGCGCGAGGCCCTCGCCGTACGAGCCGTACGTCTGCGCGGCCAGCTGCGGGAACAGGGCGCGGGGCATGCCGAGGACCATCGCGACGATGTCGGCGAGGAAGGACAGCAGCAGCACCTTGTGCCGGGCGATGTAGCGGAACCCGGCCGCTATCTCGCGCACCCCGGCCCGGCGGGCGGCGGATCCGCCCAGCGGCGGCAGCGCGGGCAGCCGGAAGACGGCCCGGACGGTCACGCACAGGGCCAGCGCGTCGACGAGGTACAGCGCGGGCAGTCCGGTGACCGGGATCAGCACGCCGGCCAGCAACGGGCCCGCCACCAGCCCGGTCTGCATCACCGTGGAGCCGAGCGCGTTGGCGGCCGGCAACTGCTCGACGGGGACCAGACGGGCGATGGAGGCGCTGCGCGCCGGGGAGTTCAGCCCGAAGAACGCCTGTTGCAGCGCGAGCAGCACCATCAGGACCACGACGGAGTCGAGGCCGGTGACGGCCTGCGCCCAGAACAGCAGTGAGGTCACGGCGATGCCGGTGTTGGTGACCAGCAGCAGCTTGCGGCGGTCCACGGCGTCGGCGACCGCCCCGCCCCACAGCGCGAAGGCCACCATGGGCAGGAGGCCGGCGAGGCTCGCGTAGCCGACCCAGGCGGAGGAGTGGGTGATGTCGTAGATCTGCTTGGGTACGGCGACGGCGGTGAGCTGGCTGCCGACGGCGGTGACGATGGTCGACGACCACAGGCGCCGGTAGGCGGGGATCCGCAGGGGGCGGGTGTCCATCGCCCAGCGGCGCCGGCCACGCCCGGGCGCGGTCCGCGCCGCCGGTGCCTCGGGGTCGGTTCCGGTGCTGCTCTCGCTCGTGTCCACGGGTGTCCTGGTTGCTCGTTACATCTTTTTCGCTTCGAGAGCCTAACTATTCCAGGGGCACCCGTGCGCACCGAACGGATTCCGCTCAGGAACCGGTGATCAGGGTCACGCCCAGGATGAGCATGGTGACGGCGACCAGGCCGTCCAGCATCCGCCAGGCGCCCGGCCGGGCCAGGAACCGGCCGAGCAGCCGGGCCCCGAAGCCGAGGGCGGAGAACCAGCACACGCTGGCGAGTGCGGCACCGAGCCCGAACGTCCAGCGCAGCGGGCCGCGGTCGGCGGCGAGGGAGCCGACCAGGAACACGGTGTCCAGGTAGACGTGCGGGTTCAGCCAGGTCATCGCCAGGCAGGTGAGCACCGCCCGGCGCCGGGAGCCGGTCGCCTCCCCCTCCGCCCGCAGCCCGGTCCCGGCCTTGAGCACCCGGCGGGCGGCCAGGGCGCCGTAGCAGAGCAGGAAGGCACCGCCCACGATCCCCACCGCCCGCAGGGCGCCCGGCCAGGCCACCACGACCGCGCCGACCCCGCCGACACCGAGTGCGATGAGCAGCGCGTCCGACAGGGCGCAGATGCCGACCACGGTGAGGACGGCGTCGCGGCGCACCCCCTGGCGCAGGACGAAGGCGTTCTGGGCACCGATGGCGACGATCAGGGAGAGGCCGGTGCCGAATCCGGCGGCCGCGGCGGTCAGGGCGTGGTTCATGCCGTCGACGCTAGGCAGGGCACAGGCGCAAGTACAGCTAAAGATTCTTACGTACCCTTAGTCCTCATGATGAGCGAGCTCCCCCTGGAGCAGGTGCGCACCCTGCTGGCCGTGGTGGACGAGGGCACCTTCGACGCGGCCGCCGCCGCCCTGCACGTGACGCCGTCGGCGGTCAGCCAGCGGGTCAAGGCGCTGGAGCAGCGCACCGGCCGGGTGCTGCTCCAGCGCACCAAGCCGGTACGGCCCACGGAGTCCGGCGCGGTGCTGGTGCGGTTCGCCCGGCAACTGGCCCGGCTGGAGCGGGACGCGTGGGGCGAGCTGGGGCTGAACGGCACCGGGGAGCCGACACGGGTGTCGGTCGCGGTGAACGCCGACTCGCTGGCGACCTGGTTCCTGCCGGCGCTGTCCCGGGTCGCGGGCCTCTGCTACGAACTGCACCGGGAGGACGAGGACCACACGGCGGCGCTGCTCCGGGAGGGCCTGGTGATGGCGGCGGTGACCTCGTCCCCCGACCCGGTGCCCGGCTGCACGGTCCGGCCGCTCGGCCGGATGCGCTATCTGCCCGTGGCCGCCCCCGGGTTCACCGCCACCCACCTGGCCGGGCGGCCCCTGGCCGAGGCGCTGCCCCGGGCGCCCGTCGTGGTCTTCGACCGCAAGGACGACTTCCAGGACGGCTTCGTGCGCCGGCTGGGCCACGGGTCCGCCGGTCCCCACCGGCACCTGGTGCCCACCTCCGAGGGGTTCCTGGACGCGGTCGCCGCGGGGCTCGGCTGGGGCATGATCCCGGAGGCGCAGGCCGGCCCGCTGCTGGAGCAGGGGCGGCTGGCCGTGCTCGCCCCCGGTGAGTGGACGGACCTCGCCCTGTACTGGCAGCAGTGGAAGCTCGACTCGCCCGCGCTGGCGGCCCTGGCCGACGCGGTGACGGCGTCCGCGGCCGAGGCGCTGCGCCGCTGAGCCACCGGGACCCGGGGCACTGAGGCACCGCAGCGCCGGGAATCCGTGATTCGGTCATCTGCCGGGCGGGCGGGGGGCCGTGGCGGGGCGGACGCGGTCCGGGTGGTGGGGAGGCGGCCGCCCGGACGCCCCGTACCCCGGCCCCAACTCCCCTCCCCCGTAACCCGGTCGGGCGCCGGGCGGGCCGCCGCGCCCCGCCTCGGGGCCCGTTGACCGCGCACGGCTGCGGCGCCGTCCCGCGTGCGGCCCGGGGCGACCGGCACGCACTCGCCGCACGATCTCCTCCGGTTGTGCCGTTTCACCCCGTCGCGACCGGTCACCCGCACCCCAGCACACTTTCGGCAGGCACGGACGACTTCGACCCGATCCAGGAGATTCCCATGGACAACTGGCGCGACCACGCCGCGTGCCGTCAAGAGGACCCCGACCTGTTCTTCCCGATCGGCACCACCGGTCCGGCACAGGTGCAGACCCAGCAGGCCAAGGCGGTGTGCGGGCACTGCCCGGTCCGCCGGCAGTGCCTCGGCTGGGCACTGGACACGGACCAGAGCATCGGCGTCTGGGGTGGGACGACTGAGCTGGAACGCCGGGCGCTGCGCCGCCGCGCCCGCTCCCGGCCGCGCTCCGGGTGACCGGCGGCGACGGCGGAGGCCCGGCGACCCCGGCGGCCCGGTCAGCGGCTCCCGCGGCGCAGGGTGCCCCACTCCCGCTCCTGCCGGGCCACCTCGGCCTTCGCCGCGTCGATCACGTCGCCCGCGATCCAGCACAGCGGCTCGACATCGGCCACGAGCGGTTCGTTGTCAGGGCCCCGGCCCGTCTCCCGGCCCGTGAGGACCCAGGGACGGACGCCGGGGCCCTTCTCGTGCGGCAGGTGCGCGTAGTCGTACAGGCGGCGCGCCACCCACAGCTCCCGGGACCGGTCCTCCCACCAGGACTCCACGTCGAGCGGGTTGGCGGACAGCCCGGGCATGGGGACGCCGGTCAGCTCGTCGGTGCTGGAGACGCGGTCGAGGTCCGTGGCGGGCCCCCTGGACCAGCGCACGTACAGACCCCGGTGCCGTTCCACCAGGCGGGCCACTTCGTCCAGCGTGGACACGACCGGCAGGTCGTCCGCTGTGCTCATGGCATGACCTCCCTCGGCTGCGCGGTGCGCGACCGGAGTACCCATGGCGCGCGCCGACAACCGGACGGGGGACGTCCGGCTCTCAGGCCGCCTCGCCGGGCGGCGGCGCGCCGGGCAGCCGCAGCGTGAAGACCGCGCCCGCGCCGGGCTCGCTCGCGGCCTCGGCCGTACCGCCGTGCGCGGCGAGCAGGTGGCGGACGATCGGCAGGCCGAGGCCGCTGCCGCCGGTGCGCCGGCTGCGGGACTTCTCGGCACGCCAGAACCGGTCGAAGACGCGCGGCAGGTCCTCGGGCGGGATGCCGTGGCCGGTGTCGGAGACGGTGAGGACGACGTCGTCGCCGTCGCGGCGGGCGGCCAGCGTGACGGCGCCGCCGGCGGGGGTGTGCCGCAGCGCGTTGGAGACCAGGTTCCCCAGCGCCTGCCGCATCCGCACCGGGTCGGCGTCCAGTCAGGCCACGCCGTCGGCATCGGCGTCGGTGCGCAGGACGACTCCGGCGGTGCCGGCGGCGACCCGGTGCGCGGCGGCGACCTGGTCGAGCAGATCACCGGCGCGCAGCGGCTCGTGGTGCAGGCGCAGGGTGCCGGCGTCGGCGGCGGCGAGGTCCTGGAGGTCGTCGGTGATCCGCTGGAGGACGAGCGCCTCCTCGTGCAGGGGGGTCCGGGGCGGGGTCCACAAGCCCGTCGCGTACGACCTCCAGCCAGCCGCGGATGTTGGTGAGCGGGCTGCGCAGCTCGTGGGGCGACGACGTAGTCGAAGGAACCTTCCAGCGGCTCGCCCCGGAAGCCGGTGCCGGGCGAGCGGAACCCGCCGGAGTGGTGGTACGGGAGTCTGCTGCCGGGGTCCGGGAGCCGGCCGCCGGCGTCGGAGAGGGTGTAGACGCCGAGCGGGGAGCGCAGGTCGCCGGACGTGTGGTGGTCGCTCCAGCCGTGCAGCGCGTTGTGGGCGGGCCAGGCGGGGCCCGCCTGCCAGCCGTCGGGGGTGCGCCGGTGCAGCACGACGGTGCAGTGCGGGGAGTTCCTGCCGCGTCCGGTGACGACGACGGCCTGCGTGCAGCGCGCGGGTATCTCCGCGGACCGTCGGGGGCCGAGACCGGGTATGCCCTGGGGGGCCGGCCGTGTGGACGTCGGGTGTGCGGGCGCCGGCGCCGGACGGCGGGACGGCTCCCGGCGCTCGGTCGCCTCGGCTCCGCCGCCGCAGCCGGTGAGCAGCAGCGGGGAGGCGAGGGCGGTGACGGCGGTTCTGCGTCGGATCATGGGTCGATCTTGCTCGCCGGATGTGTGGAACTGGTCAGGGTTCAGGGGCTGTCCGGTTTTCCCGGCGCGTACAGCCAGGTGCGGAACAGTCCTTCCAGCTGCTTCCCCGAGGTGCGTTCGGCAAGCCTGACGAACTGTGCCGTCGTCCCGTGGCCACCGCGGTGCCCGGTCGCCCAGGCGCGCAGGACGCGGAGGAAGTCCCGGTCGCCGACGGCCCGACGCAGCTCGTGCAACGCCATGGCGCCGCGGGCGTAGACGGGCGTGCCGAAGATGCGGGCGCCGCTGCCGGGGTCGCCGGGCGGGTAGGCCCACAGGCCGTCGCTCGCGGGGCGGGCGTAGAGGGCGTCGAAGGCCCGCTGGGCGCTGCGGCCGCCGTGCTGCTCGGTGTAGAGCCACTCGGCGTAGGTGGCGAAGCCCTCGTTGAGCCAGATGTCCTTCCAGGTGGTCAGTGAGACCGAGTCGCCGAACCACTGGTGGGCGTTCTCGTGGACGAGGGTGGGGAGGTCGGGTGCGGAGTCGTAGACGGGCCGGGTCTGGGTCTCCAGGGCGTAGCCGACGTCCGGGGCGTGGTCGACGATCGAGCCCGCGGCCCGGAACGGGTACGGCCCGAACAGCGTGCTCTCCCAATCCAGTACGGAGGGGAGTTCGCGCAGGACGGGTGCGGCGGCGCGCGCCTCCCGGGCGTCGACGGCGTTGTACACCTGGATGCCGTCGCGGGTGGTGTACCGCTCGACCCGGAACTTCCCGATGGTGGCGGTGGCCAGGTAGGCGGCCATGGGCCGGGTCTCGCGCCAGCGGAAGGTGGTGGTGCCGTGGGCGGTGTGCTGCCCGAGCAGGACGCCGTTGGCGACGGCGGTGCGCCCCTTCGGGACGGTGATGGTGAAGTCGTACGACGCCTTGTCCTTGGGGTGGCCGTCGGCCGGGAACCAGGTCATCGCGCCCTGCGGCTCGCCCGCGACGAACGCGCCGTCGTCGGTGGGGATCCAGCCGTCGGCCGAGCCGTCGGGGTCGGTGACCGGCTCCGGGTTGCCGTGGTAGGCGACCGCGACGCGGAACCCGCGGCCCGGGCGCAGGGCGTGGCGGGGCGTGATGACGAGTTCCTGGCCGTCGCGCCGGAACGCCGCGGTGGCGCGGTCGACGGTGACGGAGGTGACCTTCAGGCCCTTCAGGTCGAGGTCGAAGCGGGTGAGCCGCTGGGTGGCGCGGGCGGTGAGGACGGCGGTGGCGTCCAGGCGGCGGGAGCTGGTGTCGTAACGGAGCGTCAGGCCGTAGTGGCGGACGTGGTAGCCGCCGTTGCCGCTGAGCGGGAAGTAGGGGTCGCCCGCGCCGGCCGCGCCGGTGGTGCCCGGCGCGGCGGGTCCGGCGGCGCCGAGGAGAGCGGCGACGGCGACGGGGACGGTGGCGAGGGCGGCGGTACGGCGTCGGGCGGGCTGTCTGCGCGGTGGCGTCACGTGCGTTCCTCCGGGGTGGCCGGTGATCGACTGGCCGCCAGACTAGGCGGGGCGGGGCCCCGGCCTCCCCCTTGTTCCGGTCAAGTCGTGTGCCGGCCCGGGTGGGGCCTTGGGCCGGGACGTGTCGCGTCACCGCACGAGGCAGGCCGCTCCCCCGGGTGGGGCCTTCGGCCGGGTCGAGTCGCGTCACCGCGCGGTGGGCGGGGCGTGCCGCAGTACGCTCGCGGCACCGTCCGCGACCCGAGAGGGGCCCCCAGCGTGAGCGTGCGCCTGCGCCGGATCTACGAACCGCCCGAGCCGGACGACGGCCTGCGCGTCCTGGTCGACCGGCTGTGGCCGCGCGGCCTCGCCAAGGACGCGGCGCACGTCGACGAGTGGCCCAAGGCGCTCACCCCGTCCACCGAACTGCGCCGCTGGTACCACGCCGGCGAGGGCGGGTACGACGAGTTCCGCCGCCGGTACGAGGCGGAACTGGCCGCCCCGGAGGCCGCCGAGCTGCTCGACGGCCTCCGGGAGTCGGCCCGCGGCGGCCCGGTGACCCTGCTGACGGCGTCGAAGGCCCCCGGGAAGAGCCACGCCCACGTCCTGCTGGACCTGTTGCGGAGCTGACGTTCAGGCCGTGAGGCGGGCGGCGTGCCGGCCCGCGGCCCGGCCCGAGAACAGGCAGCCGCCGAGGAAGGTGCCCTCCAGTGCGTTGTAGCCGTGGACGCCGCCCCCGCCGAACCCGGCCACCTCGCCCGCCGCGTACAGGCCCCCGATCGGGGTGCCGTCGGTGCCGAGGGCGCGGGAGTCGAGGTCGGTCTGGATGCCGCCGAGCGTCTTGCGGGTCAGCACGCGCAGCCGGACCCCGATGAGGGGGCCCGCGGCCGGGTCGAGGATGCGGTGCGGGGCGGCGACCCGGCCGAGCCGGTCGCCGATGTAGCGGCGGGCGTTGCGGATGCCCTGGATCTGGGCGTCCTTGCTGTAGGGGTTGGCGATCTGTAGGTCGCGGGCCTCGATCTGACGGCGCACCCCGGCGGCGTCCAGCAGGTCCTTGCCGGTGAGCGCGTTCATCCGGGTGACCAGCTGCTCCAGGTTCCCGGCGGTGACGAAGTCGGCGCCGTGGTCGAGGAAGGCCCGCACCGGTCCGGGGGCGCCCCTGCCGAGCAGCCGGTCGCGCAGGACGGCCTTGCGGTCCTTGGCGGTGATGTCGGGGTTCTGCTCGGACCCGGAGAGCGCGAACTCCTTCTCGATGATCTTCCGGGTGAGGATGAACCAGGAGTGGTCGTACGCGGCGATGTCCTCGGTGGTGCGCAGGTGCCGGAGGGTGCCGAGGGTGTCGTAGCCGGGCAGGCAGGGGTCGGGCAGCCGGCGGCCGAGGGCGTCGAGCCAGACGGAGGAGGGGCCGGGCAGGATGCGGATGCCGTGGCCGGGCCAGACCGGGTCCCAGTTCGCCAGGCCCTCGGTGTAGTGCCACATCCGGTCGCGGTTCACGAGCCGTACGCCCGCCTCGGCGCTGATGTCGAGCATGCGGCCGTCGACGTAGGCCGGGACGCCGGTGACCATCTCGGCGGGGGGCGTGCCGAGCCGTTCGGGCCAGTACCGGCGGATGATGTCGTGGTTCGCGCCGATGCCGCCGGTGGTCACGACGACGGCCTGGGCGGTCAGTTCGAAGTCGCCGGCCCGGTCGCGGCCGGAGGCGGCACCGCGCGGGGAGTCGTCGGGGGCCAGGACGGTGCCGCGCACCCCGCGTGCCGTGCCGTCCTCGATGACCAGTTCGTCCACCCGGTGGCGGTGGTGGAAGGTCAGCAGCCCGTCCCGGGCGGCCTGCCGGGCGTAGCGGACGAACGGCTCGACCACACCGGTGCCGGTTCCCCAGGCGATGTGGAAGCGCGGTACGGAGTTGCCGTGCCCGTCCGCCCGCAGGTCGCCGCGCTCGGCCCAGCCGACGGTGGGCAGCAGCTCGATGCCGTGCCCCCGCAGCCAGGACCGCTTCTCGCCGGCCGCGAACTCGACGTAGGCGCGGGCCCAGCGCACCGCCCAGCTGTCCTCGTCCTCGAGCCGGTCGAACCGCGCGCTGCCGCGCCAGTCGTTCCAGGCCAGGTCGAAGGAGTCCTTGATGCCGAGCCGGCGCTGCTCGGGCGAGTCGACGAGGAAGAGCCCGCCGAAGGACCAGAACGCCTGGCCGCCGAGGTTGGCGGCGTTCTCCTGGTCGACCAGGGCCACCCGGCGGCCCCGGCTGGTGAGTTCGTGTGCCGCGACCAGGCCGGCGAGGCCCGCTCCGACGACGATGACGTCCGCGTCCATGACGACTGTGTCCTTCCCTGCGGTGCTCGGAGCCCGTCCGTGCCGGTGATCATGCGGGGTTGCGGCTGCCGTCCGTGAGCAGCGCGGTGAGGAGTTGCTTGAGCCAGACCCGGGCGGCCTCGGCGTCCCGGTCCAGCAGCAGTTGGGTGGTGACCCCGTCGTACGCGGCGACCACGGCGTGCGCGGCGCCGTCCACGTCACCCAGTACGGCGGGGAGTGCGGTGTGGCCCCGGGTCCGCAGGAGCCGGTCGGCGATGGCCCGCCGGAGCCGGGTGCGGTGGTCGAGGAGGGTGCGGGCGACCGCCGGGTCCCGGGCCGCGTGCACCAGGAAGTCGGTCTTGACCAGCAGCCAGTCGACGTCGAGCAGCAGCACCTCGGTGACCCGGTCCACGGAGGCGGGCACGTCCAGGCCGGAGCCGTCCTGGGCCAGCGCGTCGGCCACCTGGGAGGCGATGAGGTCGGCGCGTTCCCGGTAGAGGGCGAAGAACAGCTCGTCGAGGGTGGCGAAGTTCGAGTAGAAGGCGCCCCGGCTGTACCCGGCCGCCTCGCAGACCTCCTCGATGGAGACCCGCCCGAAGCCCTTGGCCGCGAACACCTGGAAGGCGGCGTCGAGCAGCCGGGCGCGGGTGCGGACCCGGCGCCGGGTGACGCGTGGGGGCGTGTCGTTCTCCATCGACGACCTCCGTTCGATACGGGAATGTATCGGATACATCGATGTATCGAAAGGGCTGGTAGGGACCGCCGCCGGACGAGATGATCGAATAGGAACGTACTTTCGATTACGGAGTACGCTGGACGTATGGTCACGCACCTCCAGGGCTCCCTTTTCGACCAGACCGACGAGTTGCGGCTCGGCCCGCTCGACGGGCTGCGCCGGACCGAGCTGGGCGCCGGCGCCTGGATCGACGTCCTGCCCGGCTGGCTCAGCGGGGCCGACGCCCTGTTCGAACGGCTGGCGGCGGACGTGCCGTGGCGGGCGGAGCGCCGCGCGATGTACGACCACGTGGTGGCCGTGCCCCGCCTGCTGGCCTTCTACGGGGCGGCGGACCCGCTCCCCCACCCGGTCCTGGACGAGGCCCGTACCGCCCTGTCCCGGCACTACGCCGAGGAGCTGGGCGAGCCCTTCACCACCGCCGGGCTGTGCTTCTACCGCGACGGCCGGGACAGCGTGGCCTGGCACGGGGACCGGATCGGGCGGGGAGCCCGCCAGGACACCATGGTGGCGATCCTCTCCGTCGGCGCACCCCGGGACCTGCTGCTGCGCCCGGCCGGCGGAGGCGGCGGCACGCTCCGGCGGCCCCTCGGCCACGGCGACCTCATCGTGATGGGCGGCTCCTGCCAGCGCACCTGGGAGCACTGCGTGCCCAAGACCACCCGGGCCGCGGGACCGCGCGTCAGCATCCAGTTCCGGCCGCACGGCGTGCACTGACCTTCCGGAACCGGCCCCGTGCCCGGCCTCCCGTGCGGGACGGTGCCCCGTCTGGTTGGCTGTCCCCGACGACCGCCGCTCAGGGCTCGGGGAGAACATGCGGGCAGACGTACGCCAAGTCACCGAAGGCACCTACCTGGTGCACGGCCACCACACCAACTGGGTCATCCTCAAGGACGGCGACGCCGTCACACTGATCGACACCGGCTACCCCGGAGACCGGCAGGGGCTGCTGGAGTCCCTCGCGCGGGTGGGCGGTTCACCGGAGGCGGTCACGGCCGTCCTGATCACCCACGCGCACAACGACCACCTGGGTTCGGCCGAGCACCTGCGCGCCACGTACGGCACGCCCGTCCACCTGCACCCGGCCGAGGTCCCGCACGCCCGGCGGGACTTCCTCCAGCAGGCCACCATCGCCGACGTGGTCCGCAACGCCTGGCGGCCCGGCGTCCTGCCCTGGGCGGCGCACGTCGTCCGCGTCGGCGGCACGGAGCACCACCCCGTCACCGCGCCCGAGCCGTTCCCGGCCGAGTGCGCGCTCGACCTGCCGGGCCGGCCGGTCCCCGTGCACACCCCCGGGCACACCGACGGCCACTGCGTCTACCACCTGCCCGAGGCGGGCATCGTGGTCTCCGGGGACGCCCTGGTCAGCGGGCACGCCACCTCGCGGATCAAGGGGCCACAGCTGCTGCCGGACTTCTTCCACCACGAGCGCGCGCGGGCGGTGGCCTCCCTGGAGGTGATCGCCGCGCTCGACGGCGACCTGCTGCTGCCCGGCCACGGGCCCCTCCACCGCGGCCCGGTGCGGGCCGCCGCCGAGCAGGCCGGGGCACGCGCCTCGGGGAACAGGCGTACGGGGCCGTAGGGTTCGTGCCATGGCCTTGCAGATCAACGCCACCAACCCCGAGCACCCCGCCCTCCTGCTCGCCCTGCCCTGGGGCACGCCCCTGGAGGAGTGGCCCGAGGAGTACCTCGTGCCGCTCCCCCGCGGCATCTCCCGGCACGTCGTGCGGTACGCACGCGCAGGCGAGGAGGTCATCGCCGTCAAGGAACTGGCCGAACGCCCCGCGCTGCGCGAGTACGAGCTGCTGCGCGACCTGGACCGCCTCGGCATCCCCGCCGTCGACCCGCTGGCCGTGGTCACCGGGCGCACCGGCCGCTCCGGCGCCGCGCTGGAGTGCGTGCTGGTCACCCGGCATCTGCGCGGTTCGCTGCCGTACCGGTCGATGTTCGAGACGACCATGCGCCCGGCGACCATGCACCGGCTGATGGACGCCCTCGCCGTGCTGCTGGTGCGGCTGCACCTCGCCGGGTTCGCCTGGGGTGACTGCTCGCTGTCGAACACCCTGTTCCGGCGGGACGCCGGCGCCTACGCGGCCTATCTGGTCGACGCCGAGACCGGCGACCTGCACCCCCGGCTCAGTCCGGGGCAGCGGGAGTACGACCTCGACCTGGCCCGGGTGAACATCAGCGGCGAGCTGCTGGACCTGGAGGCGTCCGGCGCGCTCCACCCCTCCGTCGACCCGGTGGACTTCGGCCACGAGATCTGCACCCGCTACCAGGGGCTGTGGCAGGAGCTGACCCGCACCTCGGTGTACCCGGCGGGCAAGTACCACTACATCGAGCGCCGCATCCGCCGCCTGAACAACCTCGGTTTCGACGTGGCCGAGATGCAGATCGAGCACTCCTCCAACGGGGACACCGTCACCTTCGTGCCGAAGGTCGTCGACGCCGGCCACCACCAGCGGCAGCTGCTGCGGCTGACGGGGCTGGACGCCGAGGAGAACCAGGCGCGGCGGCTGCTGAACGACCTGGAGAGCTGGATGGCCACCCAGGACGACCACGCCCCGGCCGATCCCCTCGCCGCCCGCCCGGAGGTGCTGGCCCACCGCTGGGTGCGGGACGTGTTCCGGCCCACCGTACGGGCGGTGCCGCCGGAGCTGCGCGGCTCCATGGACCCGGCGGAGATCTACCACGAACTCCTCGAACACCGCTGGTACCTGTCCGAGCGCGCCCAGCACGACATAGGCCTCGACGTCGCCGTCACGGACTACATCGACCGGGTGCTGCCCAAGGCGCGGGCCACGCTGGAGCCGACGAGCCCCGAGTAGTTCAGGCGTGCGGGACCACGGCCACCGGGCAGTCCGCGTGGTGCAGCACGCCGTGCGCGACCGAGCCGATCCGGGCGCCGACGGCCGTGCGGTGCGCCCGGCGCCCGACGACCACCAGCTGGGCCCGCCCGGCCAGCGACAGCAGCACCTGGCCCGCGCTGCCCATCTCGATGTGCTCCGCCACGGGCACCCCGGGGAAGCGCTCCCGCCACGGCCGGAGGGCGTCGTCCAGCGCCTGCCGCTCGTACGGTTCGAGGCCGCCCGCGTCGTCGAGCAGCCTGAGCGAGCCGGGGCTGTAGGCGAACACCGGCGGCAGGGTCCACGCCCGGACGGCCCGGACGGTCGCGCCGCGGGCCGCCGCCGTCTCGAAGGCGAACCGCAGCGCCGCCGCACTGTCCTCGGGGCCGCCCTGCTGGCCGACCACGACGTCCCGCCCGGCCGCCTCGGCCGCGGCCTCGTCCTTCGCGCGCACCAGCACCACCGGCCGGGCCGCCGCCGCGATGACCTGCTGGCCGACCGAGCCGAGCAGGAAGCCGGCCACGGGTCCGTGTCCGCGCGAGCCCAGCACCAGCATCTCGGCGTCGGCCGCCACGCCGGCGAGCGTCTCCGCGGCCCCGCCCTCCAGCACGTCGACGCCCACCGTCAGCTCCGGGTACCGCCCGGAGACGGCGCGCACGGCCTCGGACACGCCCCGGGACACCCAGCCGTGCTGGGTGTCGCGGTCGGCGGCGGCGAGGGTCTCGGCGTAACGCCACACGTGGACGACGCGCAGCGGCAGCCCCCGACGGACGGCCTCCCGGGCCGCCCAGTCCAGCGCGGCCAGACTCTCCTCCGTACCGTCCACCCCTGCCGTGATCGGGCGTGTCATCCCTGGGCCTCCTCGTCGCCGGTCCTCGTGGTGCTGGTGCCCACTATCGGGCACGGGTGCGCACGGGCACGACGATCCCGTGGCCGGGTCGTCCGCCCCGTACCAGGGACGCCCCGTACACGTGAGCGAACCGAGGCGACCGAACATACGATGGTTCCGAACCGGTGCGGTGGTCCCCGCGACACCGTCCCGTGGGAACCGGCACCCGGGGTGGGAGACGCATGGCACAGGCCGCCGACACAGCGCGGACCGTCATCCTGACCGTGGACGACGACCCGGGGGTCTCCCGCGCCGTCGCCCGCGATCTCAGACGGCGCTACGGCGCGTCGTACCGGATCGTCCGCGCGGAGTCCGGGGAGACCGCGCTGGAGGCGCTGCGCGAACTGAAGCTGCGCGGCGACCTGGTGGCCGTGATCCTTGCCGACTACCGGATGCCGCAGATGAACGGCATCGAGTTCCTGGAGCAGGCGCTCGACGTGTATCCGGGCGCGCGCCGCGTGCTGCTGACCGCGTACGCCGACACCGACGCCGCGATCGACGCGATCAACGTGGTCGACCTGGACCACTACCTGCTCAAACCGTGGGACCCGCCGGAGGAGAAGCTCTACCCGGTCCTGGACGACCTGCTGGAGGCCTGGCGCACCCGCGCCTACCGGCCGGTGCCCAGCACCAAGATCGTGGGCCACCGCTGGTCGGCCCGGTCCTCCGAGGTGCGCGAGTTCCTGGCCCGCAACCAGGTGCCCTACCGCTGGTACTCGGTGGAGGAACCGGAGGGGCGGCGGCTGCTGGCGGCGGCCGGGCAGGACGGGCAGCGGCTCCCGCTGGTGATCACACCGGACGGCAGCGCCCTGGTCGAGCCGGAGGCACCCGAGCTGGCGGCCCGGGTGGGCCTGGCGACGACGCCGACGGCCGAGTTCTACGACCTCGTCGTGATCGGCGGCGGGCCGGCCGGGCTCGGCGCCGCCGTGTACGGGGCGTCCGAGGGCCTGCGGACCGTGCTGGTGGAGCGGTCGGCGACCGGCGGGCAGGCCGGGCAGAGCTCGCGCATCGAGAACTACCTCGGCTTCCCCGACGGCGTCTCCGGTGCCCAGCTCACCGACCGGGCGCGACGGCAGGCGGCCAGGTTCGGCGCCGAGATCCTGACCGCGCGCGAGGTGACCGGGCTGGAGGCCTGCGGTGCCGCGCGGGTCGTCCGGTTCGCGGACGGCTCGGCGATCGCCGCGCACAGCGTGATCCTGGCGACCGGGGTGCAGTACCGGCAGCTGGACGCCGCGGGCTGCACCGACCTCACCGGCTGCGGGGTGTTCTACGGCTCGGCGCTGACCGAGGCGGCCTCCTGCCAGGGCCAGGACGTGTACATCGTGGGCGGTGCCAACTCGGCGGGCCAGGCGGCGATGTACCTGTCCCGGGGCGCGAAGTCGGTGACTCTGCTGGTGCGCGGAGCGGACCTGTCGGCGTCCATGTCGTACTACCTGATCCAGCAGATCGGCGAGGCCCCGAACATCTCGGTGCGCTGCCACACGGTCGTCGACGAGGCGCACGGCTCCGGCCGCCTGGAGCGGCTGACGCTGCGTCACACGGTGACCGGGGAGACCGAACAGGTCGACGCGCAGTGGATGTTCGTGTTCATCGGCGCCGCCCCGCTGACCGACTGGCTGGGCGAGGCGGTGCTGCGCGACGGACGCGGCTTCATCCTGGCCGGCCCCGACCTGACCGCCGACGGGCGCCCTCCGGCCGGCTGGGAGCTGGACCGGCCGCCGTACCACCTGGAGACCAGCGTTCCCGGCGTGTTCGTCGCCGGTGACGCCCGCGCCGAGTCCGCCAAGCGGGTCGCGTCCGCCGTCGGAGAGGGAGCCATGGCCGTGATGCTCGTCCACCGGTACCTGGAGCAGTCATGAGCGGGCAGGTCATGCCGTGCAGCCCGGGGGAGATCGGCTCGCTGTTCCTCTTCGAGAAGCTCAGCCCCGAGCAGCTGGGCCGGCTGTGCGGCGCGGGGCGGGTGGAGCTGTTCCGGCCCGGCCCCGTGTACACCGAGGGCGACCCCGCCACCTGCTTCTTCGTGATGGTCCAGGGCACGGTCGTGCTCTCCCGCCGGGTGGGCGGCGACGACGTGGAGGTCACCCGCACCTCCCAGCCCGGGGTGTACGCGGGTGCGATGCAGGCCTACCTCGGCGAGCGGGTGCCGCAGGTCTACAACAACTCGATGCGGGTGACGGAGCCGACCCGGTTCTTCGTGCTGCCGGCGGACCTCTTCGCGGAGGTGATGCGCGAGTGGTTCCCGATGGCCGTGCATCTGCTGGAGGGGCTGTTCTTCGGCTCGAAGAACACGCAGGCCATGATCGGGCAGCGGGAACGGCTGCTCGCCCTCGGCTCGTTGTCTGCCGGGCTCACGCACGAGCTGAACAATCCGGCCGCGGCGGCCGTCCGGGCCACCTCGGCCCTGCGGGAACGGGTCGCGAAGATGCGGCACAAGCTCGGTGTGATCGCCGGGGGTCCGTTCTCCCGTGACGTGCTGGCGCGCCTGATCGAGATCCAGGAGCGCACCGCCGAACGGGTGGCGAAGGCGCCGGCGCTCGGCCCGCTGGAGGCGTCCGACCGGGAGGAGCAGCTCACCGACTGGCTCGCGGACCACGGCTTCGAGCAGGGCTGGCAGGTGGCGCCGACGTTCGTGCAGGCCGGACTGGACGTCGACTGGCTGGAGCAGGTCGCGGCGGCCGTCGGCGAGGAGGTCCTGCCGGGCGCGGTCGGATGGCTGAACTACACCGTCGAGACCGAGCTGCTGATGAGCGAGATCGAGGACTCGACCACCCGTGTCTCGCACCTGGTCGACGCCGCCAAGCAGTACGCGCAGCTGGACCGGGCGCCGTACCGCGAGGTGGACGTCCACGAACTCCTCGACAGCACGCTGCTGATGCTGTCCGGGAAGATCGGCCCGGGCATCGAGGTCGTCAAGGACTACGACCGTACGCTCCCGCCGGTGCCGGCCTACCCGGCGGAGCTGAACCAGGTGTGGACGAACCTGATCGACAACGCCGTCTCGGCGGTCCGGAGCGCCGGCGGGGAGGGCACGCTGACCGTGCGGACCGCGCTCGACCACGAGCGGCTGCTGGTGGAGTTCCGGGACACCGGGCCCGGTGTCCCGCCGGAGATCAGGGACCGGATCTTCGACCCGTTCTTCACCACCAAGCCGGTCGGCGAGGGCACCGGGCTGGGTCTGGACATCTCGTGGCGGATCGTCGTCGACAAGCACCACGGCACCCTGCGGGTGGAGTCGGTGCCCGGGGACACCCGCTTCCAGGTGCTGCTGCCCCTGACCGCCGGCACGCACGAGGAGGAGCAGGAATGAGCGACGCCGAAGGAATCGACCCCCGGGTGCCGCCGAGCGGCACGGGCTGCGTGGAGTGCGAGGAGGCCGGCGGCTGGTGGTTCCACCTGCGCCGCTGTGCGCGGTGCGGGCACATCGGCTGCTGCGACGACTCCCCCGGCCGGCACGCCACCGCCCACTACCGCGAGACGGGGCATCCGGTGATCCGCAGCTTCGAGCCGGGTGAGGCCTGGTTCTGGAACTTCGCCACGGAGGAGCTGTACGCCTCCGGGCCCGAACTCGCTCCCCCGGCCGGCCACCCCGCAGACCAGCCGGCGCCCGGTCCGGCGGGCCGGGTCCCGGCGGACTGGGCGCGGAACCTGCGCTGAGCCGCCGACGCACCGTGCACCGCCCGGGTGTTCCCCGGGGTCCTGACGCCGGGCCGTCCGCGCGGGGCCGGAACGGCCTTGGGGACCAGCGGTACGGCCACTGACGCTAAACAGTTGCTCTTGGTCCGGAGCGGTGAGCTACGAGGGCGGCGTCGTGTCGTTGAAGCCCTGGTCGACCAGGGGCCTTCGCCAGGCGAATCAGTATCTACGGATACCAGCCCCGCATGACAGACGTCATGCCGGCTTCCGCGAATCCGGGACGCGCGGGTCGCCTGTTGGGACACTGTCGTGCATCCCGTCGAGCGCGGAAGCGGAGGGCGGGAAGGGGCCTGCGGTGAAACGGGCATGCGGCAGTGGGGGGTTCGATGGAAGTCAAGATCGGTGCCGTCGGCGACAAGGGCGTGCTGGAGCTCGTGGCGCTGTTCCGGTGGCTGCGGTCCGAACGTCAGTTGTCGGGCATGGTGCATCCGAGGTACAGGCCCGCCGGACCGGAGGACCTTTCCACGGGCGTGCTGGACGTCGTGAGCATCGCCGTCGGATCGGGCGGCGGCGCTGTCGCCCTGGCGCAGTCGCTCACCGCGTGGCTCAAGAGCCGCCGTCCGGCGGTGGAGTTCACGATCACGCTGCCGGACGGGCTCAGCTACCGGCTGAGCGTGGCGGACGAGGCGGCGACGCAGGCAGCGCCCCTCATCGAGGAGTTGCTGCGTCAGACCGGCATCCGCCATGGTGGCGGTGCCGGTGAGTGAACACCGTACGGACCGCGACAGGTCCCACGCCCTGCTGCTCGGGGCCTCCGCCTTCAGGCATCCCAAGATCCTCCAGGTTCCCGCCGCCGCGAACAGCCTGCGCGCCATGGAGCATATGCTGACCGATCCCGTGCTCGGCGGGTGGCCGTCCGCGCAGGTCACGTCCGTGCTCGACCCGCCCACCGCGGTCGAGGCGATCCGCCGGATCCGCCGCCTCGCCGAGCGGACGACCGGGACACTGCTGCTGTACTACGTGGGCCACGGCCACATCAGCTCGTCCGGCGAACTGATCCTCACCGTCCACGACACCGATCCCGAAGACGCCGATCTGACCGGCATCGAGTACAGCAGAGTGAAGAGCGCACTGCTCGGCAGTCCTGCCGCCGTCAAGATCGTGATTCTCGACTGCTGTTATTCCGGGCGCGCCATCGAAGCCCTCGGCTCGGACACGGTGAGCAATGCCGTGGCGGCCAGAGGTGTGTACACGCTCACCGCCGCCGACCTGGAGGTGGCTCATGTGCCGCCGCTCGCGGAGCAGAGCGCGGTTCCCACCTCGTTCACCGGCCAGCTTCTCGAACTCGTACGGACCGGGCTGCCCGGCGAGTCGCCGTGGCTCACGCTCGACACGATCTACTCGCACCTCGCGGCGCGCCTGCGGCACGCGGGCCTGCCCGCGCCCAACCGGTTGACCACCGACAGCGCGGCCCACTTCCCTTTCGTACGCAACACCGACCGGACCAGCGCGGCGCGGCGGTCCGGGAACACGTCGGCGGAGCCGTTGCGCACAGCGTCGCCGACGACACCGTCGGGACGTCCTCACTTCGCCCCGGTCAAGGGCGCCGGATACGACATCGAAGAGGTCGACGCACATCGGCTCGATGTGATCGCCCTCGTCGCCGACCCCCGTCGCCGGACGAGAGCGAGAGCGCCCTACTTCCGCAAGGTGTCCAGCAAGAACCACTACGGCTACGACGAAGCCCAGGTGGACGCCCATATCGAGCAGCACCGGTGCGAGCCGGCTTCCTTCGTCGACGCCCTGCGCATGCTGCTGGCCGACGCCGGTATCCCGCTGGTGGCGGAGGACGGAGCCCACACACGCAAAGCCGCCAGAGAGGTCGACAAAGTCAAGAGCAAGTGCGCGATCTACGGGAGGGAACAGCTCATCGGCTTCGTCAAGGTGGGCTGGTACGGCCGCACGCCGGGCATGATCGCGTTCACCGACACACGCATCATCATGCGCATCAACGTCATCCTCCTCATGATCCCGTACTCCCACGTGAAGCAAGCACGTCTCTCCACCACCTCCGCCTGGGAAAGTTGGGGTGCGGGGGACGCGGTGGGAGCGAATCAGGTGTTCACGATGACCGTTGGCTTCGGCGGCCGTGAAGTGAAGATCGAGGAGTGCAATCAGTATCCGCTCCAGAACACGCTGTCCGCCACCCTGCCCGCTCTGTCGGACCTCCGGAGGAACCATCCGGAATGGTTCGTCTCCGGGCTGACGGCGGATCACGCGGATCGTGGAGAGGGACAGGAGAGGGGTACGGGGTGACGCGTGAGGACGCCGGGCGGGCGCAGTGCCCCGCGTGGTCGAACAACGCCTTCGGACCCTCCGCATGCGCCGTCCACGCCCGCCCGTGAAGGAACGACCGGAACTCCCCGCCCTGCGCATGGTCCTCGTACTGGTGACAGCCGTACGCCGTAGGGCGAAGCCGAGGCGATTGTGGTCACCGCGCCGCTTCGCAATCAGCCCGCGCATGCCGGTGGAGTTCTTGACTGATGAGCAGGCCGAGGGGTACGGGAAGTTCGCCGAGGAGCCGACGAGGCCCGAGCTGGAGCGGTTCTTCTTCCTCGATGACGAGGACCTGAAGATCAGGTGCTTGGCGTCAACGGCTGTACCGGTGGTCCCCAAGGCCGGGCACACGGATGCCCCGCGCGGGGCGGGGCATCCGGTACTGCCGGGTGTGCTGCCGTCCGTCAGTGGCGGGCGGCCGGCGTGTTGGCGGCGGTGACGTTGACCGCCGACCACGACCTGTCCACCGTCTTGTACTCGGTGCTGTTCGCGCCGTACAGGTCCTTGGCCGCCTTCAGCGTCGCGAGGCGCGCCTGGTGGAAGTCGGTGTCGGAGACCATGTAGCGGGTGAGCGCACGGTAGTAGATGGCGGTCGCCTTGGTGCGGCCGATCCCCTTGACCGTGAGGTTGTGGTACGTCGGCGAGTTGTAGGTGACGCCGCCGATCGTCTTCTTGCCGCTGCCCTCGGCGAGGAGGTAGTAGGCGTGCGAGGAGACACCCGAACCGGCGTGCACCTCGGTGCCGTACACCTCCGGCTTCCAGTAGTCGATGGTGCCCTCGAGCTTGTCGAGCGAGGGGTGGTCCAGGCGGCGCAGGAACTTCTGGGCGAGGCCCATCTTCTCGCCGATGAGGTAGTCCGGCGTGTCCTTCGCGTTCTTGGCGTAGAACTCGACGTTCGAGCCGAAGATGTCCGCGAGCGACTCGTTCAGCGAGCCGGGCTCGCCGTACTGGTTGCCGTACTGGTCGACGATGGTCGGCTGGAGGTTGGCGGTCGCCTCCACCACGCCGTGGGTCAGCTCGTGACCGGTGACGTCGAGGACGACGAGCGGCTTCTTGAACATGTCGCCGTCGCCGTCGCCGTACAGCATGCAGTTGCAGTCCGGGTCCCAGAAGGCGTTGCCGACCTTCTTGCCCCAGTGGACCATCGCCTGGGCGGGCTTGCTGTTGTTGGCGATGCCCTTGCGCCCGAACGCGGATTTGTAGAAGTCCAGCGTCTTGGTGATGCCGTACTGGGCGTCGGCGGCGGCGCTGACCCGGCTGGTGGTCTTGCCGTTGCCCCACACGTCGGTCGTGTTGGTGAACTTCGTGCCGGCGCTGAACTTCTCCGTCTCCGAGCCCTTGGCGTCCCGGGTCTCGGTGCCGTACCGGTTCGGGTCCTTGAGCTGGAAGTGGCCGCGCGAGGTCTGCGTGGTGGTGAGACCGACGGTGCCGACGAAGAGCGTCTTGCCGGTGCCCTTGGCGGCCGACGGGTAGTGCGTGACGCCGGAGGCGCCCGAGCCTAGCAGGCCGGACGCGCCGGAGGCGGAGCCGCTGCCGGTCACCGGGTCGGCGCTCTCGCCGCGCTCGCGCAGGGTGTCGACCAGCTTCGGCGACAGGAACTCGTCCCGGACGGGCGTGTTGCTGCGCACCTTGCCGGTGACCGCGTCCACGACGACCGTGTGGGAGTCGACGTCGGTGGTGACGGTGACCTGGTAGGCGAGCGCGGAGGCGCCGCCCCGGGCGTCCACCACGAGCCGGGCGCCGCCCGCGTCACCCTTGGCGGCCTCGGCGGCCTTGGCGGCGGCCTGGGCCGGGGTCAGGCGGGCCTTGGCGGCCGGCTCGACGGTGTGGTCGGCCGCGCGGGTCACACCCGTGTAGCCGAGCCGCCGGTCGAGGTGGACGATGAGGTCGCCACCGAGCACCGGCAGGTCGCCGTGCGTCCGGACGAAGCGGACGTGCCGGGCACCCTCCGGGTCGATCATGACGTCCTGGGCGTGCAGTTCGTCGCCCTTCGAGACACCGGTCGCCGAGGCGTGCGTGAAGGCCGCGGTGCGCGCCGCCTCCACCACCAGCGTGGCGTTCGAGGCGGCGGAGGCGGCGGTCCGCTCCACCCCCGTGGAGGGACCCGCGAAGGCCGTGCCGGCCAGGCCCGTGGCAGCCGTCGTCACCGCGACGGCGATCGCCATGGAGCGTATGTGCGCTCTACGCAATCTGATCAGGGTTCCTTCGTTCGAAGGCGGCCGGGGTCACCGACCGCCTTGAGAAATGGCGCAGTCGGTGCGCCACAGGAGCTTGTCTGACGCCCCCGAGGGGTAACCCTGTCGGATGAGTCATGTACACGTAAAGCCGGAATGATCCATTTCGCGGACTTCTATGGCAATCCTTTACGAACGGGCGCCACGGAGTGATCACCGGACCACCAACTGTGTGTCGCCTGGGGAGACGTTGCCCCGATCCCCTAGGTTCCCAGGGCGGAATGTGACCGATATCGCATCAGAAACCGAACCGATGGGAGTGGGTACCGGATGGTCTCAGCAGCGGTGGGACGGGGAGCGGTCCTCGGGGCGGTCGCGCTGTCACTCCTCGCGGTCCCGGCGCGGGCCGTGGCCGGGGAGCATGACGCCCCGACAGCAGCGGCGCTCCCGGCGCCGGACACGGCGGGACTCGCCGCGGTGCTGCGGTCGGCGGTGGACCGGGGCGCGCCGGGCGCGCTGGCCCGGATCGACGACCACGGGCGGACGTACCGGGTCACGCGCGGTGTCGCCGACCGGGGCAGCGGGCGGGCCATCAGCACGCGGGACCGGTTCCGGGTCGGCAGCATCACCAAGACGTTCTCGGCCGTCGTCCTGCTCCAGCTCGTCGACGAGCACCGGCTCTCGCTCGGCGCGCCGGTCAACCGGTACCTGCCGAAGCTGCTGCCCGACGACCGGATCACGGTCCGTCAGGTGCTCAGCCACCGCAGCGGACTGTACGACTACACCAACGACATGTTCGCCCACAGCGTCTCCGGCTTCGAGGCGGTGCGGAACAAGGTCTTCACCTACCGCCAGCTGGTCGCCCTCTCCCTGAGGAAGCCCCGCACCAACGCGCCGGGCGCCGCCTACGCGTACTCCAACACCAACTTCGTGGTCGCCGGCCTGCTCATCGAGAAGCTCACGGGGCAGCCCGTGGCCACGGCGTACCGCAACCGCGTCATCGGGCCGCTGGGGCTGGCCGACACGTTCTACGTCCATCCGCGGACGGCGATCCCGGGGCGGTACGCCCGTGGCTACCTCACCTCGGACACGGCGGGCGCCGCGCCCGTCGACGCGACCGCCCAGACCGTGTCCTGGGCGCAGAGCGCGGGTGCGGTCATCTCCAGCGCGCGGGACCTCGACACGTTCTACGGCGCGCTGCTCGGCGGACGGCTGATGTCCGCCGCCCGGCTCGCCGAGATGGAGCGGTTCACCCGGGTCAGCAGCACGACGGCGTACGGGCTCGGGCTGCGGCGGCGGGACCTGTCCTGCGGGGTGTCGGTGTACGGGCACACGGGGGCCGTGCAGGGCTACTACACCTACGCGTTCACCACAAAGGACGGCCGGCGCAGCCTCACCGCGATGGCGAACACGTCGAACAACGAGAAGGTGCTCGACACCCTGGCGGGCGCCCTGGACTCGGCGTTCTGCGGCAAGGCGAGGACGGCCGAGCGGTGACGGCCCTTCCGTGGCCGAACCGGTACGTTCCGTGATCTTGGCGGAACGCTGTCGTCCGGGACACCATGCCCGCATGAAGGGTGATCTTTTCTCCAGTCAGAACGTGGTGCAGCCGGCCGTCGAGCCGGGGATGTCCGTCGAGAACGCCAAGTGCCTCAGATACGCGGTCAACGGCGAGATGCACGCCCGGCAGGGCGCGATGGTCGCCTACCGCGGCGACCTGAAGTTCGAGCGCAAGGGGCAGGGCGTCGGCGGCATGCTCAAGCGCGCGGTCACGGGTGAGGGACTGCCCCTGATGGCGGTGCGCGGACAGGGCGAGGCCTGGTTCGCGCACGAGGCGCAGAACTGTTTCATCGTCGAGGTGGAGGCCGGCGACCGGTTCACGGTCAACGGCCGCAACGTCCTGTGTTTCGACGCCTCGTTGTCGTACGAGATCAAGACGGTGAAGGGGTCGGGCATCGCCGGCGGCGGCCTGTTCAACAGCGTGTTCAGCGGACAGGGCCGGCTCGGCCTGGTCTGCGACGGCAACCCGCTGGTGATACCCGTGACCGCGCAGGCGCCGGTGTACGTCGACACGGACGCGGTGGTGGGCTGGACCGCGCACCTGGAGACCTCGCTGCACCGCTCGCAGTCCCTCGGCTCGATGCTGCGCGGCGGTTCCGGTGAGGCCGTGCAGCTGATGCTCCAGGGTGAGGGGTATGTGGTGGTGCGGCCGAGCGAGCTGACGCCCCAGAAGCCGCAGCAGCACTGAACCTTCACAACCGATCCGCCCCGCCGGGCAACCCCCGCTGCCGTACCGGCGTCTTGACCAGCGACAGACCGAGCCCCGGCCCTCGGGCCGGGGTATTTTTCCGAGACACTATGCACGCTGTGTATACACTCTGTGCATAGAAGGGTACGCATGTACGGCAAGGCTTCCGCCCCGGAGTACCAGGGCGCCCTGACCACCCTGTCCGTGAACTCCTCGCTGGTCGACGTGCTGGCCGAGGGCACCGAACGGCTGCGCGAGGCCGAGCGCGCCGGACTGCCCGGCGAGGCGGCGCGCTGCGGGCTCGCCGTCGCCGAGGCGCACCGGCGGCTCGGCCATGTGCGGGACGCCGACCGGGCCTGGAAGGCGAGTTACCGCGCCGCCCGGGAGGCCGGCGACACCGCCGCGATGGCCTGGGCGCTGTGGAGCGGCGGCACTCTGGCACGCCAGCGCGGGGCGTTCCCGCTGGCCTGGCGGCTGCTGAAACTCGCCGCCGACCTCGGCGAGCGCGGCGGGGACATCGTCGTCCGCGGCTACTCGCTGGCCGGCCTCGCGGAGACCGGGCGCATCCAGGGAGACTACGCGGCGGTCGGCCGGCTGCACGAACAGCTGCTGGCCGAGGCACGCAAGCGGGGCGAGGCCCGGCACACGGTGTGGGCGCTGGAGGGCATCGCCCAGATGCACCGCAACACCGGCGACTTCGACCGCGCCTACGCGCTGTTCGAGGAGGCGGCACGGATAGCCGGCCGGGCCGACGACCGGCGCGGGTACGCCTGGGCGCTGCGCGGACTCGCGGACGTCCTCTCCGTGCGCGACGGCGCCACCGAACGGGCCCTGGAGCTGCTGGCCGAGGCGGAGGCCGGCTGCCGCGAGATGAACCTGTCCAGCGCGCTCGCCTACAACCACAAGATGCAGGGCAACGTCCTCTACCGCGCCGGGCGCCACGCCGAGGCCCGGGACCGCTACGAGCTGGCGCTCGCGGAGTTCCGCACGATGAGCGAGCCGCGCGGTGAGGCGCTGTCCCGGCTCGGCCTGGCCAAGTCCCTCGCCCGTCTCGGCCGCGACCGCGCCGAGACGGCCGCCGAACTCGCGGGCCTGGCCCGGACGCTGGAGCGCAGCGGGCTGCGGCACGCCCGGGAGATGGTGGCCCGGGCCCAGCGGGAGTTCGGCCTCGACGCGGAGGCCGCCCGGTGACGGCGCTCGGCACGCCGGTGCAGGACCCGGCCCTGCTCACCCTGACCCGCTGCCGGGAGCTGGTACGGCCCGCGCTCGAGGACGCGGTGGGGCGGCTGCACCCGTGGGTGGCCGAGATGGCCGCCTACACCTTCGGCTGGTGCGAGGTCGGCGGGGCACCCGCCGCCGCCCCGGGCGGCAAGGGCGTACGGCAGGCGCTGGCCGTGCTGGGCGCCGAGGCCGCGGGCGCCGACGGACGGGCGGGGGTGCCGGCGGCGGTCGCGGTGGAGCTGGTGCACGCCTTCTCGCTGCTGCACGACGACATCATGGACGGGGACGCGGTCCGGCGCGGCCGCCCCACCGTGTGGCGGGCCTACGGCACGGGCCCGGCCGTACTGGCCGGGGACGCCCTGTTCGCGCTGGCGGTGGACGTGCTCGCCGCGGCCCCCGAGGGCCCCGGCGCGGTACGGCTGCTCTCGTCGGCCCTCGCCGATCTGGTGCGCGGGCAGGCCGACGACCTGCTGTTCGCCACCCGGCCGTGGACCGGGCCTGAGCGGGTGACGGCGGCGGAGTACCGGGCGATGGCGGAGGGCAAGACCGGCGCGCTGCTGGGCTGTGCCGCCGCGCTGGGCGCCGCGCTCGCCGGGGCGCCCCGGGCCACGGCCGGCGCCCTGGACCGGGTCGGGCGGCACCTCGGGATCGCCTTCCAGCTGGTCGACGACGTGCTGGGCATCTGGGGCGATCCGGCCGTCACCGGCAAGCCGGTCGGCGGCGACCTGCGGGAGCGGAAGAAGACCTATCCGGTGCTGGCCGCGCTCGGTTCCCCGGCGGCCCGGGACCTGCCCGCACTGCTGGACTCGCCGGGCCGGGCCGGGGAGGCCGCCGCACTGGTCGAGGCGGCGGGCGGCCGGGCGGCGGCCCTGGCCGAGGCCCGCGCCCACACGGGCGCCGCGCGGGCGCTGCTCGCCCGCACGCCCCTGGCCGGCGGGGCCGCCGGGGAACTGGCGCGGCTGCTGGACCTGTTGGCGGACCGCGCGCGGTAACCATCATCCGATACGGCGTTGACCTGGGGCGTCCCGGCGGGTCAAGGTCCCTTCCGGCGCGGTTCCCGATCCGCGCCGGAAGGGTGGAACACCGTGATCGGCATCTCGGACATCGAAGCCGCCGCACAGCGGATCACCGGACACGTCGTCAGGACACCGACGGTACCGAGTCCCGGCCTCGGCGCGCTGCTCGGCGTCCCGGTCACCGCCAAGCTGGAACTGCTCCAGCGGACCGGCTCGTTCAAGGCCCGCGGGGCCACGGCGAAGCTGCTGTCGCTGAGCGGGGCGGAGCGCGCGGCGGGCGTCGTCGCGGTCAGCGGCGGCAACCACGGTGTCGCGCTCGCGGTGATGGCGGCGGCCCTCGACGTGAAGGCGACCGTGGTGATGCCGCGGACCGCGCCCGCGCGTTCCCTCGCGCTCGCCGAGGAAGCCGGGGCGTCGGTGCGGCTCACCGACGGCATGGACAGCGCCTTCCAGCTGGTGGCGCGGCTGCGGGACGAGGGGCTCACCCTGGTCCACCCGTTCGACGACCCGGTGGTGATCGCCGGACAGGGCACCGTGGGGCTGGAACTGGCCGAGGACGCCGGGGAGCTGACGGACGTCGTCGTCAGCGTCGGCGGCGGTGGTCTGATCGCCGGGGTCGCGGCGGCCCTGCGCGCGCTGCGCCCGGGGGTGCGCGTGTGGGGCGTGGAGACCGAGGGCGCGGAGGCGATGTCCGGCGCGCTGAGGGCGGGCGGTCCGGTACCGGTGCCGCTCTCCTCCCTGGTCACGACCCTGAGCGCGCCCTCGGTGGCGCAGCTGACGTACGACCATGTGTCCGCGCTCGTCGAGGACGTCCTGGTGGTCCCGGACCGGGACGCCGTGCAGGGGTGTCTGGACCTGGCCGACCACGCCAAGGTGTGGGCGGAGCCGGCCGCGGGCTGTCTGCTGCCGGCGGCCCGGCAGGTGGCGGCGCGGGCCGGTGACGGCGCCCGGATCGGGCTCGTGGTCTGCGGGGGCAACACGACACCCCGGGAACTGCACGGCTGGGCGGAGCGGTTCGGTCTGCTGTGAGGCGGCTGCCGTGCGGCGGGGCGGCGGATCCGGCACCGCACCGGCCTTCGAACGTATGAATGAAAGGCGGATGGGGGGCGTGAATTGAGGATTCGCTGAACGCACCCCCGCGCGCCCCGCGTACCTCTGGGAAAGACGCGGCAGGGGCTTCAGCGAGGGATGACCATGGTCGAGACGCACGTCTGCGCACACGAGTGGGTCGCCGGGCGGTACCGGCTGCTGGAGGTCTTCGCCCGGGAGACGAACCGCCTGTGGTGGTACGCCGAGGACACGGCGGCCGAGCAGCCCCGCCTGGTGACACAGACGGCCCTGCCGGAGCCCGTCGCCGAGGACACCGCGCGCCGCGTCACGGCCCGGGTCGTCCGCACCTCCGAGACCATGCGGCTGCTCCTGCCGGGTCAGGTCGCCGCGGTCGTCGACGCCGTGGTGGAGGCCGGCACCCTGTGGACGGTCACCGAGTGGATCGACGGCACACCGCTCGGCGAACTCCTCGCCCGGGAAGGCTCCTTCCACCCGGTGCGCGCCGCACGCACCGGCCTGGAGCTGCTCGACGTGCTGCGGGCGGCGCACGACGAGGGCATCACCCACGGGGAACTGAGTCCCGGCCAGGTCTTCGTGCGGGACGACGGACCGGTCGTCGTCACCGGGTTCGGCCTGGCCGGCGCCACCCTGGTGCCGCGGCTCACGGCGCCCTCGTACGCCTCGCCGGAGCAGGCCCGCGACGAACGTCTGGGCCCCGCCGCCGACCTGTGGGCGCTGGGAGCGCTGCTGTACACGATGGTCGAGGGCCGGCCGCCGTTCCGGGACCGCGGCCGGCCCGACGCCACGCTGAAGGCCGTCGACCGGCTGCCGCTGCGCACCCCGCTGCGCGCCGGCCCGCTCACCCGGGCCGTGCAGGGGCTGCTGCGCAAGGACCCGCGGGAGCGGCTGACCCGGCCGGTGGTCCGCGAGGCCCTGACCCGGGCACTGACCGAGGACACGGACGCGGACCACCCGACCGCGCCCGTGCCCCGGGTGCGCGGCGCGTACCGGGGCGCCGTCGCCGCCGGTCCCGGGCGCGGCCGAGGGCTCCCGGCCGTCGCCGCCGCGCTCGCCGGGACCGCCGTCGCCGCCGCGGTGCTGGCCGCGGCCGGCGTGCTGCCCGGCACGGACACCGCCGGACCGCCACGCCGGGCCACCGCCCCGGCCGGCCGGCACACCGGCGGCGCCACCCCATCCGCCACCCCGCCCGCGGCCACCCCCGCCCCGGCCCCGTCGGCCTCCCCCGCCCTGCCGGCCGGCTACCACCGGTACACCGCCCCCGAGGGCTTCTCGGTGGCGCTGCCCGACGGCTGGCGGCGGCTGGCCACCTCCCGGGGGGCGGGCCTCGCCTACCGGGTCACCTTCGGCCGCGGCGGCGACCCGACCGCCCTCGCCGTCACCTACAGCGAGCGCGTCGGCCCCGACCCGGTGGCGGTCTGGCGGGACGACGTCGAGCCCGGGCTGGCGAGGCTGCCCGGCTACCACCGCGTCGGCGCCGTCCGGGCCACGACCTACCAGGGCCGCAGGGCCGCCGACCTGGAGTGGCTGACGGGATCGGGGGACTCGCGGACGCACACCTTCGGGCGGGGCGTCCTGCTGGGCGGGGCCCGGGGCTTCTCCCTGCGCTTCACCACTCCCGCCGGGGCCTGGGGGAACGCGGCCGGCCGGCTGGCGCTGCGCACGTTCCTCGGGACGTTCCGTGCGCCGGAGGACTGACCGGGTGCCCGTGGGCCGTTTTCCGGCGGCCGAGCCGGGGACTCGCTCCCCATGGTGCAAATCGGATACACGATGATGACGGAGCAGGCCGGCCCCCGGGACCTGGTGAACCACCTCGTGCGGGCCGAGGAGGCCGGGTTCGACTTCTCGGTGACCTCGGACCACTACTTCCCGTGGCTGCGCTCGCAGGGACACGCCTCGTACGCGTGGAGTGTGCTGGGCGCCGCCGCCCAGGCCACCTCGCGGATCCCGCTGATGACCTATGTCACCTGCCCCATCCTGCGCTACCACCCGGCGATCGTGGCGCAGAAGGCGGCGACCGTGCAGCTGCTGTCCGAGGGCAGGTTCCGGCTCGGTCTCGGCGCCGGCGAGAACCTGAACGAACACGTCGTGGGCGGCGGCTGGCCGCCGGTGGACGTACGCCACGAGATGCTCGAGGAGGCCGTGCAGATCATCCGCGCGCTGTTCGAGGGCGGCCATGTGACGCATCACGGGCAGCACTACGACGT
Organism: Streptomyces sp. NPDC006309; assembly: GCF_040613095.1. Lineage (NCBI taxonomy): Bacteria > Bacillati > Actinomycetota > Actinomycetes > Kitasatosporales > Streptomycetaceae > Streptomyces > Streptomyces sp. NPDC006309. The sequence goes on along the minus strand of NZ_JBEXRO010000006.1, from coordinate 257,177 downwards.
GGAGTCGGCCCGGCTGTGGGACCTGCCGGACGAGGCGCCGCCGATCGGCCTCGCCGTCTCCGGTGAACGGTCGTGCAAGCTCGCCGGGCACCTCGCCGACCTGGTCATCGCGACGGAGCCGAAGCCGGGTCTGCTGGAGGCCTTCGACCGGCACGGCGGCAGCGGCAAGCCCCGGGTCGGCCAGCTGCCCGTCTGCTACGACACCGACCGGGAGAGGGCGATCAAGCGGGCCCACTCCCAGTTCCGCTGGTTCGGCCTGGGCTGGAAGGTGAACGCCGAACTGCCGCACCCCGACTCCTTCGAGGCCGCGACCCAGTTCGTCACCGAGGACGACGTCGCCTCCTCCATCCCGTGCGGCGACGACCCGGATGCGTTCGTGGAGGCCGTACGGCCCTACGCGGAGGCCGGGTTCGGGGAGATCGCCCTGGTGCAGATCGGCGGCGACTCCCAGCCGGAGTTCATCGACTGGTCGTCGAAGACCCTGCTCCCGGCCCTGCGGGAGGCCTTCGCCTGAGGTCCGCCGGGACGCGCCGGCCGGCCGCGTCCCGCACGGTCCAGCGGAATCGGTCACACGGATGAGCATCTCGGGCGCTGCCGGGGTACTAGAGGGCTCTACGCCGATCGTCCCGGAGGCCCCCGCGTGAACTCGTTCGTGCACAAGACCCTGGTGGTGCAGCTCCTCGCGCACGGTACCGGCCGGTGTCCGGTGCTGGCCCACCTCAGCTACGACGCCGGCGACCCGTTCGCCGTGACCGCCGCGTTCGCGCACGACGGCCATGTGCTGGCCTGCTGGCGGCTGGACCGGCAGATGCTCTCCGACGGCCTGGCCGGGCCGGTCGGGGTCGGCGACGTGCGGATGCGGCCGGAGGCCACCGGCCTGTGGCACGAACTGCGGCTGGAGTTCCTCGGGGACGCGCGGGCGGACGGCGGACGGCACCACGCGGTCGTGTTCGCCTGGGCACCCGCGATCGCCTCGTTCCTGCGCGAGACCTACCGGGTCGTCCCGCCGGGGCGGGAACGCGTCGCGGTGGACGAGCTGCTGGAGGAGATCCTCTCCGCGGCTGAGTAGCCGTACTCATGCCCGCGGTCCCGGCCCGGCGCCACGATGGGCTGCCCCGATGCCCCGCAGGCAAGGAGCCCCGCCGTGACCGCAGCGCCACCCCTCCCGTTCCGCGCGCCGCGCCGCGTGCCGCCCGCCCTCTTCGCCGCCGTGGCCGCGGCGGGCCTGGCCGCGTCCGCGTGGGGCGCGCGTGACCGCACCACCTGGCTACTGGAGACGGTGTGGGTGCTCGCCGGGCTGCCCCTGGCGGTGCTGGCGTGGCGGCGCTTCTCACTGACAGGGCTGCTGTGCGGGCTGCTGACCGCGCACGCGCTGGTCCTCGCGGTCGGCGGCCACTACACCTACGCGCAGGTCCCGGCGGGTGACTGGGTGCGCGACACCTTCGGCCTGGACCGCAACCCGTACGACCGCTTCGGGCACCTGATGCAGGGCTTCGTCCCGGCCGTGCTGGTGCGAGAACTGCTCAGCCGGACCTCGCCGTTGCGCGGCAGCCGCTGGCTGGCGCCGCTCACCGTGTGCGCCTGCATGGCGTTCAGCGCATGTTTCGAACTGCTGGAGTGGCTGGCGGCGGAGATCGGCGGGCACGGCGCGGACGCCTTCCTCGCCACCCAGGGCGACGTGTGGGACACCCAGTGGGACATGTGCTGCGCGCTGATCGGAGCCGTGCTGTCCGTGCTGCTGCTCAGCCGGGTCCACGACCGTCAGCTGCGCGCGCTCTCATGACAATCCGGTGGCGCACCGGGGCTGCCGCGGGCCATCATGCGGGGCATGACCGACCGACCGGCACGATGGACCCGGGCCACCGTCTACCCCGACATGTGGGCCGACCCCGCCGACGACCCCCGCGACAACGGGGCCGGCCCGGAGGGCGAGCCGGCGACGCTGGCGCACTTCCTGGCGAACTACCGCACCACCCTGCGGATGAAGTGCGAGGACCTGGACCCGGAGCAGCTGGCCGGGCGCTCGGTCCCGCCGTCCACGATGTCACTGCTCGGCCTGATCCGGCACCTCGCCGAGGTGGAACGCGACTGGCGCAACTGGATCACCGAGGGGGACCCGCTGCCGAAGCTGTACGGCGACGGGGACGCGGACTTCGACGCAGCGGTCGCCGAACAGGCCGTGGTCGACGCCGCGTACGCCGATCTGGAACGCGAGCAGGCCGCGACCGACGCCGTAGTGGCCGGGCACCCGGATCTCGGGGAGCGGGTGGGGAGGGAGCGGATCGCGGTGCGGGAACTCCAGGTGCACAGGATCGAGGAGTACGCCCGGCACTGCGGCCACGCCGACCTGCTGCGCGAGTGCGTCGACGGACGGGTGGGCCAGTGACCGGCCGGACCGTCCCCGGTCGGCCGGGCGGGTCCTAGCCGTCCGACCGGTCCGTGTGCTTGCGGCGGGCCCACAGGGGCAGGCCGTACCAGCACACGAGGTACCAGGCGACGACACCCGAGACCAGGTACGGCACGTAGCCGTCGTGCGTGGCCACCCGCAGGATCAGCAGCAGCGACGACGTCATCGTGGCGAGCAGCAGGACCAGCCCGACGAAGGTCAGCCCGGAGGCGAGCCGCACGGCCTGCGGCTTGACCCGGCGGCCGGAGACCAGGCGGTGCAGGGAGACCGGTCCGATGAGGGCGCCGGTCGCGCAGGCGCCGAGGACGACGGTCACGATGTAGATGACCTGATCGGTGTCGGTGAGCCGCACGTACTTCGGCTGGAAGACGACGGTCAGCAGGAACCCGAACAGGATCTGCACGCCCGTCTGGGCGACGCGGACCTCCTGGATGAGTTCACCCCACTTCCGGTCCGCCCGCTCCTCCTCGGTCTCGTCGCGGCCTGTACGCCGTCCTGCCTCCGTCATGCGGTGCGTGTAACCGCACGGCCGTTCGTTCAAACGGTCCGCGCACCCGGGTCTACCAGCGGTGTTCGACCTGGTCGCTGATCCGGCGCTCGTACAGCTCCCGGATCGCGGTGAAGGTCTCCTCCGGCAGCGGCGGCAGCTTGGCCGCGGCGGCGTTGGCGCGGGCCTGGCCCGGGTTGCGCGCGCCCGGGATCACCGTGGTCACGCCGTCCTGCTCGATGATCCAGCGCAGCGCCAGCTGGGCGGGGGTGTACCCCTCGGGGGCCAGCGCGGCGAACTCGGCTGCGGCCTCCACTCCGGTGGCGTAGTCGACGCCGGAGAAGGTCTCGCCCTGGTCGAAGGCCTCGCCGTGGCGGTTGAAGGAGCGGTGGTCGTTGGCCGCGAACACCGTGTCCCGCGTGTACTTGCCGGACAGCAGCCCGGAGGCGAGGGGTACGCGCGCGATGATGCCGACGCCGGCCTCGCGGGCGGCGGGCAGCACCTCGTACAGGGGCTTCATGCGGAACGGGTTGAGGATGATCTGCACGCTCGCCACGTGGGGCCGGGCGATCGCGGTGAGCGCCTCCGCGCAGGTCTCCACGCTCACCCCGTACGCGGCGACGCGCTCCTCCTCGACCAGGGTGTCCAGGGCGTCGAAGACTGCGTCGCAGGAGTAGACCGGGGTGGGCGGGCAGTGCAGCTGGACCAGGTCGATGCGGTCGACGCCCAGATTGCGGCGCGAGCGGTCGTTCCAGGCGCGGAAGTTGTCCAGGACGTAGTTCCCGGGGATCTGCTCGACCCGGCGGCCCATCTTGGTGGCCACCAGCACGTGCAGGTCGGGGCGGCCGCGCAGGAACGAGGCGATGGTCTCCTCGCTGCGCCCGTCGCCGTACACGTCGGCCGTGTCGAAGAACGTGACCCCGGACTCGGCCGCCGCCTCCAGGACGGAGAGGGCCTCCTTGTCGTCCACGTCGCCCCAGTCGGCGCCCAGCTGCCATGTGCCGAGTCCGACCACCGATGCCCACTGACCCGACCTGCCAATCACGCGTTCGTCCATGGCGCCAGTCTGTCATCCGGCACGGCGTCGCGCGGAACGGGGCGCTCCGGCGGGAACGCCGGGCGCCGGGCCGCGCCGGCTCAGCGGCCGGGCGTCAGCTGGGCCTGTACGGCGGGCCCGTAGCGGTCGGCGACGGTGTCGGCGGCGGTCCCGCGCAGGTGCGGACCGCGGGCGATGCCGTACATCACGCCGAGGCCGACGAGCGCGGCGACGGCGAGTTCGGCGCGCAGGCCCGCGTCGGGGCCGGTGAGCCGGGCGGCGAGGCGTTCGGTCACCTGGGCGCGGAAGTTGGCGCGCAGGATGTCGCCGTGGTCGCCGTGCAGGGGGGCGAAGGCGATGCGCAGCAGCGGGTCGGCGCCGCGGTCGCGCTGGCTGGACAGCACGTGCCGGACCATGTGCCGGCCCAGGTCGTGCAGCGGGGCGTCCAGCAGGGCGTCGGCGTCGGTGTCGAAGGACATCACGCGGGCGAAGAGGGCGTCCTTGTTGCCGAAGTACTTCAGGATCAGGGGCGGGCTGACACCGGCCCGTTCGGCGACGGCCCTGAGGGTGATGTCGGCGTGGGCGTGCCGGGCCAGGAGGTGGCGGGCCGCCTTCAGGATGGCGGCCCTGGTGGCCTCGGCGTCCCGGCGTGCGGGGGCGGCCTGCCGGCCGGCCGGCGTGGTCATGCCTCTCATGCTCCCTCCATCGCCCCGTCGCGCGCGCCCCGGGTGGCCCCGCGGGCGCGCCGGCCGTCGTCGGCGGGCTCGTCGCCCGGGATGGTCAGGGCCGCCGCGCAGGCCGCGAGGGCGACGGCGCCCGCCATCGCGAAGGCGAGCAGGTAGCCGTGCAGGGTGGGGACGGGTGTCCCGCCGAGGGGGCTGGTGTGGTGGACGAGGACGGCGGCGACGGCGGCGCTGGAGACGGCCTGGCCGATGGTGCGCATGAGGACGTTGACGCCGTTGGCGGAGGCGGTCTGCGCGGCCGGGACGGCGCGCAGGATCAGGGTCGGCAGCGCCGAGTAGGCGAGTGTGGTGCCGGTCGCGACCACGGTGGCCCCCAGGATGATCATCCACAGGTCGCGGCTGTCGGCGATGCGCAGCGCGTACCCGCAGGCGATGACGGCGGCGCCCAGGGCGAGCGTGATCCGGGGACCGCGCGTGGCCGAGATGCGGGCCGACAGCGGCGAGAACAGCAGCATGGTGACGCCGCCGGGCAGGAGGCACAGTCCGGTGGCGACGATGGACAGGCCGAGGCCGTAGCCGGTGGCCTCGGGTGCCTGCACCAGCTGGGCGGTGACCAGCGAGTTGGCGTAGAACGCGAACCCGGTCAGCAGGGCCGCCACGTGGGACAGGCCCACCCGTGGCCGGGTGACCAGACGCAGGTCGACCAGCGGCCGTGCGCTGCGCAGCTGCTGCCACCACCACAGCGCGAGGACGGCGACGGCGGCCAGGAACAGCCCGAGGACCCGTTCGCTCCCCCAGCCCCAGGTGCCGCCCTGGGAGACGCCCAGCAGCAGGCAGACCAGCCCGGCGGCGAGCCCCAGCGCGCCGAGGACGTCGAAGCGGCCGGGCTCGCGCACCGGGGACTCCCGGACCGCCCACCAGGTCGCCGTGACGCCGAGCGCACCGAGCGCGCTGGTCAGCCAGAACATGGTGTGCCAGTCGGCGTACTGCACGACCAGCGCGGCGAGCGGCAGCCCGAGGGCGGCGCCGATGCCGACGGTGGAACTCATCAGCGCCACCGCCGATCCCCGGCGTTCGGGCGGCAGTTCGTCGCGCAGGATGCTGATGGACAGCGGGACGACGGAGGCGGCGGCGCCCTGGAGCGCGCGGGCGGCGATGAGCACGCGGATGTCCGAGGACAGCGCGCACAGGACCGAGCCGACGGTCATCAGGGCGAGCGCGGCGGTGAGCACCCGGCGCTTGCCGTACATGTCGCCGGCCCGGCCGAGCACGGGCGTGAGGACGGCGCCGGCGAGCAGGGTCGCGGTGACCATCCAGGAGACGGCGGCCGGTGACGATCCGGTGAGCCGGGGCAGGTCCGGCAGGAGGGGTACGACCACGGTCTGCATGACCGCCATGAGGATGCCGCCCGACGCGAGCACCGGGATGGTGAGCCGGTCGCGCAGCCGGAGCGGCGTGCCGGTGCCGGGCGGCGGGGGTATGGCGGCTGGCTGGTCCATCGGGGCTCCTGCGGGCAGCACGGACGGCGAGGTGAATAGGAATTCACCTTAACGGGTGAATGGCTGTTCACCGACGTCTCGGTCGGTCCCCGTGGGCCGTGGACCTGGCGTGCAGGGCGCGGGCGGCGCGGGGGCCGAACCAGCGCTTGAGCCTGCGGAGCGCCTCCAGCCGCCCGGCCGCCCGGTCCAGGCCGTAGTAGAGCTGCGGGGGGACGTACGGCAGCAGGGGCGAGTGGCGCTGGCCGAGGAGGGCGAACATGCGGTGCGGGGGCAGGTGGATGTAGCGCGGCAGGTTCTCGTACCACTGGGCGCTGTAGCGGGCCGCGCTCTGCACGGACAGCAGCTCGGCCCGGCGCCGGCGCTCGTAGGCGGCGAGGGCGTCGGGCAGGGCGGCGTGCTCCTTCAGGGCGCCGGCCAGGCACATGGCGTCCTCCAGGGCGAGGGTGGTGCCGGCGCCGATGGAGTAGTGCGTGGTGTGGGCGGCGTCGCCGAGCAGGACGAGGTTGCCGTGGTGCCAGGTGCGGTTGGTGAGGGTGCGGAAGGTCAGCCAGGCGGCGCCGGGGCGGGCGACTAGGGGGTGGCCGTCGAGGACGCCGGCGAAGAGCTTCTCCAGCAGCACGAGGCCCTCGGCCCGGTCCGCCCGGTCCAGGCCGAGGCCGGTGAAGGTCTCCGGGGAGCACTCGACGACGCAGGTGCTGTGGCCGTCGCCGTAGCCGTAGCCGTAGGCCCAGATCCAGCCGTGGGCGGTCTCGGTGAAGGCGAACGTGAAGGCGTCGAAGACCTTGGTGGTGCCGAGCCAGATGTAGTGGTTGCGGCCGGCGGTGGTCCGGGTGCCGAAGTGCCCGGCGTGCCGGGTGCGCAGGGCGCTGTGCACGCCGTCGGCCGCGACGACGAGGTCGGCTCCGGCGGGCGGTTCGCCGATGGCGCTCTCGAATTCCAGGCGGACGCCGAGGGCGCGGGCCCGGCCGGCGAGCAGGTCGAGCAGGCGGTGCCGGCCGATGCCGAAGCCCTCGTCCCCGTGGTGGCGGGCCGCCAGGTCCCGGACGTGGGCGACACCCTCGTTCCAGCGGACCGAGTGCTCCTCGACCGCCCGCGCCGACTCGGGGTCGTGCGCCCGGAGCTTGTCGAGGAGGCCGCCCCAGTACGTCACGCCCCAGCCGTACGTGGAGCCCTCGGGGTCGCGTTCGTGGACGGTGATGTCGTGGGACGGGTCCTGCCGTTTGAGCAGGATGGCGAGGTACAGGCCCGCGGGCCCGCCTCCGACACAGACGACCTTCACGCGCGCACCCCTGACTGTCACCGGACGTGGTCGATCGGAACCGGACGGTAGCAGCCCGGCCGACCCGCTCGATCGCGTCAGCCTGGCGTGGTGAGCCGCGCCACTCGGACGGGCGGTCCCTGGAAAGGATCATCGGGAAGCCGGGCGCCCCGGCAAGGAATTCCCCGTTCCGCAGTGGATCGGCACCGGGTCACAGCAAGATCATCTTGGTTCAACTCTGCACGACATTTGGTTAATTGTCCGGATCGCAGCCAACCCGTCCCGGGAGATTTCTTCTGTTCCCGTAACGCCCGATAGGCATGCGTCGTCACACTCCACCACTCCTGAGGAGGACCCGCATGCCCGGCATCACCCGGCGCCGTGCGCTCACCGCGGCAGCAGCCGTCGCCACGACGGCCACGGCCGCCACCCTCGTCGCGCCCGCCGCGTCCGCCGCCGGCCATCACGAGCCGGCCGCACCCGACTCCTTCGACGAGGTCTACAAGGGCCGCCGGATACAGGGCCGTCCGTCGAGCGACGGCGGACACCACCACGAACACGGCGGCGGCTACGCGGTGTTCGTCGACGGCGTGCAGCTGCACGTGATGCGCAACGCCGACGGCAGCTGGATCAGCGTCGTCAGCCACTACGCCCCGGTGCCCACCCCGCGCGCCGCCGCCCGGGCCGCGGCGGACGAGCTCCAGGGCGCCGCGCTGCTGCCGCTGCCCGCCAACTGACCTCCCCCACAAGGAACCCGGAGCACCCCGCACCATGACGGTACGCAAGAACCAGGCCGCCCTGACCGCCGACGAGAAGCGGCGGTTCGTCGCCGCCGTCCTCGAACTCAAGCGCACCGGACGCTACGACGACTTCGTCCGCACGCACAACGGGTTCATCATGGCGGACACCGACACCGGCGAGCGGACCGGCCACCGCTCGCCCTCCTTCCTGCCCTGGCACCGCAGATTCCTGCTCGACTTCGAGCAGGCCCTCCAGGCCGTGGACCCCGCGGTCGCCCTGCCGTACTGGGACTGGAGCACCGACCGCACGGTGCGCGCCTCTCTGTGGGCGCCCGACTTCCTCGGCGGCACCGGGCGCAGCACCGACGGCCGGGTGATGGACGGACCGTTCGCCGCGTCCGCCGGGAACTGGCCGGTCGACGTGCGGGTGGACGGCCGTACCTTCCTGCGCCGTTCGCTGGGCACGGCCGTGCGCGAGCTGCCGACGCGCGCCGAGGTCGAGTCGGTGCTGTCCATGGCGACGTACGACATGGCGCCCTACAACAGCGCCTCGGACGGCTTCCGCAACCACCTGGAGGGCTGGCGCGGGGTCAACCTGCACAACCGGGTCCACGTCTGGGTCGGCGGGCAGATGGGCACCGGCGTCTCCCCCAACGACCCGGTGTTCTGGCTGCACCACGCCTACATCGACAAGCTGTGGGCGGAGTGGCAGCGACGCCACCCGGGCACCGGCTACGTGCCGACGGGCGGCACACCGGACGTGGTGGATCTGAACGAGACCATGAAGCCGTGGAACACGGTGCGCCCGGCGGACCTGCTGGACCACACCGCGTTCTACACGTTCGACGCCTGATCAGGACCCGGCGGTACGGCACTCCGGGTGGCCCCAGCCCTGCGCGTTCTTGGCGATCTGCTCGCCGGCCGCATAGGACCGGCCGCACGGGCAGCGGCCGGGGAACTTGGCCTTGATGGTGCGCGCGGAGGCGGCGCCGCCCGTGCGGCGGGGCGTCTTCCGGCGCGGCGCCCCGGCCGCCACCGGGGTGTCCGGCGACGGCGGGGGTTCCGGCGAACCCAGCTCGCTGCCGGCGGGCTCCTGCACGACGGCCGCCTGGCTGGCCGCGCGGTCGGCGAAGTCGTTCAGCGGGTCGCCGTCGGCCTGGTGGGCGGGCACGTAGCGGAACTCCACGGACCGGCCGCCGAGGAGTTCGTCGATGCGGACGACCAGGTCCTGGTTGGCGACGGGCTTGCCGGCGGCGGTCTTCCAGCCGTTGCGCTTCCAGCCGGGCAGCCAGGTGGTGACGGCCTTCATCGCGTACTGCGAGTCCATGCGGATCTCCAGCGGCACGTCCGGGTCGACGGCCGAGAGCAGCCGCTCCAGCGCGGTCAGTTCGGCGACGTTGTTGGTGGCCCGGCCGAGCGGGCCCGCGGCCCAGCCGACGGGTGTCCGCTCGTCGTCGTCCGAGATCACCCACGCCCATCCGGCCGGTCCGGGGTTGCCCTTCGAAGCCCCGTCGCACGCGGCCACCACACGTTCACGCATGCACACGATCATGCCATGGCCGCGCAGGTGGCCGGACGGGGTCCGCTCAGACGTCCCTGATCTGCGGCATCGCGCCCTCGGTGGTCGTGACGTCGATCACCGAGAAGTGGGCGCCCTGGGGATCGCTGAGCGCGGCGAACCGGCCGAAGGGGCTGCTCATCGGGCCGAAGCGGACGACCGCGCCGAGCCCGGTGGCCCGGGCGACGGCCGCGTCGCAGTCGTCCACGGTGAAGTAGACGTTGATGTACGAAGGCACCTCGGGCGGGAAGTCGTCGGTCATCCGCATCCGGCCGAGGACGGTGTCCTCACCGACCTCGAACATCCGGAAATCGATCGCGTCGTCCTCGATCTCCTTCATCCGGTAGGGGAAGACGGCGGACAGGAAGGCGTCCGCCCGCTCGGGTTCCCGGGTGAAGACCTCCGCCCAGCAGTAGGCGCCCGGCGTGGCCGTCGCCTCGAAGCCCTCGTGCCTGCCGGCCTGCCACACACCGAACACGGCTCCGCTGGGCTCCCGGCCCAGGCACATCGTGCCGAGGTCACCGACCTGCATCGGTTCCATCAGGACCTCGCCGCCGTTGTGCCGGATCCGCTCCGCGGTGGCGGCGGCGTCCGGCGAGGCGAGGTACAGGCACCACTGCGGCTGGCCCTCCTGGCCGGGCATCGGCGGGACCACGGCGGCCACCGCCCTGCCGTCCGCGTAGGCCTGCGTGTAGTTGCCGTACTCCGACGCCGACTCGCCGAACGTCCAGCCGAGCACGTCGGCGTAGAACCGTTTGGCGCCCTCCATGTCACTGAACATCGCATCGGCCCAACAGGGCGTTCCCTCGGGCTGCACGGCCATGGTCGCGACCCTCCTGGTGTGGTGTGTCCCGGTTGTTCACGCTAGCCATACGGGGCCCGGGCCGCGCGCCGAGCCGGGCCGGGTCCGCCCGGCCCGGGTGGAGCCCGTCACTCCCCCGCGTACGCCTTCTCCAGCGCGGCGGCGTCCAGCTTGCCCATGGCCATCATGGCCCGGGTGGCACGCGCGGCCTTCTCCGGATCCGGGTCACCGACCATGTCGAGCAACCGGGCGTAGACCACCTGCCAGGAGACGCCGTACCGGTCCTTGAGCCAGCCGCAGGGGCCGGCCTCACCGCCGTTCTCGGTGAGCTTCGTCCAGTAGTGGTCGATCTCCCGCTGGTCGGAGCAGAGGATCTGGAACGAGACCGCCTCGGTGAACCGGAACTGCGGGCCGCCGTTGAGCGCGAGGAACCTCTGGCCGTTGGCCGTGAACTCCACGGTCAGCACGGACCCGGGCGTGCCGGGCCCCGCCTCGGTGTGGCGCACGACGCGACCGACGCCGGAGTCCTTGAAGACGGACACGTAGTGGTGCGCGGCCTCCTCCGCCTGGCCGTCGAACCAGAGACACGTGACGAAACCGTCCGTGGTCATGAGTACCTCCTGGGGCGTGGAACGCGGTCACCGGTGCAGACCGCCGCCCGCCGCGAAACTCATCGGCCGGTCCGGTCAGGCCGCCAGGCAGAGGCCCCGGTGCGACAGCTGCGTCCGGTGCGGTGCGAGGGCCGGCCGTGGGTGCGGGGCCGGACGCCGGGCGGGCGCTGCGTGGGCCGGTGCGCCGTGGATCGGTGCGCCGTGGACCAGCTCGCCGTGGACCAGCGACAGCAGGTCACCGAGTCCCAGACCGAGCGCGTGGGCCGCGGCGGCGAGGATCTCGGAGGAGGCCTCCTTGCGGCCACGCTCGACCTCGGAGAGGTACGGCAGCGAGATCCGGGCCGCGTCGGCCACCTCTTTGAGCGTGCGGCGCTGGGCCCGCCGCTCCCTGCGCAGCACCGCGCCGACCAGATCGCGCCACAGCGGCTCCCGCGGCGTGGACTCCGGCACATCCGTCGGGGCGGGCATCGGCCGCCGGGCGGCCTCCCGGGCTTCTTCGCTCACCTGGCTGCTCATCCCGTCAGCCTAGGAGCGGTACGGTCCCGGGCAAGGGCCCGGCGTTCCGCCCTGGGGGAAATGCCGTGCGGGCACGGCAGGGACCGGCTGTTTCACGCCAGTACGGCCGGACGGGTGCATGCACCGGGTCACCGCGGGTATCCGCCGGGTGAAGCGTCCCACGGACACGCATGACTCTCCGGACACCGGGTATCCGCTCGGGCACACACTCATGGACGGAGTTCGGGCACACAGAGGCCGCCAAGGCAGACGTCGCACCTGACTTTCGTGGGAGAGGGCAATGAAGACCGCCGCCGGGATCCGTTCGCAGGCAGAGGTCGCCGAGAGGGCCGAGCAGGACAGGACGGGCGAGGGACCACTGCCTGGGATCGCGGACCCGGGGTCCGTCGCCCCGCGCGACGCACGGGCGCTGTCCCGCCAGTTCTTCCGCCGGCTCGCCGAGCTGGAGGAGGGCACGCACGAGCACCAGTACGCGCGCAACACCCTCATCGAGATGAACATGTCGCTGGTGCGGTTCGCCGCCGGACGGTTCCGGGGCCGCGGCGACGACATGGACGACATCGTCCAGACCGGCATGATCGGCCTGATCAAGGCCATCGACCGGTTCGAGCTGTCCCGCGAGGTCGAGTTCACCTCCTTCGCCCTGCCGTACATCGTGGGCGAGATCAAGCGGTTCTTCCGTGACACCACCTGGGCGGTCCACGTGCCCCGCCGGCTCCAGGAACTGCGGGTGGAGCTGGCCAAGGCCCGCGAGGAACTGTCCAGCCGGCTGGACCGGGACCCGACGGTCGCCGAACTGGCCACGCTGATGAACATCTCCCCGGCCGAGGTCGTCGAGGCCCAGATCGCCTCCAACGGCTACAACTCCGCCTCCCTCGACGCCGCCCTCACCGGCGACGGCCCCGAGGGCGGCGAGGCCGTGCTCGCCGACTTCCTCGGCGTGGAGGAGGAGGGGCTGCGGCTCGTCGAGGACTTCCACGCGCTCGCCCCGCTGATGGCGGAGCTGAGCGACCGCGACCGGCAGATCCTTCACATGCGGTTCGTCGAGGAGGCAACCCAGGCGGAGATCGGCGAGCGGCTCGGCTGCTCCCAGATGCACGTCTCCCGGCTGATCAAGCGGATCATCGCCCGGCTGCGCCAGGGGATGCTCGGCGAACTCGGCTGCGCCTGACCTGCCCCTGCCCCGGAGCGGCGGCGCCCGACTTGGACGGCGCCGCCCAGGTCAGCGTACGAGTTCGAAACGGGCGCGCACGCGCTTGCCGACCGGTACGCGCTCCACGGTGACCTCCGAGGCCAGGGCGTGCACGATCTCCAGACCGTGCCGTCCGACACGCTGCGGGTCCCTGGGGTAGCGGCGGGGCAGGGCGGTGCTGCTGTCGTACACGGACACCGCGACCGCGCTGTTCGTGCCCTCCAGCTCCAGGATGTAGGGGCCGCTGCTGTGCCGGTCCGCGTTGGTCACCAGCTCGCTCACCACCAGGAGCAGCTCACCGTCGGCACGGCTGTCGGCCGGGGCACACCATTCGGTCCGCAGCTGCTGGAGGAACCGGGCGGCGAACGCGCGTGCGTCAGCGATGCATCCGGGTTCGCCGGTGTAGTGGGCCGCGCGCCGCAACGGCTCCACGGGTACGTCGAAGCCAGTCGGTATCACTGCCCCGCCCAGGTGCTCGGTCATGCTGTCTCTCTCGGAAAGCCCGGTACGGCCGGTGTCGCACCAGTCCTCGTACCCCGAGCCCGGCCCGCCAGTCCACCGTATGCGTATCCCCACCGCGCACGGCGGCCGGGGTGGGACTGTACTCCGGAAGAGGAGAACCGCGACCGCTCAGGACTGCGGAGCGTTCTGCTGGGTCTGCTGGTTCTGGTCCTGTTGATTCTGCTGGTTCTGGTCCGACTGCCCGGGCTTCTCGGGGGACGCCGGCTCGGAGCCGGCCGTGGACGGGGGCGCGGCGGAGGAGTTCTCCGCCGGTGAGGAGCCCTGTGACGGCTCCGACGACTTGCCGGACGGCGCCTCCTTGGAGGGCGACGACTTCTCCGACGACGGCTTCGAGGACGACTTGGACGTGGACGGCCGCTCGGAGGAGTCGGAGGACGACGGCTTCAGGAACTCCGACGAGGGCGGCTCGGAGGACGACGGCTTCGAGGACTCCGACGACGAGGGCTTCGAGGGCTCCGATGACTTCGGCGGCTTGGACGACGGCTTCGAGGACTCCGACGGCTTGGAAGACTCGGCCGGCTTCGACGACGAGGACGACGGAGGCTTCGAGGACGACGACGGGTGGGACGACTGGGACGACGACGGCTTCGAGGACGACGAGGACGACGACGGCGAGGTGGATCTCGGCGGGATGGTCGTGACCGAGGTCGACGGGCAGGACGTCGACGAGGAGCCCGGCTCGCCGGTCGTCCCGGGGGTCATCGAGCAGGGTGCCGACCGGGTCCACGGGTGCGGGTGTGCCGGCGGAGCGGTGTGCCGGTCGTGGCGGCCGTGCGTGTCGCCGCGGTGGCGGCGCAGCCACTCGTCGTGGTGCGGGTCGTAGATCACGAAGGTCTTGACGACCACCGGCGCCGGTGTCACCACGACGACGTTCGAGGGCCGGTACGCCGGCCAGCTGTGCCCCACCACGTCCGGGGTGCTGCGCTGGACGACCGGGGAGGCCAGCGGGTTGCCGCAGGCGCAGCGCACCCGGGGCACACCGTGCCCGTCGACCAGGACGGCGGTACCGGCCTGGAGGACGGACTGGTAGCTGGTGGCGGCGCCGTCGCGGTAGCCGTGGTTGGTCACCCAGGTGTCCGTGCGCAGCTCCACCGGGGTGAGCGAGCGCAGGTAGGCGGGGACGCCGGCGGGCCGGACGCCGACCGTCGCGGCGAACGCCCGGTTCTTGCCCTCGTCCGCCCCCAGGTACCGGATCTGCTTCTCCACGTCGCAGCTGGCCGTCCGCCGGGTGCCGCCGTACAGCCCTGCCACCCCGCCCTGCACGCCGCGGACCTGGTCGGCCACCCCGGCGGTCGCGGTGGAGGCGGACGGTGCGGGCGGAGCGGCCACCACCTGTGCGGTCGACCGGGTGAAGGGATCCTCGCCCGCGCTGCCGGCGGACTGGAGGAAGATCTTGCCGGCCTTGGCGGAGGAGCCGCCGCCGCCCGGACGGGTCAGGACCAGGGCGAGCGCCACTGCGGCCACCAGGGCGGCGGTGAGCGCTGCCACCCGGGGCACCGACTTCCACCAGGGCCTGTGCGGCTCCCCGGCGCCCGAGCCACCGGCCGGCGGCTGCGCGGGCGGCGGTCCCGAGGGGGGCCGGGAGGAACCCGACAGGGGGCCGGACGGGGGTCCTGAGGGCCGGCCGGATGACGGAGGTTCGACGCTCACGACGCCTTCTTCCCGTCGCACACGCGCGTTCTTCCCGTCGCACACGCGCGGCTTTGCCGAGGTGGATCCGCCACGATCCGGTGTGGTGCATTCGGGTGCACTTTGTTCCATTGTGTGCTGCGGTACCGCACGGCCCGCAAGCCGGCGCCGACGGCCCACCCGGGGGGCGGGGAGCACGGCGACTGCTTAGCGTGGCAAGGGTGAGCCCTCCGACCGCCCTCGCCCGGCCCGCCGCCCGCCACGGCTGGGCGCGGGCCGTGGCGGCGGTGCTGACCGGGCTGGCGGTCATGGTCCTGGTGGCGGCGCTGGGGCTGTGGGCGGCCGGTGCCTCGGGGCTGCCGGCCGGCGCGTTCCCGCGGGTGGTGGCCGCGACCCTGGTCACGGCGGTCGGCGGCAGCTTGGAGGTGTCGGGCGACGCCGGGGTGTTCGCCGAGTCGCGGGCCGGTCTCACCGTGCTGCCGCTGTCGGTGACGCTCGCCGGTGCCCTGGTGCTCGGCGACGGTTTCCTGCGCCCCCTCAGGCACCGGGCGGTGGCCTCGGCCGGGGAGCTGGCGGGCTGGGCGGCCCGGATCGCGGTGCTGTGGCTGGCGGCGCTGACCGGCCTGGCCTTCGCCGCCCGGCAGACCTTCGCCGTGGACACGGCCGGCGGCCCCCTCGGTGACCTGTCCGGCCTGCTCGACGCCGCACCGAGGGCCGGCTTCACCACGGACGTTCCGCTGACCGTGCTGTTCGGCCTGCTGTGGCTGGCCGGTGTGCTGCTGCTGGCCCTGCTGGTGGCACGCGGGGCTCCGCTGCCGGGGCGGCTGCTGCGCTTCCAGGAGTCGGTGCGTCCGGCGGCGCACGCGATGGTGGTCCTGCTGCTCGCGTGCGTCGCCCTCGGGCTCGGCACCGCACTCGTCGCGGCGGCCACGCGCGGGCACGCCCCCGCGACCTTCGCGCTGATCCTGCTCGGTCTGCCCAATGTGTCCTGGGTGGGCCTGACCGTGGGGCTCGGCGCGACCTGGGACGGCCGCGTGGACGGTCCGTTCGGTCTGCCGATGCCGCATGTCCTGGACCGGATCCTGCGCGCCCCGCACACCTCCACGCTGAACATGGGCTCGCTCACCGACTACGACGGCCGGATGTGGTGGCTGGTGGTCGCCGTCGCCGTCCTGCTGCTCGCCGTGGCCTTCCGGATGGCCGTGCGCTCGCCCGCCCGCGTCCGGCTCTGGCAGCACGCCGTGCACCTGGCCGTCGCGCTGGCCCTGACGGTCCTGATGATCTGCCTGATGTGCCGTGTCTCGGCGCACTTCGGGCTCTCCCTCCTCGGCATCGGCGACCTGGGCGGCGGCCTGTCGGGAGAGTTGTTCCTCATGCCCCGGCTGTGGCAGACGGTGGGCCTGGGCGCGCTGTGGGGCCTCCTGGCCGGCTTCCTGGGCGGCCTGCCGGCCCGCCGGGTCCACCGCGGGGGCCGCGTGGAAGGCCCCTCCCGGTCCGGCTAGACCCGGAACACCGGCGCGGCCCAGCGCGGGGGCCGCAGGACCTCGGCGGGCGGCGCGTGGCCGGGCTCGGTGCCCCCGCGGCCGATCACCGGCCCAGCGGTTCCGGGCCCGCGGGGCGCGGGTCCGGGGATCACTGGCCCGGAGACCGAGGGTCCGGAAGCCGTGGCAGCCGGGGTGACGGATCTGAGGGGCGCGGGTCCGGGAGGCACGGGCACCGCGGTCATGGCGGTGCGCAGGGCTGCGACGAAGTCGCGGCAGGTCTCGTAGCGGGCGTCCGGGCTCTTGGCCAGGGCTCTGGCGAAGACGGGGTCGACGGCCGGGGCGGTACCGGGACGGGTCTCGCTCGGTGGGGGCGGCTCGTCGTACTGGTGGGCCCACAGCAGAGCCATGTCGTCCTCGCGCTGGAACGGCGGGCGGCCGGTGAGGACCTCGTAGACGACGCAGGCGAGGCCGTAGACGTCGCAGCGGCCGTCGACCGGGCGCCCGGAGATCTGCTCGGGGGAGACGTAGTCGAGGGTGCCGACGAACTGGCCGACACTGGTGAAGCCGGTCAGGGACAGGGACTTCTTGGTCAGCCCGAAGTCGGTGAGGTACACGTGCTCGGGGTGGTCGCTGTCGGTGCCCTGGGCGACCAGGATGTTGCCGGGTTTCACGTCGCGGTGGACCAGTCCGTGCCCGTGGGCGGCGTCGAGTGCGGAGGCGACCTGGGCGGTGATCCGTACGGTGTCCGGCAGGGACAGCGGTCCACGCTCGTCGAGGAGATGGCGCAGGTCGCTGCCGGGGACGTAGCGCATGGCGATGTAGAGCACCCCGTCGGTCTCGCCCGCCTCGAAGACCGGCACGATGTGCGGATGGTCGATCGCGGCGGCCACCTGGGACTCGTGGGTGAACCGCTTGCGGAAGGTGTCGTTGCGGGCCAGTTCCGGGGCGAGCAGCTTGAGGGCGACCGTGCGGTCCAGGCGCAGGTCGCGGGCGCGGTAGACGACGGCCATGCCACCGCGGCCGATCTCGCTCTCGATCAGGTAGCCCGCCACCCTGCGGCCGATCAGTTCCGAGGGGCGGCCGGAGAACAGGCTGCTCCGGTTCGCCATCAGCGCTCACCTTCGGGCGCGACCAGCCGGGTCGGCGCGTGCCCGGTGTCGTCCGCGCCGGTCACCGCCCGGTCGGTGGCGTAGGTGTTCAGCAGCCGTCCGTCGCCGTACACCCACCGCCCCTCCTGCGGGTCGTACAGCCACATGGACTCGCCGTCGACGACGATCCCGATCCGCAGGCCCTCGGTGCGGTCACCGAAGGCTTCGCCGTCCAGACCGCCCGCCGCCAGCGCCTCCACGGCGGCCCGGTAGTCGCCCAGCGCCTGTTCGGCGCGGGCCAGCAGGGGCCGTGGATCGGCGGTGCCGCCGGGGCCGCCGGCCGCGGGAGGGTCCTCGGGTACGGCGACCAGCCGGCGGCCGTCGACCCAGGCGCCCCAGCCGTTGGCGCAGCGGATGTACCCCCAGTCGCCGCGCCGTTCCACGAGCTGCACCGGCAGCAGCGGGTCCAGCGGCATGGTGGGCCGGGCCGGGTCCGGGGCCTCCCAGGCGGGCAGGCCGCGTGGGGGGATGACGTGCGTGGGCCGGAATCCGGGCGGGGGCGGGGTCATCGGGGGGTGCACCTACTTCCGCATCACGGCCGGCTCCTGCCGGCGCAGCAGCCGGGCGACCGCGAACCCGCAGAGCGCGGACAGCACCAGGAGCATGCCCAGGTCGAGCAGCCAGCTGCCCGGGGCGTGCCGGAACAGGGGGTCGCCGGCCTGGACGGCGGGCATGATCCGGGCCGGCCCGAGGGTGCCGGCCATGGCGCCGAACGCCCAGCGGGAGGGGACGAGCCAGGACAGCTGGCCGAGACCTGGCGTGCCGTTCAGGTGGAGGAGGGCACCGCAGAAGACGACCTGGACGATGGCGAGCAGCACCAGCAGCGGCATGGTCACCTCCTCCTTGGGCACCAGCGCGGAGACGACCAGACCCAGCATCATGGCCGTGAACGCCAGCAGGGCGACGGCGAGGGTGATCTCGGCGAGGGGCGGCAGCAGTACACCCGTGCCGCCGGGAGGGTCCAGGCCGATGCCGAGCAGGGCGACCAGGGTAAGTACGACGGCCTGGGCGACCGTGACCGTGCCGAGCACCACCACCTTGGACAGCAGGTAGGCGGATCCGGACAGGCCGACGGCGCGTTCCCGCCGGTAGACGACACGTTCCTTGACCAGTTCGCGCACCGCGTTGGCGGCGCCGGTGAGCACGGCGCCGACGCACAGGATGAGCAGCACGTTGGTGGCGGTCCTCCCGGTGAGCGCGCCTTCGCTCAGGGCGCGGGCCATGGCGCCCATCACGAACGGCAGGGCGATCATGACGAACAGGAAGGTGCGGTCGGCGCTCAGGACGGCCGTGTACCGGCGGACGAGGGTGCCGAGCTGGGCGCTCCGGCTGCGCGGGCGGGGCGGCGGCGCCGGGGTGAGGGGGGCCGGGCCGGGGTGGTGGGGCTGGGCGGTGGCCTCGGTGACGTATCGGCGGTGGAGCGGCGACTCGCGGTACTCCCTGGCCCAGTCCCGGTCGGCGTCGCGGTCGAACGCCTCGAAGGCGTCGGGCCACTGGTCGGTGCCGAAGAAGGCGAGGGTGTCGCCGGGCGGCCCGTAGTAGGCCACTCTGCCGCCGGGAGCGAGGACGAGGAGCCGGTCGCAGACGTCGAGGCTGAGGACGCTGTGGGTGACCACGATGACCGTGCGGCCGTCGTCGGCGAGGTCGCGCAGCATGTGCATCACCGAGCGGTCCATGCCGGGGTCCAGGCCCGAGGTCGGCTCGTCCAGGAAGAGCAGGGACGGCTTGGTGAGCAGTTCCAGGGCCACACTGACGCGTTTGCGCTGCCCGCCCGAGAGGCTGTGCACGGGCTGGCCGGCGCGCTGCTCCAGGCCCAGTTCCCGCATGACCTCGTCCACCCGGGCGCGCCGCTCGCTCCGGGCGGTGTCCTCGGGGAAGCGCAGCTCGGCGGCGTAACCGAGGGCGGCGCGGACGGTGAGCTGGGGGTGCAGGATGTCGTCCTGCGGGACTAGGCCGATGCGCTGGCGCAGTTCCGCGTAGTCGCGGTACAGGTCGCGGCCGTCGTACAGGACGGTGCCGCGGTCCGCGGGGCGCTGCCCGGTCAGGGCGCCCAGCAGCGTGGACTTGCCGGCCCCGCTCGGTCCGACGACGGCGAGCAGGCACTTCTCCCCCACCGGGAAGGACACGTTGTCCAGCAGGACCTTGCGGCCGCGGTCGACGGTGACGGTGAGGTCCTGCACGTCGAGGGAGACCTCGCCGGTGTCCACGTACTCCTGGAGTTCGCCGCCGACCAGGGAGAACGCGGAGTGGCCGATGCCGATGATGTCGCCGTCAACGACGGGGGCGCGGGTGACGCGCCGGCCGTTGAGGTAGGTGCCGTTGTGGCTGCCGAGGTCGGCGATCTCGTACGTGCCGTCCGCGAGGGCGCGCAGTTCGGCGTGCCGGCGGGAGACGATCAGGTCGTGCACGACCTGGTCGTTGTCGGGGGCCCGGCCGATGCGGATGGTGCGCTCCGACAGCGGGCGGACGCCGGCGGGCCGGCGGAAGGTGCCGGTCAGCTCGGGCAGGGACACCGCCGAGGGGCGGTCCGGGGCGGGTTCTCGGGGGCGGACCAGGTGGACCCGGGGGCCGTCGGCGGGGTTGCCGAAGCGGATCTCGTCGCCGGGCCGGATCCCGCACTCCTGGACCCGGTGGCCGTCGGCGTAGGTGCCGTTCGTGCTGTGCTCGTCGGCGAGGGTCCAGTGGCCGTCGTCGGCCCGCAGGACGGCGTGGTGCCATGAGACCCGGGCATCGTCGAGGACGATGTCGCTCAACGGGTCGCGTCCGACGTGGTAGTCGTGGCCCGGGCTCATCACCGTGGAGCCGGTGTCGGTCTCCAGGACGATGTCGGGCGCCGTCGGACCGACCGGCCGCTCCGCCATGACCCGAATTCTACCGATCCACCCACGTGAGCGCCCCCCCGGCACGGTGGGTCCGGGGGCCGCGGACACGTGTCAGGCGACGGGCAGGACGAGTCCCGGGCCGGCGCGCTGCATCCGCAGGGCGTCGACGGATTCGGCGAGCAGTTCGTACTCCGTGGTGTCGTCGCTCGCGGCGATCCGGACCAGCCGGCCGTCCGCCAGTTCGTCGGCGGCCCGCTCCTGCCGGGCGTCGTCGGCGCACCAGGACCGCAGCAGGGCCGGGACGTCGGCCACCGTGGCCGCGACCGGCACCAGCGCGCCCGCGGGGAAGGCGGGGTCCTGCGGGTCCGGGTCGAGCCGCTCGGCGATCCAGGACGCCCGGTCCCGCAGCCACCACAGCGCCAACGCGAGCGTCGGCGCCCGATAGGTGCCGAGCGGTACGCCGATGCGCCGCCCGTCACAGACGCCGTACGCCGTGACATGGCACAGGAACTCGTCGTGCACGTCTCACTCCCCGGTCGCCTCGCTGACTGCCGGTCAGGCCTCTCGCTCCCCGTGCGGCTCCCTGTGCGGTGAAGTGCCCCCTGACCTTCGAGTATCGCCACTCCCAAAACACTGTCACCATGGCTTTCCAGCCAGTCTGTTGGCATATTCACCGCCCGTTCTGGCCGGTATTGACCGGGCTGTACGGCGGCGGCGGGATGACCCCGGAGGTAATCGACCCCTCCCCCGGATCCGCGGCATGGTGGTCACACCGGATCGGCGAACCCCGCATCCGGGACCTGACCAGCACAGACGACTCCGATGGAGGAAGTTTCGCCATGGCCGTGCACACCGACCGTCACGAGAACGCCGCCGCCCGTTACTTCGAGGCCTGGAACGCCACCGGGCCGGAGGCCGTCGGGAAGGCCGTCGCCGCCGCGTGGGCCGTGGACGGCGCCTACACCGACCCTCTCGCCGATGTCCGCGGGCACGAGCAGATCGCGGCCGTGATCACGGCGGCCCACGCGCAGTTCCCCGGCTACGTGTTCCGCCCGCTCGGACCGGTCGACGGCCACCACGACACCGCGCGCTTCGCCTGGGAGCTGGTGAACGAGGCCGACGGCTCGGCGCCGGTGGCCGGGTTCGACGTGGTCACCCTGGACGACGAGGGCCGCATCCGGCAGGTCCTGGGGTTCCTGGACCGGGTGCCGGCGGCGGCCTGACGGCACCGGCGCACGGAAACGGCCCGCACCGGGGGGCCGGTGCGGGCCGTCGTGCGGGCCGGCACGCGGTGGGCGCGGGCCGCGTACGGCGGACCGCGGGCCGGGCGGGGCCGCCGGGAAGGTGAACGGCGGCGCCTGCGCCCGAGCGGTTCGGCCGTCGCCGCGGCCCTCCCCCGGGCTCGCCGCGGCCGCGGTACAACCTCGCCAGGGCCGCGCTACGGCCGCGCTACGGCCGGACGATCGCGTCGATCCGCGCCAGTTCCTCCGCGTCGAAGTCCAGGTTCCGGATGGCACCCACGCTGTCCTCCAGCTGCCGCGGGCTGCTCGCGCCGACCAGCGCGGAGGTGACCCGGCCGCCGCGCAGCACCCAGGCCAGGGCCAGCTGGGCCAGGGTCTGCCCGCGGGAGGTGGCGATCGCGTCCAGCGCGCGCAGCCGGGCGACGAGGTCCTCGGTGACCGCCTCGGAGTTCAGGAAGGGGCTGTCGCTCGCGGCCCGGGAGTCCTCGGGGATGCCGTCGAGGTAGCGGCCGGTGAGCAGGCCCTGCTCCAGCGGAGAGTACGCGATGGAGCCGGCCCGGATCTCGTCCAGGGCGTCGAGCAGGCCCTCGTCCTCCGGGCGCCGGTCGAGCATCGAGTAGCGCGGCTGGTGGATGAGGAGCGGGGTGCCGAGACCGGCCAGGATGCGGGCGGCCTCGCGGGTCTGCTCGGCGGAGTAGTTGGAGATGCCGACGTAGAGCGCCTTGCCCTGCTGCACCGCCGTGTGCAGAGCGCCCATCGTCTCCTCCAGCGGAGTGTCCGGGTCGGGGCGGTGCGAGTAGAAGATGTCGACGTGGTCCAGGCCCAGGCGGGTCAGGCTCTGGTCCAGCGAGGACAGCACGTACTTGCGCGAGCCCCACTCGCCGTACGGGCCGGGCCACATCAGATAGCCGGCCTTGGTGGAGATCACCAGCTCGTCGCGGTACGGCGCGAAGTCCGCCCTGAGGGCCTCGCCGAGCGCGGACTCGGCGGCGCCGGGCGGCGGACCGTAGTTGTTGGCCAGGTCGAAGTGGGTGACGCCGAGGTCGAAGGCGCGGCGCAGGATGGCGCGCTGGGTCTCGACGGGACGGTCGGGCCCGAAGTTGTGCCACAGGCCGAGCGACAGCGCGGGAAGCTTCAGGCCGCTGCGTCCGGTGCGCCGGTAGGGCATGTCGGCGTAACGGTCGGGGTGTGCGGTGTACAACGCGACTCCAGAGGGGTTGGCACACGATCTACCGCCTCCCACTCTTCCCCGGGCCCCGGGCAGCGGTCCAACAGAAGAATCCGATGGGATCCAGCGGTTAGGCTGCTCAATCATGGAACTGCGCCATCTCCGGCACTTCGTCGCGGTCGCCGAGGACCAGCACTTCACCCGTGCCGCCGAACGTCTGATGGTGTCCCAGTCGGGTCTGTCGGCGTCGATCAGGGCGCTGGAGCGGGAGCTGCGGGCGCCGCTGTTCGTACGCACCACCCGCCGGGTGACCCTGACGGAGGCCGGGCGCGCGCTGCTGGCGGAGGCCGAGCGGATCCTGGCGCAGGTGCGCTCCGCGCACGAGGCGGTGGCGGCGGTGCAGGGCGTGCTGCGCGGCACGCTGGCGCTCGGCACCGAGCAGTGCATCGCCGGCGTGCACGTGGCCGGGCTGCTCGCCGCCTTCCGGGGCCGGCACCCCGACGTGGAGATCCGGCTGCGGCAGGCCGGCTCGGGCGCGCTGGCCGAGGAGGTCGCGGCCGGACGGCTCGACCTGGCCTTCGCCTACCGCACCCAGGCCGACACCGACCAGCTGCGTTCGGTGTCCCTGACCAGTGAGCCGATGACCGTGCTGTGCCATCCCAGCCACCGGCTCGCCTCGGCCGGAGCCCCGCTGGGCCCCGACGACCTCGCCGGGGAGGTGTTCGTCGACTTCCACCCCGACTGGGGGCCGCGCCGCACCACCGACACCGCGTTCGCCACGGCCGGGGTCCGGCGCACGGTCGCGCTGGAGGTCAACGACGTGCACAGTCTGCTGGACCTGGTGGACGAGAACCTCGGGGTCGCCGTCGTCCCCCGGCACTTCCGGCACAAGCGGCCGGCGCTCGCCGCGCTGCCGCTGAAGGGCGTGGGCGACACGCGGTACGAGACCGTCGCGCTGCTGCCGCCCGAGGGAGCCACCAGTCCGGCCGCCCGCGCCCTGGTCACCCTCCTGGAGACGGGCGACCCGGCGGGTGGGCCGGGGGAAGCCCCGGCCGGGCCGAGCGGTTGACCGGGCCGACCGGCCTGAGCGGGCCGACCGGGCGGCCGCGGAAGCGGGAACCGGCACGCGCGGACGGCGGTCGTTTGCGAGGGTGGACGGTATGCATGCCAAGGACATCCTCATCGACGGCTACGGCCGCATCCAGGAAGAAGTCCACGCCGTCCTCGACGGTCTCGGGCCGGAGGCGCTGCACCACCGGCCGGCCCCGGACGCCAACACCATCGCCTGGCTCGTCTGGCACCTGACCCGGGTGCAGGACGACCACGTCGCCGACGCCTTCGGCCTCGACCAGGTGTGGCTCTCCCAGGACTGGGAGAAGCGGTTCGGCCTCGGTCTGCCCCGGCACGACACCGGCTACGGGCACAGCCCCGCCGAGGTCGCGAAGGTGCGGGTGGAGTCGGCCGGGCTGCTCACCGGCTACTACGACGCCGTCCACGGGCAGACCCTCGACGCTCTGCGTTCGGTGGCCGCCAAGGACCTGGAGCGGGTCGTGGACGAGCGGTGGGACCCCCCGGTCACGCTGGGGATCCGCCTGGTGAGCGTCCTGTCCGACGATCTCCAGCACGTCGGACAGGCCGCCTACCTCAGGGGGCTGCTTCAGAGCGCGGCGGCGTAGCCCGGCAGGACCACGTCCTCGATGAGGGCCTTGCGCTCGTCGTAGGGGATGAACGCGCTCTTGAGGGCGTTCACCGTGACGGTGCGCAGGTCCTCGACGCTCCAGCCCGCCTGCTCGACCAGCAGGGCCATCTCGCGGGTCATCGTCGTACCCGAGACCAGACGGTTGTCGGTGTTCAGGGTGACCCGGAAGCCCAGGTCCTTCAGGACCGTGATCGGGTGCTCGGCGATCGAGGTGGCGCAGCCGGTCTGGAGGTTGGAGGTGGGGCACATCTCCAGGGCGATCCGGCGGTCGCGGACCCAGGAGGCGAGGCGGCCGAGCTTGCCGTCCACGATGTCCTCGGTGAGGCGCACACCGTGGCCGATGCGCTGGGCGCCGCACACCTGGAGGGCCTGGTGGATGCTGGGCAGGCCGTGCGCCTCGCCGGCGTGGATGGTGAAGGGCACGCTCTCGCGGCGCAGGTGCTCGAAGGCGGCGAGGTGGTCGGCGGGCGGGAAGCCGTCCTCGGCGCCGGCGATGTCGAAGCCGACGACACCGGCGTCGCGGTAGGCGACGGCCAGGTCGGCGGCCTCACCGACCCGGTCGAACATCCGCATGCCGCACAGGAGCGTGCCGACGCGGACCGGCGTGCCGGCCGCGGCGGCCTTGGCCATGCCGGCGGCCAGGCCCTCCTGCACCGTCTCCACGACCTCGGGCAGCGTCAGGCCGCCGTTGACGTTCAGCTCGGGCGCGTAGCGCACCTCGGCGTAGACGACACCGTCGGCGGCCAGGTCGAGGACGTACTCCTCGGCGGTGCGCAGCAGGCCCTCACGGGTCTGCATGACGGCGAGGGTGTGCTCGAAGGTGGCTATGTAGCGGACCAGGTCGCCGGAGTTGGCGGCGTCGAAGTACCAGGCGGCCAGCTCGTCGGGGTCGGTGGTGGGCAGGGTGTGGCCGACCGCCGCCGCGAGTTCGACGACGGTGGCGGGGCGCAGGCCGCCGTCGAGGTGGTCGTGCAGGACGGCCTTGGGCAGCCGGCGGAGGGTCTCGGTGTCGACAGGGGACGCGGTCATGGCAGGGCTTTCCTCGGCAGGTGGTTCGACAGGGGGGCGACGGCCGGGCGGCGGCTGGAGCGGGTACCAGCGGGTGCCGGACGGTCAGGCGGCGGGCTGGAGCAGGTCCCAGCGGTTGCCGTACAGGTCGCGGAAGACCGCGACCGTGCCGTACGGCTCGTGGCGCGGCTCCTCCAGGAAGGTCACGCCGGCGGCGGTCATCCGGGCGTGGTCGCGGGCGAAGTCGTCGGTGTGCAGGAAGAAACCGACGCGTCCGCCGGTCTGGTCGCCGACCCGGGCCCGCTGCTCGCCGTCCTTGGCACGGGCCAGGAGCAGTCCGGTGCCGGGGCCGTCACCGCCGGGTTCCACGACGACCCAGCGGGAGCCGTCGGGGCGCGGGGCGTCCTCGGCGAGACGGAAGCCCAGGGCTTCGGTGTAGAAGCGGACGGCCTCGTCGTAGTCGTCGACGACGAGGGTGACCAGGGCGAGGCGGCGCATCGTGACCTTCCGGTGGGGGTGGTTAGCGGGTGAGGTTATACGTAAAACGCGAGGGGCGCCAGTCCCTGTTCTACGCGCGTCACGGCAGGCGTGGGGCGGCCTGCCGGCGCGGGCCCGCACCCGCCGCGTGCGGGCCGCGCCGAGTGGCCGGTACGGTGCCGGCGCCGGCCGTCAGCGGCCCGGCGCGCGCAGGGCGTCGAGCCGGGACAACTCCTCGCCGGTCAGCCGGAGGGCGCCCGCGGCGACGTTCTCCTCCAGGTGGCCGGGATCGCCGGTGCCGGGGACGGCGAGGACGTGCGGGCCCTGGTGCAGGGTCCAGGCGATGCGGACCTGGGCGGGGCTCGCTCCGTGCGCCCGGGCCACGGCGAGCAGCTCCTCGTCCTGGCGGGCCTCGGCGGCACCGCGCTCGCCGCCCTGGCCGGCGACGGCGTAGAAGGGGACGAAGGCGATGCCCCGCTCACCGCACAGCCGCAGCAGTGCGTCGCCCTCCGGACCGGGGGCGTCGACGCAGTACCGGTTCTGTACGGCGGCCACGGGCGCGATCTCCAGCGCCTCGCTCAGGTGCCGGGGTGCGACGGCGGAGATGCCGAGGTGGCGGATCAGGCCGGCCTCGCGCAGCTCGGCGAGGGCGCCGAAGTGCTCGGCTATGGAGTCCTGCCGCGTGCGGCGGAAATACACGAGGTCGAGGTGGTCGCGGCCGAGCTGGCGCAGGTTCTCCTCGACGTGCCCGCGCAGTTCGTCGGGCCGGGCCGAGGCGCCCCACGCGCCCCGCTGGTCGCGGTAGGGGCCCACCTTGGTGGCGATGACCAGACCGTCGGCGTACGGGGCGAGGGCGGTGTTGATGAGCTCGTTCGCGCAGCGCAGGGCGGAGAAGTAGAAGGCGGCGGTGTCGATGTGGTTCACGCCGAGTTCGACGGCCCTGCGCAGTACGGCTGTCGAGCGCGCGCGGTCGCTGGGGGTGCCGAGGTGGAAGGGGGCGCTGCCCGTGAGCCGCATGGCGCCCAGGCCGATGCGGTGGACGGGCAGGTCGCCGAGGACGAAGGTGCCGGAGGCGTCTGCGGTGGCCGAGTCGGTGATCATCGGCGGAGTTTGGCACACGTGTGCCAAGGGCCGCCCTCGGCACACGTGTGCCGAGGGCGGCCGGAGGATGGCTCGCGCGGGCGCTCAGGTGCGTGCGTGGCCGTGCCCGCGCCGTACCCGGCGCGGGGGCCCGGTGCCGGAGGTCCGGGCGGCGGTACGGCTCCGCGCTGTCAGTGCTGGTCCACGAAGGCCCGTACCTCGATGGGCAGGGTGGTCGCCAGGGCGGCCTTGCGGCCCCACTCCAGGGCCTCGTCCAGGTCGGCGGCCTTGATGAGGCACAGTCCGCCCAGGTACTCCCCGCCCTCGGCGTAGGGGCCGTCGGTGACGAGCACGTCGCCGTTCTCGGGACGCAGCACGGTCGCGGTCTCCGGGCCGTGCAGACCGCCCGCGAAGACCCAGGCACCGGCCGCGCGCAGTTCGTCGTTGAAGGCTTCGACGTTGTGCACGATCCCGGTGAGGGCCTCCGGGCCGGGCGGTGTGCCGCCGGCCGGCTGGACCACGCTGAGCAGGTAGTGCTTCATCACGTCCTCCAAGGCGTCGGGCCCGTGACGGGCTCTGTGTCACCCCTACACGAACGGCGGGGCCGCGGACCGGCACCGCGCGCCGCTGCCACTCAAAAATCTCCGGAAGGATGTCCCTCATGGCCCGCATCCCGCATCCGCTCGTCGCCCGCGCCCGCCGGCTCGCCACGGAGCTGCTCCTCCCCGAGGCCGAACGCGTCGACCAGGAGGGGGTGCCTCCCGGCCATGTCGAGGCGGTGAAGCGGTCGGGACTGCTCGGGGTGGCCGCACCGGTGGACCACGGCGGCTGGGGTGCCCCGCCGGCCGTGCTGCGGCAGATCACCGAGATCCTGGCCGGGGCGTGCTGCTCGACGTGGTTCGTGCAGACCCAGCACCACACACCGGTGCAGATGCTGGCGGCGAGCGGCCTGCCGGTGCGGGAGCGGCTGCTGGGCCCGCTGTCCCGCGGGGAGCTGCTGTCCGGGGTGGCCTACGCCCATCTGCGGTCGCACGGGCGGTGCCCGGTGCGGGTCCGCCGCCGGGGTGACGGCTGGCGGTTCGACGGGACCGTGCCCTGGTACACCGGGTGGGGGCTGAACGACGTGCTCCTGCTGGCCGGGGCGACCGACGCCGGTGAGGTGCTGTTCGCCTTCGCCGAGGCACGCGAGCAGCCGGGACTGCGGGCCTCGGCGCCGATGCGGCTGGCCGCGCTCACCGCCGCGCGCACGGTGTCGCTGGAGCTGGACGGCCTGTGGCTGCCCGCGGAGTCGGTGGTGCTGCGCACGCCGTACGAGACGTGGGCGGCCGGGGACCGGGCCAGGACGCGGAACACCGGCCCGGCGGTCCTCGGCGTCGCGGAGGCAGCCCTGTCGCTGCTGGCGGAGGAGACCGCCGCCCCGCTGCGCGCCCGCCTCGCCGGTGTCCGCCGCCGGGCCTACGACCTGGCCGACCATCCGTTCCCGCACGAGCGGACCGGGGAACGGCTGGCGGTGCGCGCGGAGGCGTACGACGTGCTGCGCGTCGCCACGACGGCGGCGGTGGTGGCCGGCGGCGGCCGCGCGATGGCCCTGTCGAGCCGCGCCCAACGCCTCGCCCGCGAGGGCCTGTTCCTGCTGGTACAGGGCCAGACAGCCGAGACACGTGAGGCACACCTACGGACACTGACCGCCTCCGGCGGGGTGACGGCGGCACGGGACCCCGGCGGGGCCGACTGACGGGGATGAGCCGCCGCCGGGGCCGACTGACGGGGGTGAGCCTCTGCCGGGACCGGCTGACGGGGGTGAGCCTCTGCCGGGACCGACTGACGGGGGTGAGCCTCTGCCGGGACCGGCTGACACGGGCGTGGGCCCCCGGCGCGGTCTGTCGGCGGGTGGAGATTCCCGGCGGCCGAGTGGGCTGGCCACGGCCCACCCCGGAGGCCGGACAGGGCACGCCCCGGTCGTCCCCCGGGACCGGTTGACCACGGCGCGGGCCCTCCGGCCGGTCGGCCGGCGGGCGGCACCCCCACCTCCGGCGGTGCCGACTGACGGCCGGACACACCCATCGGCGGTACCGGCTGATACGGGCGCGGGCCCTCGGCGGGACCGGCTGGCAGAGACGCGGGCCCTCCAGCGGGGCCTGCCTGCCGGCGGGTTCCCCGGTCGGCGAGGAGGCTCAGCACGATCCACCCCGGAGGCCCGACAGGGCACGCCCCGGTCGTCCCCCGGGACCGGTTGACCACGGCGCGGGCCCGGCCGGCCGGGTCGGCCGGCGGCACACCCTCCGGCGGGGCCGACTGACGGCCGGACACACCCATCGGCGGCACCGGCTGATACAGGCGCGGGCCCTCCAGCGGGCCTGCCTGCCGGCGGGTTCCCCGGTCGGCGAGGAGGCTCACCGCGATCCCCCCCGAGGGCCGACAGGGCTCGCCACGGTGTGCCGCGATGGTCAGGGGTGGGTGGGCGGTGACGCCCCGGTGGTCGTGTTGGGCGTGCCGTTCGGGCAGGGGGCCGGGGGTCAGCCTGCGAAGGGCACCTGTGCCGTGGTGACGGTCCGGCTGCCGTCCGGGTGCGTCCACAGGCCCTGTGCGGCGAGCCGGGGCAGTACGCCCTCGCCGAACCAGTACGCCTCCTCCAGGTGCGGGTAGCCGGAGAGGACGAACTCGTCGATGCCGAGGGCGTGGTACTCCTTGACGCGTTCGGCGACCTCGTCGTGGCTGCCGACCAGGGCCGTGCCCGCCCCGCCGCGCACCAGCCCGATGCCGGCCCACAGGTTGGGGTGGATCTCCAAGCTCTCCCGGCTGCCGCCGTGCAGGGCGAGCATCCGCTGCTGGCCCTCCGACTCGCTGCGGGCGAGGCCCGTCTGGACGGCCCGTACGGTCTCCGGGTCGAAGCCGTCGAGCAGCCGGTCCGCCTCCGCCCAGGCCTGCCGCGCGGTGTCCCGGGTGATGACGTGCAGCCGGATGCCGAACCGGAGGGTACGGCCGTGCTCCGCGGCCAGCTTCCGTATCCAGGCGATCTTCTCGGCGACCTGCGCCGGCGGTTCGCCCCAGGTGAGGTACACGTCGGCGTACCGGGCCGCGACCTCGCCGGCGGCGGGCGAGGAACCGCCGAAGTACACCTCGGGCACCGGGTCGGGCACCCGGCTGAGCTTCGCCCCCTCCACCCGGAGGTGCTCCCCGTGGAGGTCGACGCTTCCGCCGTCCCACAGCTGCCGCACGATGTGCAGGAACTCACCGGTTCGGCGGTAACGGGCGTCCTTGTCGAGGAAGTCGCCGTAGGCCCGCTGCTCGTGGCTCTCGCCGCCGGTGACGACGTTCAGCAGCAGCCGGCCGCCGCTCAGTCGCTGGAAGGTGGACGCCATCTGGGCGGCGAGGGTCGGGGCGACCGAGCCGGGCCGGAAGGCGACCAGGAACTTCAGCCGTTCGGAGTTCTGGCTGACCATGGCGGTGGTCAGCCACGCGTCCTCGCACCAGGCGCCGGTCGGGGTGAGCGCGCCGGCGAAGCCGAGGTCCTCGGCGGCGCGGGCGATCTGGCTCAGGTAGGCGACCGTGGGCGGCCGGTCCCGGCCGGAGGCGGTCGCCGGGGTGCCGTGACCGCCGCCGACGACATGGCGGCTGTCGCCGTTGGTGGGCAGGAACCAGTGGAAGGTGAGGGACACGAGGGGGTCTCCGATCAGAGCAGGCCGTGCCGGGGCGGCCGGGTTCCGTTGAGCACGTACCGGCCGATGTGCTGGATCTTCCAGCGGACGGGGTCGTGCAGCGTGTGGGTGCGGGCGTCCCGCCAGTGGCGGTGCAGGTTGAGGGAGTCGAGGGCCGCGCGGGTGCCGGCCACCTCGAACAGGGCGCTCGCCACCTCCACGGCCGCCTGCGCGGCCCGTACCTTGGCGGCGGCGACCGCGATGGACGCCTCGGCCGCGGAGTCGTCGGTGAGGCCGGCGCGGGCCGCGTCGACGGCGCGGGCGCCCTCGTGCAGGAGCGCCTCGGCGGCCCGCAGCTCGAGGGCGAGTTCACCGAAGCGCTGCACGAGCAGCGGGTCCTCGGCGGCGGTCCCGGCTCCGCTCTCGAACCAGGGGCGGCTGGTGGTGCGGACGAACTCCGCCGCCTCGGCCAGTGCTCCGCCCGCGATGCCGGTGTCGATGGCGGCGTGCAGCAACTGGGCCACCGCGCCGTGGAGTTGGGGCCCCTCGAAGGTGAGGTGGTGGGGCAGGACGCGGTCCGCGGGCACGGGGACGCCGTCGAGGCGGACGGTGCCGCTGGCGGTCGTCCGCTGGCCCATGCCGTCCCAGTCGTCGACGACGGTGAGGCCGGGGGCGTCCCGGGGGACGTAGGCGACGTACAGCTTGTCGTCCTCGGCGCGGGCCAGCACCGGGATCCAGTCGGCGAACAGGGCGCCGGTGCTGTAGTGCTTGACGCCCCGCAGGACGTACGACCCGTCCGCCCGGGGCTCCAGGCGGGTGCGGATGTCCTGGACGTGCCGGGTGCCGGCCTCGGACTGGGCGTTGCCGAGGCGGCGGCCGGCGAGGACCTCCGCGAAGAAGAACTTCCGCTGCTCCTCGGTGCCCTGGCGGCGGATGACGTTGACGTACACGAAGTGGCTCTGCGGGATCTGGGCGAGGCTGCCGTCGGCGGTGCCGAGCAGCCGGAAGATCTCCGCGAGGGCCTGGGCGCTGACGTCCGCGCCGCCGTGTTCGGCGGGCACGGTGACGGCCAGCAGTCCGGACGCGGAGAGCCGGTCCAGTTCGGCGCGCGGGAGCCGGCGTGCGGCGTCCCGTCCGGCGGCCCCGGCGCGGAACTCGCCGGCCAGGGCCGCGGCGACGGTGAGCGCCTCCGTCTCGTCGGCGATGACGTGGGCGGTCATGGGAGTCAGCTCGCCGCCGCCAGGACGGGGGTGCGGTCCAGCGCGGCGGCGAACTGGTCCACCACCTGCCCCAGGGCCTGTTCGGTGGCGGGTGCGACGCTCACCGAGCCGTCCTCCCGTACGGTGATGTCCTTGTCGAGGGTGAACCAGCCCTGGACGATGTGCGCGGCGCCCATGGAGTTCAGCACCGGGCGCAGGGCGTAGTCGATGGCGAGGACATGGGCGGTGGAGCCGCCGGTGGCGAGCGGCAGCACGGTCTTGCCGGTGAGCGCGTACTGCGGGAGCAGGTCCAGGAGTGCCTTCAGGACGCCGGAGTACGACGCCTTGTAGACGGGTGTGCCGACCACGACGCCGTCTGCGCGGGCGAACAGCTCGGTGGCCTCCACGATGGCGGGGTGGCGGAAGTCGGCGCCGAGCAGGGCCTCGGCCGGCACGGTGCGGACGTCGAGCGGGATCACCTCGTGGCCCTGGGCTATGAGCCGCTGGTCCAGGTGGCGCAGCAGGCGGCCGGTGCGCGAGGAGGCGGAGGGGCTGCCGGAGACGGACAGGACGGTGGCCATGGGTGCCTCGTTTCTGGGGTGCGCCGGGCGCCCGCGCGGGGGCGGGCGCCCGGAGGGCAGGTCGGTCAGGAGTACCAGGTGGGTTCGGAGAGTTCGCCTTCGAGGACCCAGCGGCCGACCTCGCGGCGCTTGTAGGCGACCGGGTCGTGCAGGGTGTGGGTGCGGACGTTGCGCCAGAAGCGGTCGAGCCCCTCGGTGGTGGCGGTGGAGCGGGCGCCGGTGACCTCGAAGATGCGGGTGGTGATCTCCAGGGCGACGTCCGTGGCGCGGGCCTTGGCCGCGGCGACCCGGACCTCGAACTCGCCGCGGGTCCGCTCGGTGACCGCGTCGGGGTCGTCGTGCAGGGTCTGGCCCTCGGCGGCGACGGTGTCGGCGAACGCCTCGGCCGCCCAGAGCTTGGCGGTGAGGTCGCCGTAGGTGTCGATGACGTACGGTTCGTCGACCGCCCGCTCGTGGCCGCCGTGCAGCCACGACCTGGACTTGGTGCGGGTGTAGGTGGCGGCCGTCTCCAGCGCGCCGGCCGCAATGCCGAGGTAGAAGTTGACGAAGACCAGCTGGATGGTGGGGACGTTGAGGGTGTTGTAGACGCGCGGCTGGAACCGCTTGTCCACGTAGCCGGCGGCCGAGGACCACGGGGTGCGGACGCCGTCGAGGGTGACGCCGCCGCTCTCCGTGAGCCGCTGGCCGATGTTGTCCCAGTCGTCGTGGAAGGCGAGTCCCTCGCTGCCGGAGGGCACGATGGCGAAGACGTGCTGGTCGGTGCCGTCCAGGACGCCTTCCAGGACGGTCACGTCGGAGACCTTGCTGCCGGTGGAGAAGGACTTGCGTCCGGTGAAGACCAGGTCGTCACCGTCCTCGGTGACGGTGACGTCCTTGTCGCGCGGGTTGACGGCTCCGCCGAAGAACCAGCGGTTGCGGGAGGCCTCGGCCTCCACGTGCTCCCACTGTTCGCGGGTGCCGACCAGGCGGGCGGCCCAGAACCACAGGTAGTGGTAGCCGAGGAGCTGGCCGATCGACCCGTCGGCCTTGGCGATCTCCCGGACGACCCGGTAGGCGGTCGGCCAGTCCTGACCGCCACCGCCGTGCTCGGCGGGGCCGAGGAGGGTGACGAGGCCGGAGTCCTTCAGCAGCCGGATCTCGGCGTACGGGGTGGCGCCGGCCCGGTCGCGGGCGGCTGCGTCGGTGGCGAGGACGGCGGCCACCTCGGTGGCGCGGGCGATCCAGTCCTGGGCGGTGCGCGGGGCGGGGCCGGCGGTCCAGTCGGTGTGCGGGACGGTGCTCATGTCGCGGTGACCTCTTTCGCGGTGCGGTGCGGAAGGCGGGGGACGGTCAGGCGTGCGCGGGCACGGACTCGGGCCCGTCGGCCGTCTCGGGCAGCCGGGCCTCGAGTTCGCGTACGAGCGGCAGCACGCGGCTGCCGAAGTACTCGACCTCCTCGTGGTAGTGCAGGAAGCCGAGGAGGAAGAGGTCGACGCCGAGCCTCTTGTAGGCGACGATGCGTTCGGCGATCTGCTCCGGTGTGCCGATGAGCCCGGTGCGGAAGCCGTCGTTGTACTGGACCAGGTCCTCGAACGTGGAGTCCTGCCACATGCCCTTGCCGTCGGACGTGGACCGCCCGGCCTGGCGTACGGCGGCGCCGAAGCCTTCGACGGCCTCGGTGTCGGCCCCGGCGACGATCTCCCGCAGGGTCTCGCGGGCCTCGGCCTCGGTGTCGCGGGCGATGAGGAAGCCGTTGAGGCCGAACTTCGGTGCCCGGCGCCCGGCTTCGGCGGCGGACGCGCGGACGTCCCGGAGCTGTTCGGTGACGCCGTCGAAGTCCTTGCCGTTGGAGAAGTACCAGTCGGAGACGCGGCCGGCCATCCGCCGGGCGGCGGTGGAGTTGCCGCCCTGGAAGATCTCGGGGTGCGGGCGCTCGGGGGTGTTGAGCGGTTTGGGCTTGAGGGAGAAGTCGCGCAGCCGGTAGAAGTCACCGGCGAGCTCGGCGTGGTCCTCGGTCCAGATCCGCCGCAGGGCGGTGATGAACTCCTCGGAGCGGCGGTAGCGTTCGTCGTGCTCCAGCCAGGGCTCGCCGAGCGCCGTGAACTCGTCCTTGAACCAGCCGGAGACGACGTTGACGGCGAAGCGGCCGTGGGACAGGTGGTCGGCGGTGGCGCCGAGTTTGGCGAGGACCCCCGGGTGCCACAGGCCGGGGTGGACGGCGGCGATGACTTTCAGCCGCTCGGTGGCCAGCAGCAGGGCGAGGCTGAAACTGGTGGACTCGTGCTGGTACTCGGCGCCGTAACTGGCCATGTAACGGACCTGGCTGAGCGCGTACTCGAATCCGTTGTTCTCGGCGAGCACGGCGAGCCGGCGGTTGTAGTCGTACCCCCAGTCGGTGCGCTGTTCGATCGAGCTGGTGACGAGTCCCCCGCTGACATTGGGGACCCAGTAGGCGAATTTGAGGGGCGCTGCGGGCATGCGGAACTCCTGTTGCGGGAAATGCGCGCGAGGACATTCGGGCACGCGGAATTCCGGGCGCGGAAAGGCGCGGGAGATCAGGCGTGCCGGAGACGTCCGGTGGGGCGGGGAACGCGGCGGATCAGGCCGCGGGGCAACAGGAGGCGCTGGAGACGCGCGCGAGGTCGACATGGCGTCGCCGCGTGAGGTCCAGTCGCATCGTCATGCCGTCGATCGTGGCAGCAGCCGGATATGGCCGTCAAGGTAAACCCGACCGGTCTCGTATCGCGGACCATTGAATTTAACGAAGGTGTGACAGGAAAACCCTTGAACCGGCCACCGCCGGCCGCGCATTCTGCGGCGGTGCGGACGGAACAGCTGGAATACATAGCGGCCGTGACCCGGCTGGGCTCGCTGCGCCGGGCGGCCGACGAACTGCGCCTGTCACAGCCCGCGTTGAGCGAGACCGTGCGGAACCTGGAGCGGGAGCTCGGTGTCGACCTGCTGGAGCGCAAGCGGTCGGGCGCGACGATGAGCGGGGCGGGCCGGGAACTGCTGCCCCACATCGTGAGCGTGCTGGAGGCGGTGGACCGGCTGCGGGCGGCGGCCGGTGAACAGCACCGCATCAGCCGTATGGTGCGCGTCGGCACGGTCAACGCGGCGACCGTGCCGCTGCTGATCCCCGTGCTGCGGGAGTTCCGCGCCACGCACCCGGTGACCCAGGTGGAGGTGGTGGGCGCCCAGCAGACGGACATCCAGCGCGGGCTGGCGGAGGGCGGCTTCGATCTCGGCCTCGTCAACCATCTGGAGGGCGACGACGTCCCGGCGGACATGGAGGGAACCGAACTGCTGAGCGGGCGGCCGGTGGTGTGCCTGCGCCCGGACAGCCCGCTGGCCGCGCTGCGGGTGATCGGCGCCGACGACCTGCTCGGTGTCCCGCTGATCGCGATGCGGGCCGGGTATGTGATGCACCGCTATGTGCACCGGCTGCTGGCGGGCCGTACCGCGGTGTTCTCGTACTCGACCGACGGTGCGGAGATGGGCAAGCTGATGGTCGCGGAGGGGCTGGGGGCGACCGTGCTGCCGGATTTCAGTGTGGCCGGGGACCCGTTGGAGCGGTCCGGCACGATCACGTACCGGCCGCTCGCCGGTGAGACCACGCGGGTGCTGCTGGTGCTCCAGCGCCGCCGCGCGGAGCCGGTGCCGCAGGCCGCCCAGGACCTGCACACCGCGTTCGTGCGGCGGGCGCGGGAGCTGGCCCGGGAGTGACGGCCGCGCCTCAGGCGCGGCCCTCGTCCTCCTGTCCGTCGAGCACGACGAGGAAGGCGTCCGACTTCAGGTCCATCACCACGGTGGCGGGTTCGCCCTCGGCACGCCGGGCCGCCGCGTATTCCTCTGCCGGCCACGATCCCCGCGGAGACCCTGCGGGGAAACGCTCCAACACCTTGGCACTCATCACGGCGGCCACCTCCTGCGTCGCTGACCCGAACGGAATGTACATGTTGTACCGCTTCTGTTGCCCCGGATCAGCGCGGGCATGTCACCGTACTTCGTCCGCCGTCCGCGGCGTCCGCGGCACCTCCCGCACGTCGGGGCGCCGGCTCAGCCGGCCCGGCCACCAGGCGAGGCGGCCGATGTCCCGCACCAGGGCGGGCACCAGCAGGGAGCGCACCACCAGCGTGTCGAGCAGGACGCCGAAGGCGACGATGAACGCGATCTGGGCGAGGAAGGCCAGCGGGATGACACCGAGGGCGGCGAACGTCGCCGCCAGCACCACGCCGGCCGCGGTGATCACCCCGCCCGTCGACACCAGCCCCCGCGCGACGCCCTGCCGTACCCCGTGGCGCAGCGACTCCTCGCGCACCCGGGACATCAGGAAGATGTTGTAGTCGACGCCGAGGGCCACGAGGAACACGAACCCGTACAGCGGCACGGAGGGGTCGGTGCCGCTGAAGCCGAACACGTGGCGGAAGACCAGGGCGGAGACCCCGAGGGTGGCCAGGAAGTTGACCGCCACCGTGGCCACGAGCAGCACGGGCATGAGCAGGGAACGCAGCAGCCCGGCCAGGATCACGAGGATGACGGCCAGGACGACGGGCACGATCAGGGTCCGGTCGCGTTCGGCGGTGCGCAGGGTGTCGTACCGCTGCGCGGTGTAGCCGCCGACCACGGCATGGGCGCCCGGGACGGCCCGCACGGAGCTGCGCAGCCGGGCGATCGTGTCCCTGGCGTCGTCGCTGTCCGCGGCCGAGCGGAGGGTGACGTCGGCCCGGGCGCGGCCACCGGCCACCAGGGGCTCGGCGCCGGGCCGGCCGGAGGCGCTCACAGCGGCGGCGGAGGCGACGCCCTCGGTGTGCCGGGCGGCGGCGAGGACCCGTGGGAGCCGCGCCGCGTCGGCGATGACCACGGCCGGATTGCCGGAGCCGCCGGGGAAGTGCCGGTCGAGGGTGTCCTGGGCGGTGACGGACGGCGCGTCGTCGACGAAGGTCTCGGACAGCGGGACGCCCCTGGAGGCGAGCGTGGGGGCGAAGGCGGCGCAGGCCAGCAGCGCGACGAGGCAGCTCGCCCACACCGTGCGCGGTGAGCGGTCGACGACACCGGCGACGCGCTGCCACAGTCCGTGGGCACTGTCCGTGCCGTCGGTGGCCCGGGGCCGGGTGGGCCAGTAGGCGCTGCGGCCCAGGAGGACGAGCGCGGCCGGCAGGAAGGTGAGGCTGCTGAGCAGGGCGCAGCCGATGCCGAGGGCGCCGACCGGTCCGAGCGACCGGTTGTTGGTCAGGTCGCTGAGCAGGAGGGCGAGCAGGCCGAGGGCGACGGTGGCCGCGCTGGCGGTGATGGGCCCCCAGGACCGGCGCAGCGCCGCCCGGGCGGCCGTGAACCGGTCGGCGTGCCGGGTGAGTTCCTCGCGGTAGCGGGCGCTGAACAGCAGGGCGTAGTCGGTGGCCGCGCCGATCACCAGGATGGACAGGATGCCCTGCACCTGCCCGTCGACGCGTACCGTCCCGTGGTCGGCCAGGGCGTAGACGAGCGCGCAGGCCAGCCCGAGGGCGAAGACGGCGCTCAGGATGACGAGGAACGGCAGCAGCACGCTGCGGTAGACGAGCAGCAGGATGACCAGGACCGCGGCGAGCGCGACGCCGAGGAGCAGGCCGTCGATGCCGGCGAAGGCGTCGCCCAGATCCCCCTGGGTCGCGGCGGGTCCGGCCAGTTGCGCGGTCGTGCCCGGCACGCGGTCCGCGGCGGCGCGGATCCGGTCGAGCGCCGCCGGGAGCCGGCCCCCCAGGTCCGGCCGCAGCGGAACGACCCCTTGCAGTGCCCTGCCGTCCTCGGCGGGCAGGGCCGGCGAGGTCCGGCCGGCCACGCCCGGCGTCCGGGTGAGCGAGGCGAGGGCGGTGGTGGCGGCGGCCTGCTGCCGGCGTACGGAGCCGCCCCCGTCGGCGGTCCACACGACGATCACGGGCAGCGTCTCCCGCTGCCGGAAGGCCCGCTGTTCGGTGAGGACCCGGGTGGACTCGGCGCTGCGCGGCAGGAAGGCGGCCTGGTCGTTGGTGGAGACCTCGCCGAGGCGCCCGGCGAACGGCCCCAGGAAGCCGCCGACGGCCAGCCAGGCGGCGAGGAGGGCGAAGGGGAGGAGCAGGCGGGCGGTACGGAGGGAAGGGGCGGCCATCTCTCTCCTGGCTCGGGACGGAGGCGGACATCCCGCTGACCGGCTGTCCCGGTCATCGGGTCATGGGGGTGCCGTGATCGCACGGCGGACACCTGCTGCTTCCGGTCCCGAGGAGTCGACGGATGCGGGACCGCCCCCGGCGGACCGGCGGATGCCGCCCGTCCCGGGGGGTCAGGGTATGCGGGAGAGTTCCTCGTCGGGCGCGGTCGGGAAACGCAACGCCGCGGACCGCTCGTCCGGGCCGAAGCACGACCGGGCCGCCTCCGTCGCGTCCGCGAGCGGCCGGAAGCGGCTGCGGGCGGCCGCGCGGGCGGCGTCGGCGTAGTGCAGGTGGACCACACGCCGGCCGGCGCTGTCCCGGGCCCGGCGAACGCGGCGGACGCGTTCCGGCCGGCCCGGACAGACGGCGACCGCCAAGGCCGCGACCGGACGTACGCGAGCACGACCCGGACAGACGGCGACCCCCGAGGCCGCGACCGGACGCACACGAGCACGACCCGGACAAACGGCGAC